>CAYTQD010000052.1:0-11095 GCA_964439995.1 uncultured Nitrososphaeraceae archaeon
CTTTTTTAGAGCATGCTGTGTAAAGCCAGAAATAAGGTGTACTTGTTGAATACATAACATCTCAGAAGAATACACAAGACACTATTCTAGTACCGCTGAGTTGGAATTGCTATTCGGTAGAGGATAAGCCATAATAAGTTCATATAAACAGTAGTTATCGGCCAATTTGTTCGGCTTGGGATATCAATATTGGAAAGAAGTGGCTGGGGTTTTACGTTCAGTTGTTCCTGTTTATGACAAGGTAAATATGGCCATCTCTTTGGGAAAGGCAAATAAATATCGACGGAGAGGAATCGAAGGTCAAGTTGGTCCTGGAAATAAGATTCTAGATGCCGGATCTGGCTTCGGAAATATGTCGCGAGTTGCAGCTGAGCTAGCAGACCAGTCCTTCGATGTGGTTCTGTATGATCCCCTCTGGAAGATGCTTTCAAGGGCTAGAACCTTTCTACCAGCTACGATAAATCGATCTTTTGCATCTGGAGTTTTCGAATACTTGCCCTTTAGAGAACAAGCATTTGATGCGGTATTGTGTGGTTACTCATTGCGTGATGCGATAGAACTGGAAACTGCAATCAGTGAGATCTATAGAGTCTTAAACAAACACGGGTCTTTGGTTATAGTTGACCTAGGGAAACCAGACAACAACCTTCTACGTTCCTTTGTTTCCTTCTACTTGAAATATGTCTTGGCGATAATAGCATTCTTTGCAGCTGGTCGGACTGGTTTGAAATTTAGGATGCTATATGGTACGTACAAGAAATGGCCCAGAAATTCTGAGCTGCAGGCAATACTGAGCAGCCGATTTTCAAGAGTAAAATTTCAGACTGGCCTGATAGGCGCTGCAGTCATTGTCGTCGCGCATAAGTAGAAGCTAAGCCTAGGTTGTATTTTAGTAATGCAGAATTTTTACTAGCATGCCATTTTTTTTAAGGAACTAATCTATTGAGCTGACAAGTATGAACAGGCCTTTCAAATTTTATTTCCTTGCGATCTTTAGGATTGAAGGAATCCAACACGTAAAGTTAATTAGAAGGCAAACAACCTTTTCTGCTGTCCTCATGACAGACATAGTTAGAGAGATATATGATATGGCAAGGAAGGATAACCATAGTGTTATCACTGAGGAATCTGCAAAAGCGATTTTGACCAAATACGGAATCAAGGTGCCTCCATACGCTCTTGTCAAAAGCTCCCAAGAAGCAATGAATAAAGCAGAAAAATTAGGATTTCCATTAGTTGCAAAGATAGTATCACCAGACATTTTACACAAGACAGATGTCAAGGGGGTTAAAGTCGGATTAAAGTCGGACCAGGAAGTCAGGGATGCATTCGATGATATTTATGGTAGATTATCATCTAAATATGACACAAGGGGCGTTATTTTAGAAAAGATGGCCGACCCAGGATTAGAAATTATCGTCGGGTTACAAATCGATCCGCAATTCGGACCTGTAATCATGTTCGGTCTTGGCGGGATCTACACCGAAATATTCAAGGATGTTACGTTTCGAGTTCTGCCTATAACGTCAGGAGATATTAAAGAGATGATCGAGGATCTAAAAGGTAAGAGTATGTTAAGAGGCTTTAGAGGTTCTCAGCCTATTGATACAGCTATGCTGTCTGATTTGCTACTAAAAATAGGAAAGCTAGGGATAGATGCTGCACCTTACTATGACTCTGTTGATTTTAATCCCATAATACTCTATCCAAACGATTACACCGTAGTTGACGCCAAGATTCTCTTAAGAGATAAGTCAGCTCAAGACGTAGTATCAAAAGCCGAACCAGATTCGAGTTATATGGATCTATTTTTCAATGCTAAATCCGTGGCACTCATTGGAGCATCTCCTGAGGAAGGAAAGGTGGGGAACTCCGTCCTGCAGAGTCTCGCAAAACATGACTACAAGGGAAAAGTATTTCCAGTAAATTCAAAGGGATATCAAGAGATTATGGGTATTAAAGCATTCAAGAGCTTGGCTGAAATTGACGATCCAGTAGACGTTGTAGTCGTGACAATTGACCTAAAATTTGTTCCTGAGTTACTCAAGAGCTGCGGAATAAAAGGTATCCACAACATGGTAATCATTTCTGGCGGAGGAAAGGAGCTTGGTGGTGACCGAGCAGCAATTGAGAATGAAATAAAAAGGCTATCATCAGAATTGAAGGTCAGAATCATAGGGCCTAATTGCATTGGAATGTTTAACGCTGATAACAGACTGGATTGTGCGTTTCAAGGTCATGAACGAATGATAAGGCCACAGAGGGGAGATGTCGCATTTCTATCACAAAGCGGGACTGTTGGCATTGCATTCATGGAAACTTCTGATTCCTTTGGAATGAGCAAAATGATCTCATACGGAAACAGATCGGATGTTGACGAGGCGGATATGATATGGTACCTTAGTGAAGATCCCAACACTAAGGTGATAGGATTATATGTCGAGGGACTGGGAGACGGAAGAAAATTCATGAATACTGCCAAAAAGGTGATATTGGAGAAGAACAAGCCGATACTAGTCTTCAAGAATGGTAGAACTACTAGGGGTGCAAAACAAGCCGCATCCCACACAGGATCTCTGGGTGGTTCTTATAATATCGTTAAAGGGGCGCTATCACAGGCGAAGATAATATCACTTGATAGCTACGAGGAACTTACAGGATCTCTAAAAGCACTTGCGTGGCAGCCTGTGCCTAATGGGAATAGAGTAGCCATGATAACCAACGGAGCTGGACCTGTCATCGCTGCAATAGACAACTTTGAGAGGCTTGGGCTTGCTGTTGCAGAGATTAGCGATAAAACTATGAGGAACCTGAGAGAGCGTTACCCCCCTACTTATGTAATTGGTAATCCGTGCGACATCACAGGCTCTGCCACTGCTGATGACTACGGCTTCGCAATTCAGGCATTCATGGATGATCCTAATGTGGATATTATAATGCCATGGTTTGTATTCCAAGACGATCCTTTAGGAGAGAACATCGTAGAAATTCTTGAGAATTTTCAGAAACAACGAAAAAAACCGATTCTCGTGGGAGCAATGGGGGGTCCGTTCACTCAAAAGATCTCTCAACGCGTAGAGGATACAAACGTACCGGTATACCATTCTGTTATTACGTGGGTGACTTCTGCAGGGGCCATTGCCAAGTGGTCTCGCCTCACTGGCTCAAAGTATAAATAACCACGGGTTTCTCTATTGGTGCAGACGTAGAACGAGGAAAGCTTATTATATTTATTTGTAAAATGAATTGTAATGGAAAGTGCTGAACAGAGCCAAATTGTGACGATAACTCCTAAGGCCGCTGAAAAGGTATCTGAATTCATGAAACAGGAAGGCAAAGACAATCTGTACCTACGAGTTTATGTATCAGGCGGAGGATGTTCCGGTCTATCTTACGGGATGGGATTTGAAGAAAAATCAGATGAGGATGACTACATACTGGAGCAGAACGGAGTTAGGGTATTGATAGATAGTTATAGTCAAAACTACCTCAAGGGTGCCAACATAGACTATATAGATAGTTTAATGGGCTCAGGTTTTAAGATAAACAACCCTAATATAACTAAGAGCTGCTCATGTGGACATTCATTTTCTACCGACTAAAAGCTACTTTCAGCTAGTTCTCTGAGTTAGGCTCAAGGCCAGAGACCCCTTATTTTCATTGCTTCAGTTACTCTGCCAACGGCCAAGGCTATACTTGCTTTGCGCATGTTTACCTGGTGTCTCTCGTGGGTTTCGTAGACATCTGAAAAAGCTCTAGTCATCTTTTCTTCTAGCATGGCATTGACCTGATTTTCGGTCCAATATTCTCTTCTGAGATTCTGTAGCCATTCAAAATATGAAACTATAACTCCTCCTGCGTTTGCGAGCACATCAGGAATAACCAACGTCTTGTTCCTATAGAGCATCTCGTCTGCATCAGTGGTTGTAGGACCATTTGCGGCTTCAGCCACCAGTTTTGCCAAAACTTTGCCTGCGTTTTCCTTAGTGATCTGATTCTCTAGAGCCGCAGGCACCAGGATCGTGCAATCTGTTAGAAGGATCTCTTCATTAGAAATAGATTTTGATCCGGGAAATCCAACTACTGAACCAGTCTTCTCTTTGTGTGTCCTAGCCGAGCCAACCGATACACCGTCCTTGTTATAAATCCCTCCTTGTGAGTCAGATACAGCCACAATCTTTACGCCCATTTCCTCAAGAAGCTGGGCAGCGAACTGGCCGGCATTTCCGAAACCCTGCACTGCGGCCGAGGAAGCGTGCAGGTTGATCCCTATTTTTTTTACGGCCTCTCTGACGGTGAAACACAATCCTCTCCCCGTAGCTTCATTCCTCCCTAAGGATCCACCTATCGCTATGGGCTTTCCTGTTATAACTTCAGGCTGAACGAAATTACCCTTTAGGGCAGAGTAGGTATCCATAATCCAGGCCATCTCTTTACCGCCAGTATACACATCCGGAGCAGGAATATCTTTGTGTGGGCCTATTATATCTGATATCGCATAGGCATAGCGCCTAGTCATTCTTTCGAGTTCTACGGCTGACATCTGCTTAGGATTACATATAATTCCCCCCTTCCCACCACCGTACGGTATATCAGCGATGGCACACTTCCAAGTCATCCACATAGAAAGCGCCTTCACTTCATCGATAGTTACCTGAGGATGATATCTTATCCCTCCCTTAAAAGGCCCTAGTGCATCATTATGTTGTGACCTGAATCCGGTGAAAACCTTGATATCATTATTGTCCATACGGGTCGGGAGGGATACAGTAAGAACACGTTTCGGCTGTGCCAGAACCTCGAGTACTCCCTTTTCGACCCCGACTATTTTGGCAGCCTCTTCAAGTTGCTTTAAGGCTATGTCAAAAGGATTTAAACTATTACCTATCGACGCGGACATCATTATTCAGGAAAATTCTTGCTTATTTAAGTGTTAAATAAGTGTGAATTAATTGCGACTCCCACTGTGAATTTTACGGCCATCGTAATAGATCATTGATACTAAGGAGTTGTCCGTATCGTGAACAACCCGACAAAGACTTCAGAGATGTCGTATCTTTCGTGAAATTAAAAAGCGTAACTCCTCTTCGGTTAACCCATCATCCTTGATACCCAGTGCCTTTGCTATTGTCGTCAGTTTCTCTCTCTCAGAGCCAATAGGACCTTTGATTTGTGGCACCGGTGACACGATGTTTGAACCGCCGAAATTGAATTTATTTTTCTCGTTCTGGATCATTTCCCTAGCCTTATCATATTCTCCGACTGCTTGACCAAGATGTCTGGCTAGTCCCGAAAGTCTGTTCGATCCTAAAAAAAGGATCACGACTATAAGGATAATAATGCCCCATTCAGATGCTCCAATATTCATCTGGAATGCGCTTGGTTCCAACGTCAAGTATTGGCAGTAGCAAAGAAAATTTTAAGTTTTGCTTGCCAGCCTTAAAATTCAAATCATATTCTCATGTAAGTAGCGAAGGGGGCAGTTATAGCCCAAATTAGCCATGGGCTATGCCTACCAGAGAAAAAGGAAAATTGTTAAATTCTGTCAAATCCGATAAGTTCTATATCATGGGGTACCGACCTACCGACGAGGCCACTATAGCTGGATTACGTATCTTTGTTGATAGACTTAATATCGAGTCAGAAAACGGTTCAGTTATCGTGGTCGAAGGTAAACGCGACTTAGAGGCCCTTATTCGAGTTGGATGCACAGGAGAAATTACAGTACTGAACCGTTATAAGGGGATAAACGATTTTGTTGATAGCCTGTCTCTTGATGACAAAAAGATAATTTTGCTGCTAGATATGGATAGAACTGGCAAATTTCTTACAAGGAAACTCCTCACACATTTACAGTCAAGGGGCGGAAACGTTAGTCTGTTTTACAAGAAAATCTTAGCCAAGATTTCGAATGGTAAAATTAGGCATGTTGAGGACCTGGTTTCATATGCTCCACTTGTGTCAGGCTTTACGGGACCTAGGAGGGACCTGTACATATACATGTGAATTAACATTAAGGCTCCCAGCTTCAAATGGAGACAAAAGTCCAAGCACTTATATTCTAGCAAAAAGTCTGTACCCTTAATAATAGTATATGAGGTAATGAGGTTGCCTAGTACAGGTATTGTTAAATATCACGTTAAACTCAGATTCGAAGTCGATGGTCTCGTTGAAAAAGCAGATATCATAGGCGCTATCTTTGGTCAAACAGAGGGCCTGCTTGGTCCAGAAATGAACCTAAATGAATTGCAGAAAGTATCTAAAGTTGGTAGGATAGAGGTAAACGTAGATTCTAAGTCAAACACGGCTAGAGGGGACGCGTTGATCCCCATGAGCACAGACATTTCGACAGCGGCTCTGATAGCTGCTGCTATCGAAAGCATTGATAAAGTAGGACCCTTCCAAGCGAAATTTTATCTTGTGGGGATAGACGATATCCGAGCGATAAAGAAAAGGATCATAGTCGACCGTGCCAAAAGGATAGTTCAGGAATGGGCTACAAAGACTATTAGCGAGGGAGAAGAGATGCTAAAAGATGTGTATGACGCCAGCAAGCCTGGGCGGCTTACCGCATTCGGCAAAGCACAACTCTCCTGCGGAACAGGCGTTTTCGACTCCGACTGGATAATTTTAGTGGAGGGACGGGCCGATGTTATTAACTTACTCCGTGCTGGTTTCGATAATTCAATTGCTATTGAGGGTGCAAAAATCGATGAGACAATAATCAAACTCACAGAAGGTAAAAACATCGTAGCATTTATAGATGGTGATAGAGCTGGCGACTTGATACTCAAGGAGTTGCAGGGGCTTGTACCAATACATAAAGTACTGAGAGCCCCCGCAGGCACAGAGGTTGAGGAGCTAACTCCCCTTGAAATAACCGAGATACTGAAGGGTGCGGGATCAACAGCGACTGCAGGTCAGAGGGATGAGATGGTTTCGCCTCGGCAGCAGATAGCTGAGGGCCAGACATCTAACGCTGAATTGAGATCGCAGCACAGAAGGGAAAAGAGGGAGTCTCAAGACCTTCATCAGACTGTGAATCAGCCGATGCTTTCTAGTCAGAAGACTGACGATCGCCCCCAGGTTTTATCTGCTGTAAAGGAGTTATATCCACAGATTAACGAAACTCTGGAGGCTGTGATTCTCGACACTTCACTGAGAACGATACTTAAGCTGCCAGTTTCCGATCTAATAAAAAGACTCAACGTGACAGAAGGGGCTAAAATCCTGGTATTAGATGGTATAATTACACAGAGACTAGTAGATGCAGCTGATAAGGTTGGAATTGAGTACGTTGTAGGGCATAGAACAGGTGAGCTTAGGAAAACATCGGAAATCAAAGTACGTACTTTTAACGATATGGGCGCTGTCAATTAGTTTTCAATTGGCTCTCAAGCTTCAACACTTGCCGACAATGCTTCACCTCCTCTTGGTAGGAGGTCGCTATAGCTATGTAGAACTCACGACATCGCAATTAAGCATAATGATTAACAAATCTCAGCAATCTGCATCGAAGCAGCTTCTTGAGCTGGAGTCTCTGGGATATATAGATCGAATCAGGAGAGGGCATTCAGTTAGAATTAAGATTACTGATAAGGGCTATTTGCAAGTTGCCAATTTTTATGACAAATTAAGATCCTCAATAGAGTCAAACAATGGCAGGATCATTACGTTGGAAGGTCGTGTCGTTTCAGGAATGGGAGAAGGGGCCTACTATATGTCGCTGGAGGGCTATCGTAAGCAATTTAGGCAAAAGCTCGGTTACTCTCCCTATCCAGGGACCTTAAATATTGAACTTTCAGATCCTGTTTCCTTGCATATGAGACGGGATTTGAATGCGTATCCTTCGATCTTTATTGATGGGTTTTCCGATAAACTTAGAACTTACGGATGGGTAAAGTGCTACCCAGCAGAGTTTAATGACGGGCTTGTCAAGGAGGCTGCGCTGCTTATCCTGGAACGTACACACCATGACGGCGGCACGATAGAAATTATCGCCCCTGTCTCTATCAAAGGGAGCACTAAGATAAAAAATGGTGATTATGTTTCGGTAAGAACAAGGATCCCTTATATGGGGTTAAGTACTGTAAAATGACTCCCCTAAGTCATGTTTAATCTTTGAACTTTTGGACACCGGCAAAGGTGTGTTCAGTCTGATTACTCTCACATTTAATTTCCGCATAGCGCAATTTTGAGCTATGTCTTTTTCGGTGTGAGCCTGATCATATCCTAGTGCGATAATGTCTGGCTTTACATACTCAACCGTATCATACAGAGTTCCCTCTCTACCTATAATTGCAAGATCAACAAAGTTCAGTGAAGAAACCAATTCCTGCCTAAGTTGTTCATTATGGAAGATTTTTCTTTCACTTTGTATTTTCAATGCAGTAGCAGTTCTAGCAATTACCACCACCAACACGTCACCATGCGATTTGGCTGCTTTAAGTGTGTGAATATGGCCTGGGTGAATTAAATCAAAAACACCTCCCACCAAAACTACCTTTATGGCATCTCTTCCAATAAAGGAAATTTTAGGCCCATCGTTTCTTTCAACGAGTCCCTTTTTGGAAAGCTCCTCTATTTTCTGTTCGTATACCTTTCTTGGAACGTGACAGCTAAACCAAACTCTATCATACGACGGTTTTTCTGGTACAAGTAAATTAAGGTAAAGTGAAGATAATATATGTTTATCAAGTAAGTCCATTTTTCTACCTTTCTACCTTTCTATCATGTGCTCCGAGATCTATAGTAGAGGTAAGCTATGTTACTCATTTTATAGTATTCGTTCAACTTAGCTATTATCACGACAGCACCCACTTTTTTATTGGTCCTCGACCCTGGATAATCAACATAAGGTTACATGGAATGAATTATAGAAAATTCATGTTGTAAAAAAGATAAGTAGAAATATATTTTCATCTGGGCATATATATTATGTACACTCCTTATAATACTTATAAAGAGATGAATAAACCATAAGGTTGTATCTTTTCATGGTACCGGCTAGGAACACATCAACATCAATGGAAAGAAATTTCCGTTGTAACGAGGAGGCTTATAAACGAGCTATGGAAGAAGGGTAACAACCTGCCACAACTATAGATGTAATTTTGTTACCACATATTGGTATCTATTTAGGACAAAAATGTCGCCTTAGCTTGAGTGGTTGGGGGGCATAAACCTATTTATCCAGAATGGGTAGGGTTCTCCTCCAACGTGTGGAATTGCCATATACGAACACTTTTCAGATTTACAGTATGTTAGCTTCGAATCTTCGCAAGTTAATTAAAATACCTTCGTGCAGTTTGTGGTAACCATCTTTATATCTTGAAATTTGATATTACCATTTATGATCTGTGACTGATCTTTTGTTCGGCCCTCTATTGCTTCCTTGTGTTTAGAACATACAACTCCGACCATATATTCAACTCCGTCCGCTAAGACGGAAATCACCTCGGACGGAGGAAATTGACAGTGGTTACTCCCCTCCGTATATGAACATCGCTCAGGCAATAACAACGAAACGACTTTGTTTTGATGGAATAAAAACTTATTCGCTAATTGGAATACATAGAGGATAGAATTTGGACTGAAAACTATGTTGTTAACACGAAATTTTAAAGAACACTTAAAAATAGGTAAAATACAAGTTTCGTCTTGCTATGGCTGCCAGGAAAAACACGTCCAGAAAGAAAAGACTTCTAAGTCGTACCAAACAGAATCAACCAGTACCAGCGTGGGTTATCATACGTACTCATAGACATGTGAGAACTAATCCCAAGAGAAGGCTATGGCGGAGGTCCGACGTGAATGTGGGATAGACATAGTGTCACTAATAATCCAAGGGAGGGCATTTAAATGGCGTCATCAGATGAGAGTTTATCCCAGATTTACACAATTAATCTAGGGAAGGCTAAGTTAACTCCCAGGTATAGAAGGACTGACAGAGTGGTGAATATGATAAGGGAGTTTGCCAAAAAGCATATGAAGAGCAACGACGTCAAGTTAGATCAAGAATTAAATAGACATGTTTGGAAGAGAGGAAGGGCGCATCCACCCAGAAGATTGCGGGTACGGATGACTAAGGATGAGTATGAGACAGTTGTAGTTTCTCCTTACGAAGAAGCTAAGAAGGAAGGTAGCGAGAGTACTAGTGAAGAGCTAGCCACCCCAACCCCAGAACATGAAACGTTATCAGGTACAGAAAAGGATACTAAGGAAGAACATGAAGAAACTAAAGAAAAAGAACTAGCCGGAACAAAAAAAGTAGAGAAGAAAACAAAAGCCAAATCAAAAGAGGGAAGAAAAACCGAGCAGAGTGGAAAGCACTCGGTCCTTTAAGGATATTCTGAACACGTAAGGATTATTCTAGGTTAGGAATTGCAGTTTCAATCTCTGCAGTGGACTCCATTTCTTCCCAGTCCAGCATATTTTCTCGGGGGATCACTTCCGCTAGAGGATCGTATTTATCGAATCGAGTCGTTTGGTGAACAGCTGCAAGTAAATATACTTTGAGTTCCTGCGAACTATGCGTCGTAAGGGACAGGTCGATTACCTCCTCTTGCTTAAAGATTTCTTGAAGGATATTTGCAATACAATTCACTGTGCCAACTGAAAGCTCCGTCCCACCCATCAGATAAAGAGTGGCCTTTCGAATCGATGTAGAGTCCGCGTTTTCATAAAGCATCGCAAGGCAGTCCTTGACACGTGACTCTGCTGATGTGCTCTCCTGCCTGCCTGTGCACAATAGACTTAAGGAATTTCGAATAGTAGTGTCTGTAATCATCGAAATAACCTCACAAAGTGCATTGTTTGTAATTTCATAGCATTCCCTAAGAGAAAGCTCAGGGTTGTTACTCAATAAAGCATCATTATCAACGACTACTGTTGCATCAGAGAATTCCCTCAAGCGCCTCAGCGAAACACCAGCCTGGAATATCCTGTCTTTTTCAAACCTGAATGGCATTATGACAAAAGATATGACTGTCCTAGAGGGATTCTCCTTTGAGATCTTACTTACAAGCGGCGCAATTGCAGAGCCACATCTTCCAGCCAAATTGGCAACCACAACTATTGTTGAATAATCATCCAA
>CAYTQD010000053.1:0-10963 GCA_964439995.1 uncultured Nitrososphaeraceae archaeon
CATCGTCTGTGCTTGGGTTTATCGCAATAACATTACTCGATACCACTTCAGATGTACTCGCACAGAAAGCTACTTCCTCTGAACTGCTGAAAGAAGATATATTCAAAGTAATTGTGACTGTGCAGGGTTTAGACCACAATAGCGGAGACATTGTCACAATTGTAAGTGTAAATGGTGAATCAAGAGTAAAGCTATTTGATGATGCTAAGACATACGTCAATTCTGTAAATACCAAGGGCACTGGTGGGATTATAGAGTATGTTGCAACATTTCCTAACATAACTGTTAAAAACGGGGAAGAATACAAAGCTTGTGCTCTAATTATCAAAGATTCTAACTTGATCTGTCATACAGGAAATAACTCACCTGCCTTAAGGCCGGAAATCGTAGATTTATTTCTAAAAGAAGAAGAACCGACAGAAACCCAAGCAGCAAGGATCCTACCCGAATAACGACGAGATATACTCTTACACATTTTTTTGATTGCTGTGAATTATATATCGAGCGGCCGGTTCTGACATCACTTGTAATGTTTGGTCACTAAAGACATACAGATCTGGTCGAAGTAGTTGCCACATACGTAACAGTTATCTATTAGGTTTTTAATAAAAAGGACCGAGATAGAAATAATCAAAAGTCAAAGTAGTGGAATTCATGAATATAGTCAATGTTGCAAGGACTCCATTTCCATTTCATCTAGAACAAGCAAACGTGTTCTAACCGTAGATGATGATAGAGACATAACGTTTACCCTTAAGGCGGGCTTAGAAGCAGAAAATAATAGTGAACATAATACAATTTCATAATAGCGGTGATAAGATGATACTAAAGCGCGGATACCTTATTCTAATTTCCGGTGGTATACTACTAGTCGCGGGGATCCTAATATCTGCCATGTGGGCTGGCTCTTTTGCAGGACAGTTCCTGCAGGAAAATACGATTATTGGTCAAACAGTTATTGAACCTTCTAATTCTGTAGATGTAACATTGCACGTCGATGACATCTCGCGCCCTCTATCGCTGATTTTATTCTCTGAATCTATTGAGCCTGATTCAGAAAATCCCATACTTAGAGAGACAGTCCTAGATCCAAGAGACAGAGTAGTAGACACAAATGTATTTTCGAAAGAGTTCACTACTACGTTCAAAGTCAATTCCGTTGGGGAGTTTACGCTTACAATTTCAAACCAAGGTGCCCGTTCTGTTAATGTTGATGGGATCTTTGGCTACATACCAATTGTAGATGAGAATGGTCAAGTCGACCTAAGCGTAATGAACGGCCTACTCATCGGATCTATCCTATTTATCATAGGCATAATAACGATGATAGTGGGCATTGTATTTGTTATTATAGATAGAAGAAGAGAAAACCGGCGTCCACCGAGATTTACTCGGTAGCTATTTTCCTCGAAGACATCTAACGAATGTCCTTGCTTATGCATGATTCATTTCTGAAGTTTAGGCGTCTAATCTGGAAAACCAATAAGTATAAATTGTTAGAATATTTAGGTCTTGTTGCATTATGATAAATTCCTTAAGAATTGATAGATATGTTGTAAAGTTACCATTTACAAGAAATAGTTTAATTTATCTATCTGTGATTTGTTCATGCATTTTGTTTGCATATTCCGTTGCAAACGTCGATGCACAGTCTTCGATTCAACAAAGCCAGAACAATACAGGTGGAGGTCTACTTACCAGACTAGGAGATCTAGATATTTTAAGCGCAAATCTAAGCGAGGCAACGGAGAGGGTAGTTGATGTGGTGGAAGACAGGATAGACACAAAACTACAAGATATTAGTGGCAAGATGGATGAGATCGCAGCAGCTATAGTCCCCACTATGAGTGCCGCCGTCGCGGCCTTGGCAGCGGTGGCGGCATTAATAATTGCATTTATAATCCTATACTGGATTAATGCGGCGAGAGAAGGTCGAAAGCATAAAAGCAGCTTGGCTCATTTATCCGACCATATCCGCCGAGAGTTGACAGAAAATGCTCGGTTGATAGATGAATCAGGGACCGATAACAACAATAGCAGTAATAGTTTAATTCAACCAGAACTGTCTAACAGTGCTCTAAAAACCGCGATATCCTCTCCATTGTTTTGGGACGTATCTTCCAATTCCCAGTACACCATGCTTAGACTTGATATAACTGTAGATAGATATAATAGGGTCCTACATCATGTTGCCGAGCTAAGAGAATCAGTTGTTCTGAACAAAATAGATGAACAAGCTTCCAACAAAGTCTTGGGAAGCTATAATGCTGAAATGGCACAGCGCAGGCAGGAAACTCTAGATCTATCCAAGCGGCTAAGTTACGAAATGGAAGCATATGCGACTAAAGGTGTTGGTGGTCGTATATTTAAGACCAAGCCTAAATAAAATAAATGATTTAAGGTAGATTCATGGTCTGGCTCAAACACAATCATTTAATACTCCTACTCACTGGTATTTTGACTTCCTGTAATTCATATGAAAAAATATATTTTGAAGTAACGGTAATGGATGTCATCATTAGGCTGGCAGGAAATAATGCAGAGAATGTGACATTTGTCTATCCATATTAAGAGGGTGAATCTCGTCCTTGTTATAAAATAGGGCTGGGGTTGACCTTTGGAGAAAATATAAAAGAAAAAATTAAGCGTGGAGAAAAGTGTCTCCTGTTGGTTGGATTGTACTATTCCTGTTCTCCAGTTTTTCTATTTCTTTTCTTGAGGGAGGATAGCTCATCATCTAAATCATCTGTTCCTTTTTCATTCAGAGTAAATTTGGCGTCAGAATATGGATGATATGGAGAATCTATCATCTTTGCTGTCCTGTTTTCACCCGACTTTCTAAGATATATTCTATAAGTTGAAGCATGACCCAATACATTTCCGCCTGCTGCTTTTGTAGGATCTCCAAAGAATGTATCAGGAGAAGATTGTACTTGATTTGTTATGACAATAGCTATGTTGAATATTTCTGCAAGTCTGATGACCTTATGCAGTAAACTGTTTAATCTCTGTTGCCTATCTGCAAGTGTTCCCCTGCCAGCAAATTCTGCTCTATGTAAAGAAATAATGCTATCTATAATGACTAACTTTGCATTAAAGTCATTGACGTATTTACCAAGTTCTTTGATTATAAGTTCCAGATGAGAACTGTTGTAAACTTTGCATACAGCCACATTCTTCAGAACCTGGGAAGACTCAAGTTCTCTTGCTCTTGCTATCTGATTGAGTCTTTCAGGCCTAAATGTTCCCTCGGTATCTATGTAGATTACCCCTCCGTTCAGTCCACCAACTTCATTTGGTTGAGGTGCTATCGCACATAGGGTATGACATATTTGAGATTTACCTGAGCCAAACTCTCCATAAAATTCTGTAACAGCCTGTGTCTCTATACCCCCTAACAACAGCTCATCTAAAGCTCGAGAGCCGGTAGAACATCTCATCAATGATTTCCTTTTCTCAAGAGCAGATTCAGCAGTTACAAATTCTTTTTCTAGAATATTAGACTCCCGTAGCAGTCGCTGAGCTGCCATTATAAATGTCGCCGCAGTTTCTTTTGAAGAATTGATATCAACTGCCAATTCCTCAGCACTTGCTACCGCAAGATCCATCACAGAAACAATCCCTGCTTCTTTGAGCTTTCTGGCTGTAGTGGGTCCAACACCTTCAATATCTTGAATCTCTAGGTCTACGATGGTAGTAGAAGATGCTGTTGAAGTTTGTGATGTCATGTTATCATTTGTAATGCCATCTGATTCATTCTCTGGAACAGACGTCCTTTTATCTATCATATTCACAGGTTCTTATCAACTAGTTATATTAATATAAGGAGGTCCTAGGAGGAGAGGGGGAGTTAACAGGATCAGATTTCGTATTTGAAAGGTGGCACGCTACAACGAAATAGAGCAGCAAGGTTCATTCCTAGAAAGATAACTATAAGGAGCACATAGAGATATATTTCTCAGGATTTAGTTAACTAGATGATGGCTCATCGTCGAGGAAACAAGACAGATGCTTTCAGCGCAAAGAGGTCCGGAAGTAAGAAGCACGCCAAAGCTGAAAGGCGCAAGAGAAATAAACCAAGGGCTTGACTAAACAAACCTGATGCTCTACACATTATGCATTTGAGAATTGTTTTACGTACGACATATCTACACGTTTTGGGGTTTGGTTTTGAGGATTTGCTTTTTCATGAATCTGCGGGAATCAACCAGTTCTGCCCTGAATACAAATCTAGAACTTACTCCAAGGGTCACAAGAAAATTAGGTTTTATAGGCAGTCTTAAACGCTCAGTTTCATAAATCTGGCCTGACTCACTATCAGGTGTAGGCAATGTTACACTGCCTTACTTTCTTCCCAGCTCTGATACATCATTTATAAGTACTGTTGATTCCAGATTCATGAATATTACGCTCCTAATAATCTTGCTGAAGCCGTTACCATGTTTGCTGTCACCTATCACGGATATAACTGCTGCACAATCTATAAAACAAAAGATCACGAAGATGCTAGTAGTATGGGTCGATGGGAAGATCAGTATGGAGACTCATTTGGAACCTATCCTAAGAAAAGAAAAAATTGGATTAGGATTGGCAAGTTCATAATTTTAGGGGGATTTATTGTAGTTGCAGTAGTTGTCTTATCAGTATTTATTCCAAGGGCAGGATTAAGCATAGAGGTTGTAGAACGCGGTGGGCTAGTAGATTCCGTCAGTATAAAAGTTAACAATAATAACTTTTATACATTAAATGGTGTTACTGTACAATTTGGAGAGCAGGGAAAAATTCAAAGTATTGGTAACATGGATCCGTTTTCATCTGTTTTTGTCAATCCTGAATCAGGGGAAATGAACTCCGATAGAATAATAGTAACAGCAAATAACGGTAAGGTTCAAGTCATAAAACTTATTTAACGCAGCGAAATAGCTGGGATTTGTGCTACCTTGCATGATTCAATAGATTTTTGGTTTATACAAACCAGTCAGTGTGCCATTAAGTTGAATATATTATATGCCGCGTTTAGTAATATCTCCTTTGTCACGTAAGTAAATGTTGTAGCGGTTCATTTGAAGTAATTTCCGAAGATAAGTGACAAAGTTCATACTTCATGTCTGCCAGGATTTTGTTAGCTCTTAACAGAATTGTAGTCGGAGTGGGATAGTATTAATTGAATCTTGAAGCAACTCATCAGTGACTTTGAAATGTCTGCAGTGACTACTTTACGCAGCACCCCACCAAAACGGTATGCTTAGCATACCTCTGTTACGAGATAGATAGTCGCAATTTACTCTCCCTCTGGAGCTCAGACTGTGGATGATAGTAGACTCTTATTCACCTTTTACTTCGCAGAACCTGCTAAAAAGCACTAGTATCGGCACGGGCCCGTCGGGATTCGAACCCGAGACAGCCGGATCTCTTCGCTCGATAAAAGTCCGGTACTCTACCTGGCTGAGCTACGGGCCCTAGCTAATATAGGGCAATTGGAGCGCAATTTAATTTTATACACGGTTTCAGATGGTAGGTTAACAAAACATTTTAATGCTCTTGAATGTGCTGATGTAAACGCGCCCGGGTAGTATAGCGGTATTTCAGGGCAACTCGTACCGTAAAGTCCGGTCTAGTATGGGGGACTGTCACTCCTTCGACCCGGGTTCGAATCCCGGCCCGGGCGCTTCTAAAGCCATTATTATTTATCCACGAAGAGCATCAAAAATTAGGTCGTACATATTGTCATTACTGAAAGCAATATATGACATTCTCGAATTTACCCCCAGTTCTGCATCTAGATTCTGTCCTTGTGGAGAATAAAAGTACCCACCTGCCTCTTTCACTATCAAATAAGCGGCAGCCATATCTGTTGCCCTAATCCTGCCGCGGAAGTCAAGGTACGCGTCCAGAGATCCCTGTGCTAGGTAACAAAGCTCAAGAGCATTGGCACCAAATAGCCTTACGTGATTTGCAATTACAATGATTTTAGAAAAAATGTACAACTCATTTGACGATATCCCTGATAGATTTATGCCTATTATTAATTCATCTTCTTGTAGTTTTTTATGAGGCTGACGAATTTTCGTATCATTAAACCAAGCTCCTTTATTTCTTGAAGCTGTATAAATGTCTCCTCTATGGAGGTCCAATATAGCCGCCTGGGTTACAGAACTTAGCTTGTTGTCCTCTGCATAGGCCAAAGAGCAGCAATAGAAAGGTAGTCCAACAGAGGCGTTTGTTGTTCCATCAATGGGATCAATTACTAGATAACCTTCGTGTCCAGAGATCAGTCCGCACTCCTCCCCGATAAATGTGGGAGACAAGCCATGTTTCTTGATGCTTCTAATTATAGTCTCTTCTGCCTCTACATCCATTTTCCTTGACCAGTCGCCCCCCGCTCCTAGGCCAAGTTTCTGGTTGCCTTCCGCAGTTCCAATGAGGTTTCGTGTGATATCATAAACATTCATACATGCCTCCTTAAGAATTTCTAACGGAACCACATTTTTCACTTGACGAAAGGTTATAAAAATGATAGAGGCTAAAAATTAAAGGCTAACATGCTTTACTGCTGACCTCTAATGAAACTTAAATTCAAGAGAAAGCTCCCAAACATGTAGATTTATCAGTGTTCTTAACAATCTGACGTTTAAGCAGTCCAGTAGTGCTAGCGTTGGTCTGAGTCTCTTTTCTCTCTGTCTGCATCGGTCTCATTAAGAGTCCAGGGGAACCACTTCCCAATAATCTTTGACCAATCCATCTTCAGAGAAAGATATATTAACAATCCCAAGACTGCAGCACTCGCTACAATCCCCAGCACAAGGTATAGTGGGTCTATATCACCGGACGAGAGCATTTCCACGAATGGCCTCCCAAAGACTATAGTGCCTGAAACTATCAACTCGTTTAATAATAATTTACCAGCAAATACGGCAGTAGCAAATTTCCAGGGCTTGTACTTAGCCAATCCCAATGGAATATAGATTAAATCATCAGGTACAGGAGTTGAAGCTGCGACGAATGCTCCTATCCAACCATATCTGCTCGCGAGTTTCTGCAAAGGCAAAATCCTCTTTTTTGTTCTATTGCTGAGAACCCTTCTACCATAATAGCTGCCATAAAATATTATCATTTTTCCTGCAACTGCACCTATTGCACTGGACAGCGCAATGATATGAGGATCGAGAGTTCTGTCTAGCGTAGCAGTAATGAGCACCGGAAAGTACGGAAGGGGAATAAATACGATTACGCTTGCAATAAAGCTTACCAAGAATACCCCTATGTAGCCAAATCCATTAAAGAGTTCGAAGATCTCTCCGAAGCTAACCAAGCATGTTAAATGATAGTAGACCTATATATCTAGTGTTATGAAGTCGCTGTATCATAGCTTATTACGCTACTTAGCTGGTTGTAGGACTATCAGCACATTTCAGAAACACCTAGTCTATGCCTTATTACACCGCTATGTCCTCTAGCATTGAGTCATCAGACCGAACAAGTGGACTTTGGATACTGATAAAGGTTTCAGTTCTCATATACAGTAACGCCATATATGTTCTACTCTTCGACTATATCTTACGACTAACCTTCAACCCTAAATCTAGTTGAGGCCAACAGTGAGACTACCATGCCCATTTTCCCATCCAAATATATAAGATTAATAATACTAGGGTCTTTCCATTTCCAAATTGTAAAACGGAGATTAATAAGCGTGAGCAAAGACAGCTACACATATTGCTTTTTTATTGCAATAGATACAATTCGGAAATTTTCCTAAATCTTGGGTGTCAAAGGGGATAACTCGAATATCTGCGCCAGTTAACTCCTTAATCTTAAGTTCACACTCTTGGTCTTGGCACCACCCACAAAAAACAAAGCCACCTCTCTTGTCTATAATGGATCTTAACTCATCTAGGCTAGAAGCATTTGAGATACTCTTGTTTAGGGTGAGCCTAGCCTGCGCAAATAAATTGTCCTGAATCTTCGCTAGCAAATCAGCCACATTTGAGTTTAAATCCTCGCATTTCACGGAGACTTTGTTCATTGTGTCTCTCCTTACTAGTTCTACGGTTCCATTTTCGATGTCTCTTTTGCCAATATTGATCCTCAAAGGGACGCCCTTTAATTCCCATTCATTAAATTTCCAACCTGAAGTGTATTCGTCTCGTTCATCTGTATGTACTCTCAAACCTACCTTTTCCAAAGTAATTCTGACATCACTTGCGGCTTTTTTTATGCGGAGAGCATCATCGTTCTTGAATATTGGAACAATAATTACCTGGATCGGAGCTACTCTAGGAGGAATGACCAATCCCTTGTCATCTCCATGAGCCATAACCATGGCCCCAATGAGACGCCAGGAAAGTCCCCAAGAGGTCTGCCAAACAAAATGCTCCTTGTTATCACTACCCAGATACGTTATATCAAAGCTCTTCGAAAAATTTTGGCCAAGATTATGTGATGTTGCCATCTGTAAGGCTTTCCCATCACTCATCATACTCTCAAGTGTCAGAGTATCCTCTGCACCTACAAATTTTTCTTTTTCACTTTTGTAGCCTCCTATACAAGGTATAGCCAAGTACCGCTCTATAACCTCCCGATATATTTCCAGAATACCTTCGGATTCGTTTCTTGCATCTGCTTCGCTTGTGTGAACAGTATGTCCTTCCTGCCAGAGGAATTCTGAATTCCTAATGAGAGGTTTTGTGCCCTTAATATCTGCTCGCAAGGCACTGTTCCAGAAATTCATCTTGAGAGGCAGGTCTCTGTAGCTCTTTACCCAGTTCGAAAAGGTCGAGTAAGCAATAGCTTCAGAGGTAGGTCTCAAAGCCAGCTTCTCTGATAACTGTTCATCTCCTGCGGCAGTCACCCAATAAACTTCTGGATTAAGTCCTGAGAAGTGTTTTTTTTCTTTTGCTAAAATGCTTTCAGGGATCAATAGAGGAAGAAATCCATTTTCATGGCCGGATTGTGTTAATTTCTCATCTACAATTTTACTTATAATGCTCCATATCTTGTACCCATATGGGCGTAGAACTATGAAACCCTTGACAGGTGCGTAATCTATTAGCTCGCTCTTTGTTAGAGCCTGGATATACCATTCTGAGAAATCCTGAGTCTTTTTTACTGATATCCCGATTGATTTATTGTCTTCCAATACTGTCACAATTTTAAATACGGTTAATTAGAATGCCTGTATTTAGAGAGGTTCTCCTCTGCAGTTTACTTGGCCTGTGATTCTATTATTAAAATTCTTGCAAACGTAGCACTGAATAAATCCGATCTCTTGGTTAAGAACCGGGCAGTCTACTGCTTCCAGCTTAATCCTTTTGAGCATCTTGGGGCTGACTCCTTTTAGCTTCAGTTTGCCTTTGTCATCCATCATACCTATGCTACGCAACTCTGCTTTCGCTTCATCGGACATCTTGATTGGTTTTTCTACTTGCTTGACAAGTACAGTGTATTTGGTCTGTACGCTTTCGCTCATTGGTTAGCACATTACACAGTAGCAGTATATCACCCTTGCTGTACTTGTCAAGCAAGGATTTGCTACTGCACGACTAAATTTTAATCTCACTTTCAAAGTTATAAGGCAACACTACCAGGTGCAGACAGATTTATGAACGCAAGTCCTATTATAAAATCCTACCAGCTTTCTATTAAACAAACTTAATATACAATACATGACGTCAGGAATCCGTAGCTCTTAGTAATGTTGGTGATATTCGATGTCGAGGGTGTTCTGCTTAACGCAGAATACCTACCTGTTCTGTCTCAGGTTATGGGCCCAGAAAAGGAGAAAGAAATTTGGAGGATAACAAAGCAAGGTATTCGAGGAGAAATAAATTGGGAAGAAGGTCTCAAAAAAAGAATTTCTGCACTGAAAGGCATAAGTTACGAGGATGCCAAAAGAATTGGCGAGAATCTTGAAATTATGCCAGGTGCAAAAGATCTTTGCTTTTCGCTTAAGAGAGCAGGCTGGAAAATGATAGCAGTGTCTGGAGGATTCTCAATAATCACTGATAGACTAAAAGGAGAACTTGGGTTAGATAGTGTGTTTCGTAACGAGCTGGTTTTTGAAAATGGCTTTCTAACAGGCTTAAAGATGAACGTAACCTCTGACAAGGCCGCGGCGGTTTTACCGGCAATAAGGAACTGGGGAGTTAGTAGATCTGAGACCGTAGCGGTAGTGGATGGAGCAAATGATTTGAGTCTATTTGACATCGCAGGATATGCGGTCGGCTTTTGTCCAGTCGAGAAGGTCAAAGAGAAATCAGACGCGGTGTTGGAAATTCGAGACTTGTCCTTGCTACTAAGTTTGCTGGAGAAAAAGTTTGGGAACAAGGTGCTAGCCAGCGCACAGTGAGGAACACAGGCCGTAGATAATTATTTGCAGAATTTAGTATAATAACACAATGCAACTAGGACGAGAGATAAGGGTAATTCCTGTTGTAATTTTGAGAGATGTCAAACCCGGGGACAAGCTTTACAAAATAATTCTGCAATCGTTACTTTCTTATAACATACTACTTGAAGATGGAGACATTATACTCATAGCGCAGAAAATAGTTTCTAAAGCTGAGGGGCAAATAGTATGCTTGAGTTCATTGTCTCCGTCTTCCACAGCCAAACGGTTGGCGAAATCTTGTAAAAAAGACCCTCGATTGACCGAACTAGTTCTACGACAATCTAAGAGCATATTGAAAATTTCTAATGGAATTATCATTAGTGAAACCAAGCACGGTTTTATATGTGCTAATGCGGGGGTTGATCAAAGCAATGTTGAGAATAGCAAAGAAACTGCACTCTTACTTCCCAAGGACCCGGACTCGTCTGCGAAAAAAATTATGTATATGCTAAAAAAAAAGACCAATAGAGACATTGCAGTTGTAATAACCGATAGTTTCGGTAGACCGTTTCGGAAAGGGCAGACAAACGTAGCAATAGGTTTGGCCGGGATGATTCCAATTAGAAGTTACAT
>CAYTQD010000054.1:0-10337 GCA_964439995.1 uncultured Nitrososphaeraceae archaeon
TTTCATCCATTATTTTAAGGAGGGAAAGCATAGTCTTAACCATCCACTTCCTCCACGCACTTACCCTTTCCATTTGGTACGATTCTCAATTTCCCACCTCGAAAATTTTTCCTTAATTCCTCACCTTTAAAGACTCGATCGAGAAATATTGACAGAGCACCAATTTCTGAATGTGGCTGATTACCTATCGCGATGTTTTGGTCCACGATAGTATATAGCTCCCTAGGAACCTTTTTTGCCCCAATGATGACTAGTATTTTTTTTTCCTCCCGGATATCATCAATGACATCATCAATGTTAATACCATACATAGTCAGATGAATGACTATACCAGAATTTTTTTTCCAACCTTGAATCACTTTCTTCCAATCCTGAACAATTTCAGTAGTGAATTCTGATTCGCCTCCCCATATCTGCCCAACTTTCTGAATAGTTTCCTTTACAGACTTATCAACTTCAGTCATATAGATTGCATTCGCACCAAACGCTCTTGATACTAATGCAGCGTGAGTAGTTATTCTGTCGTCGCGAACAAACCTGTGCCCTATTCTAAGAACTGATATTTCCATATTCCGCTTCTAGCCCTGTCGCCAGTATTTGCCATTGTTGTTGCATATATTCCCATTCCTATTTACCGATCTGACTCTTCACTGTCTGGAATACAATAGAAGGTTTACTAATCTAAACCTATGGGATTCAAATTTTTATATTGTCAAGTTAATGTATATCCTTAAAGTTGAATCTACGCTGTTTTATTTCGGTTGACGTTTCAATCAAAGATACTATCAAAAAGTTACAGGATAGAATAATAGTGGATGAAGGTTGGAATATGCGGGATGTCAAACCTGTTGAAGAACAGAATCTCCATTTTAGCATCATTTTTTTAGGAGAGACAACTTTAGAAGCCGTTGATATACTGAAGTCCAGCCTGTCTGGTTTGGTATTTCAACCCTTTACGGTAACCTACAAAGGCCTTGGTGTATTTCCGAGCACTGCTAACGCAAGGGTGATATGGATGGGAACAGATGTTGAGGGTGGTATAAAACTTGCACATCTTGCTCAAAGAGTATTGGCCAGTATCAAGGATAGCGGATTCACTCCGGACAAACCCTTCATACCACATGTCACATTATTTCGTATAAAGAATAGAAAGATAAAAGCGGTCAATACGTTAAAGTACAATGACCAAAGCTTTGGTTCAGATTATATTGATAAGATACATCTCAAGAAAAGTGAGCTAACCAGAAGTGGGCCTATTTATTCAGACTTGTTTAGAGTGTACGCAAGATGACTGATATCCAGACTGTTACTTCCCAAGCAATGAAGTATTGCCTGATACCGGAGAGAGAAAATGAGCGACTGAAAACCATTGCAAACTACGTCATCGAACTGGTTCGAAAATATCCTTCTCCTTTAATAAGAGATGTGATTGTAGGAGGATCGTTTGCGAAGGGAACATGGGGAAAAGATGACTTGGACCTGGACATCTTTGTTAAAATAGACCCTTCGATTGATAAAATTGAATTTGAGAGGCTAGGCTTGGCAATTGGATTAAAATCGCTCATGAAATACCAGCCACATTTGAGATACTCTGAGCACCCATATGTGGAAGCCCTCGTCAAGAATGTCCGAGTAAATATTGTGCCGTGCTATGATGTGAATAGAGGAAAGTGGATAAGCGCAGCTGATCGATCGCCTTACCATACGGAATACATTAAGGACAATTTGGATCCTCAAAAGAAACAGGAAGTGAGATTGCTCAAAAAGTTTCTAAAATCTATAGGCATTTACGGAGCTCAGATTGCCAAAGGCGGCTTAAGTGGTTACGTAACTGAAATTTTAATCCTGAAATATGGTTCATTCGTTTCGACTTTGCAGGCGATAGCGGACATTGAAAATGATAGACAAATAATATCTATTTGTGAGGTTGATAAAGATGCTCTGAAGACCTTTCAGAGTAATATTGTAGTAATCGATCCCGTTGATCCTAGAAGGAACTTGGGAGCAGCTATTTCACCAGAAAGTTTAGGGAAATTTATACTAGCTTCTCGAGCGTTCATTAAGCGACCTTCTTTAGACTTTTTTAAGCAGGAAAAAAATAGAAAACCTAAAAGCCCAGAGCTTAATTCGAACCTTCTTATAGTGGAGTTCAAGTACAGGCCGAGAAGCCCCGATATAATCTGGGGCCAGCTGAAAAAAACTCTCAACTCCATTTCGAAGCAATTATGTTTATCACATTTTCATGTGATCCGAAGCAGCTGCATAACAGATGAAAAGGGTTCAGCTGCATTTATCTTTCTATTACAATCAGTCACGATACCACCATATGTTGAGAGAGAAGGTCCCGAGGTATTCAGAAAAAAGGAGTCTGCTAACTTCATTTCTAAAAATACAAAGGAATCGCTTTTGTTTTGGACTAACAGACAAATGAGACTTGTAGGTCTTTTCAAAACTAAAATCACAAACGCTAAGGATCAGGTTCATTTCTTGCTTTCCGAGAGGATAGGAAGTATAGGGATTACCGAGGGGCTAAAAGATGACATTCGAAATGGCACACTGAAGATTTATACTGGCGATGAAAAAAGATGTATCAAAGGTATGGTGAGACATGCTGCATATCAGGTCAGTGCAACAGAGCGGTTCATTGTGCAGCAGTATTGATTCACCTCAACTAGCTAACATCATCTCGTATCCTAGTTTTAATAATAATGCATATCTTGAACGCATAACAGAGCTGAAGACGCTGGGCGTTGAATCTATCATGTTCGGTGGCAGATCTTTAATTGGAAAAGTTGCAGTTATGGGAAAAGGATGCGTGGGATTAGTGTTGCGAGCAGAAACTCAGAATCACAACACTGTTGCTCTAAAGGTGAGAAGAATAGATGCCAACAGAACCGACATGAAACGAGAAGCAGAGCTTCAAAAAATAGCGAACTTAGCAGGAGTAGGGCCGGAGATTTTTGGCTACACCAAAAATATTATTCTAATGGGGCATGTTGAAGGTCTAAGTATAATCAACTGGATTAAGCAGGACGATAATATTTCCGATCGTAATCTAGTCCTTAAAGTTATCTCCGATATATTGGAGCAATGCTACCTACTAGATGAAGCACATCTCGACCATGGTCAACTTAGCAATTTGGACCATCACGTAATTATTTCAGAAGCACTCAAGGTGACAATTATAGATTTTGAGAGCTCAAGCACTCAAAGAAAGATATCAAACGTAACTAGTGCTATACATTCCCTACTACTGAGTGGGTTTGTTGCAAGACGAATAACTGACAGCTTGTCTTTGTCTTCTCTTCAAAACTATCAAGAAATGCTCATTCAAGCACTAAAATTATACAAATTACATCGAACGAGAGAATGTTTTGATAGAATATTGCATACCTTGCTGGAAGGAGTATCTTCGAAATCCAGATATTAGTGGGCAAATTATCTACTAATGATATAAGGTTGGCAGAAGACACATCCTCAGCATCTTCTAATGCTATTCCATTTCCGACGTTGACTATACTATATTTACCCTCCGATGCAGGAGAAATAATTGAAGAGATTAGTCGAAAGTACTGCAATATGACTACAGAGGATTGTAGGGGATATTTCAACGGCGGAATAGAAAGACAGTACAGGAAGGTTACCATATGGAGTCAAGGGATTGATAGCTTATGGTTCAATGCAATAATCGCCAGAATAAAGGAAATAGCGCACGTGGATTCAGTACCGATCGTGTCAGGCGGAGTAATGTATGCCATTTAAGGTAATTTTATGCTCTTGACTTCCAGACAATGGTTACGGTTAAGCTGCCTAGAGCGTGCCTTACCGACGGAAAAGGATTGAGTAGTGCAGCCCTTGAAGAAGCTCTAGAGCTCTCCTAGACTGTGTATGTTAAATGTAGTAAAGTTAATTGTTGCCGATAATTAGGAAATAGCCATGAGGGATTCGATAAAATCTACTCCCTCATTGTTGGGAAAAACCGTGGTAGCTGCTGTTAGAGACATATGAGTGGTATATAGAACAATCTCGTCAAATGCTTGACAAATCGTTTGCCTCTGTGTACGTCGATACCAAAGCATTAATATTGTATCACAATAAACGATAGCAAGCATTGGGAAAGAAAGAACTTATTTCTCTTTTTTCATCCTATCCAGATAGATATTATAAAGTTCCATTATTTGAAAGGGTAGGTTTCAATAGGCATAGGTGTGTTAAGTGTGGCAAGTTCTTTTGGTCTATAGTAGACAAGGAATCATGTCCTGACCATGAATCATATGGTTTCATAAACAATCCACCTACAAATAGGCGCTTTGATTATGTTAATGCCTGGAAGCAGATTGAAGCATACTTTCGTTCCAAAAATCACGCTATAATCAGTCGTTATCCTGTTGTCTGCAGGTGGCGTGATGATCTTTATTACACAATAGCATCAATTGTTGATTTCCAAAGAATTATAGGGAATAAAGTAGTTTTTGAACTTCCTACCAACCCACTGGTTGTTCCACAAATGTGTCTGAGGTTTAATGACGTCGAAAATGTTGGTATGAGTGGTAGGCATTATACATCTTTTTGTATGCTTGGGCAAACATGTAGTGCAGATACAGCTGGGGGATACTGGAAAGCCGAATGTGTAGAGCTGGATTATGAAATGCTTACATCCATTCTGGGAATAAAACCTGAAGATATTACTTTTGTGGAAGATGTGTGGATGGGAGCCGGCGCCTTTGGTAATTCATTGGAATATTTTGTCCGCGGACTTGAACTAGGTAATGCAGTTTTTACTGAATTTGAAGGAGATGAAAACAATTTCCACGTCATGGAAAATAAGATCATTGACATGGGTGCAGGTCTTGAACGGCTTTCCTGGATTACCATGGGGACACCTACAAGCTATGACTGTACTTTTGGCCCAGTCATAAGGAAACTAACAAACATAACTGAAATGAATGAAAATCCTGATGTTGTTGGTAAATACTTTGAAATTATGTCTGCCAAGATAGGAGAAGAGAATGTCACTCTTAATGGCAGCTTTGCATTAAGCAGCTTTAACGCAGTAAGATCAGCAATTGCTAAGAACTTGGGTATGTCGGAGAACAAACTTGTTGGAATAATTACTCCATACGAGGCTGCCTACACTGTAGCAGATCACACTCGTACACTACTCTTCGCTATAGCAGATGGATCGTTGCCATCTAATGTAGGAGGCGGCTATAATCTCAGAATAATTTTAAGAAGAGCTCTTTCCATTCTGGAGCGAATGGGTTGGAATAATGTGAATCTTGGAGATATTACTGACTTGCACATCGATTATTTAAGTCAAATGTATCCTGAACTTGAAGAACACAGAGATGTTGTGAAGACCATCTTAAAGATCGAGTCTGAGAGGTATATAGGATCTAGGGAACGCATGCAAGCACTGGCAACATACATAAAGAAAGCCAATAAGAAATTGTCCATCGACGATCTAATTACGATGTACGAATCAGATGGCGTCACACCAGAGTATTTGCAGGAAGCTGGTGTCTTAGAAGGTATACCTTCTAGCTTCTATAAGAAACTCGCGGAACTTCATAGTGAGCAAACTGCAGCACACATTCAAAAGCCCATAACTGGTTTGGAAGGTCTTCCTACGACTAGGTTATTATATTATGAGGATGAAACGATACACGAATTTGAGGCAACCGTCCTTAAGATAATAGATGGGAAATATATAGTGCTCGACCAGACTGCTTTCTATCCAAGAGGAGGTGGTCAGGAACCTGATAAAGGAACATTAGAAACTAATGAGATAGCTGAAGTATCAAAACAAGGGGACATAGTCCTGCATAAGGTTCAGAATATAGCTGACAAACTTGCTGAAGGGAAAATTATCCATGGAAAAATTGACATCCAAAGACGCAACTCGATCACTAAGCATCATACCGCTACTCATATACTCAATAGCGCTGCAAGAAATATTCTTGGCCCTTGGGTGTGGCAAAATTCAGCATTCAAGGAACAAGACTATGGAAGGCTTGACGTTACTCACCATTCAGCATTAAGCAGGGAAGAAATTGAAGGTATTGAAAATAGTGCAAACAATGTGATTATGCAGAATTTACCTGTCTCAATTAATATATATGGCCGTGGGGATGCTGAGCAAAAGTATACATTCAGAATATATCAGGGCGGCGTTGCCCCTACTAGTAACGTTAGGATCGTTAATATTGAAGGTTGGGATATCGAAGCTTGTGGTGGAACTCACGTAAGAAGAACTGGTCAAATAGGTCTCATAAAAATCATAAAATCAGAGAGAATTCAAGATGGGGTAGTAAGGTTAGAGTTTGTTGCAGCGGAGTCAGCATTCTATCATATCCAGGAGCTTGAAAACAACCTTAATACTATTGCACAATCTTTAGGTTCTAGTAAAGAGAAAGTAGTAGAGTCATTCCTGAAAAGCTTGGAAAATACTGAGTTATCTCGGAAAAAGGTTAAAGCAATTCTCAGGAAGGTCAGTCCGTTGATAGCAAAGTCTGTATCGTTGGAGGCAAAGACACTGCCTGTGGGCGATCTAAAAATTTACAGTATATATGATGAACAACTAGATGACGAGTATCATATTTCAGTAGGTGAAAAATCGGTTGAATCTGACAAGTCCCTGATTTATATCGCAATAACTACGAAAGGAGAAGGTATTAGAGTTATTGTATTTGCTGGCGAAGATGCTAGCAAGTTAGTTGAATCTGGTTCGCTGGCAAAGGAGATCTCAGTTCAGTTGGGAGGTGATGGTGGAGGAGGAGCCCATTTTGGTCAAGGTGGCGGCAGCATTAAGTATAAGGAAAGGGTCAAGGACGCTTTACTTTTGGCAGAAAAAATAATTGTTAAATCCAGCCAGAGTGGATAATAAGCTGAACATTTCGGGAGCCGATGATAAGAGCAGCTGTCGTCAGGATCGATACACTATTTTCAACTTCAATTCCATTGAAGATAAGTGGCGTCGTAGATGGGAAGCACTAGGTATCTACAACGCCGATCCTGATGTAAACAAGAAAAAATATTTCATAACCGTAGCATATCCATATCCAAATTCGCCTCAACATTTAGGACATGGGAGAACATACACACTGGCGGATACTCATGCCCGTTATATGAGAATGAAAGGGTACAATGTCTTGTTTCCAATGGGCTTTCACTACACAGGCACACCTATACTTGCTATGTCCAAAAGAGTGGCATCCGGCGACGAGAATTTGATAGGAACCTTCGAAAAAGTATATCACGTGTCACGCGATCAAATTTCCAAGTTTATTAAACCTATTGAAATGGCAAATTTTTTCCACCATGAGATTAAACAGGGAATGCTAGAAATGGGATATTCTATAGATTGGAGGCGAGAGTTCACTACTATGGACAACGCTTACTTACAATTTATTTCTTGGCAGTTTAGAATGCTCCAAAAAAAGGGTCTAATTATTCAGGGTTCATATCCAGTAGCCTGGTGTCTAAACGATCAGAATGCTGTTAGTCAACACGATACAATCGGCGACGTCGAACCAGATTTTAATGAATACCTATTAATTAAGTTCGCACTGAAAGGACTCTCCCTTAAAATTCCAACAGCAACTTTAAGACCAGAAACAATTTATGGTGTTACTAATTTATGGATCAATCCTACATCAAGCTATGTGCGAATACAGGTTAATGACAGTAAAAACAGGGATAGTAATGAAGAGTGGATTGTTAGCAAAGAAGCTGCTAGGAAACTACAACTCCTAGACTACAATATATCTATTCAATCTAACGTACCAGGAAAAGATCTAATTGGTAAACTAGTTATCGATCCTGTCAGACACGTTACGATCCCTATATATCCAGCCTCCTTTGTCGATCCAAATTATGGAACAGGAATAGTAATGTCTGTACCGGCACATGCGCCATATGACTTTCAGGCACTAGAAGATTTACGGAGAGATATCTCTCTTCAGCATGAGTTTGGACTTTCGAACCTCAATGAAGTAACGCCTATAACCATAATTGAAGTACGAATCCATCCAGAAGACAAATCTTTATCCACCCAACCTATGATACCAGACGCATCTCAGCCTCCAGCATCAAAGATAATAGAGAAGCTTGAAATAAAGAATCAATCCGATCCAAACTTACAAATAGCAACTAGCGAGCTATATTCACAAGAATTCTATAAGGGGAGAATGCTTCATAATACTGAAAAGCTAGCAGGGCTTAATGTAGCTGAAGCAAAAGATATCATAAAAAGAGAACTAATTGAGTCCCAAGCTGCAGATCTGATATTTGAACTGGTCGACAGCTCAGTAAGATGTAGATGTGGTTCAGCTTGTGTTGTTAAGATACTAAAAGATCAATGGTTTCTAGATTATGGTAATGAGCAGTGGAAGAAGTTGGCCCACCAGTGCATTGATGAGATGGAAATAATTCCAGAAGATATAAGGCAAGAATTCAAAAATGTTATCGATTGGCTAAGGGCGAGGGCATGTGCAAGAAGGTCTGGTCTAGGGACTAGGATACCATGGGATGCAGATTGGCTAATAGAGAGTCTTTCTGACTCTGTTATCTATATGGCATACTACGTACTCTCTAAATACATCAATGATAGCTCACTTGAATTCAAACATAAAGATCTCAAAGATTCATTTTTTGACCACATATTTTTAGGAGTGGGGAAATCTAACCAAGTTGCCAAAGATTGTAATGTTGACCCAGTTATGTTGGAAGGAATAAGAAATGAATTTAACTACTTTTATCCCTTGGATTCAAGGCATTCAGGAAGAGACCTCGTACCAAACCATCTTTCCTTCTTCATATTTAACCATGTTGCGATTTTTAAGAAAAAATACTGGCCTAAACAGATAGTGGTAAACGGGTCCGTCTTAATGGATGGAAAAAAAATGTCAAAATCCCTTGGAAATATTATTCCATTGCGTAGCGCAATTAAAGAATATGGTGCTGATTCTATTCGCTTGGCGATGCTAAGCTCAGCAGAAATTTTACAGGATGCTGATCTTTCATTAGATAGTGTGAGAGGAATCCGTTCCAAGTTACATGAGATTTACAAGTTAGCCATGGAGCACTGTTTAGATAACTCTCAGGAAGGAGTTCGAACAGAAAAAAGAGTTGAGCTGGAAGACCGGTGGCTGATTAGCAGACTGCAGCAAGTAATAGGCGACACCACTGAGCTCATGGAAAAGTTAAGGGCCAGAGAAGCACTGCACAACATATTGTACCTTTTAGATCAGTATCTAGGTTGGTACAGGCGCAGACTTAGATCAAAAGAACGTGAAAACTCGCTTTATGTAAGGTCTGTTATGGCTTCATTTGTTAGTGCTCGTGTCAGAATGCTTGCACCTTTTGCCCCGTTTCTGATGGAAGAGATTTGGGAAAAAATGGAGCGTACTAGGCCATCATCTTCCATTCAATTTGCAGGTTGGCCAGTAGCAAATCCTGACGAAGTAGATCCGGTTGCAGAGGAATCAGAACTATTACTCATGAACCTGTTATTGGACATTCAAAACATACTCAAAGTAACCAAGATAACACCAAATAGAATTTATGTTTACGTTTCTGCACAGTGGAAACGTAGAATTTACCACAAGATCCTTAGTATAATATCAGATGAAAACAATGCGAACTTCGGGGAAGTCATAAAAACGCTACATAAAGATCCTATAATAGCAATAACAGTAAGAAAAAATATGGGTTTGGTTAAGAAGATAGTTGAGGATATCTTATCAGTCTCACTTGAGATAAGACGTAGGAGAAATAAGATAGGAGAATCCTTTGACGAAATATACCCTATCCATGATGCCACAAAATTGCTATCTTTAGAGAGCGCGAACCGCATAGTTGAGATGCATGTATCCCAAGAAGATGAAGATAAACAGCAGAATGAGCTAGAGGAGGACGAACCTAAGAAGCTCCATGACTACAGACAAAAGCATTATGATCCGAAATTAAAGGCCAAGCACGCAAGACCCTATAAACCTGCCATATACATAGAATGATGTTACAATACTATTTGCTAGACTTTCAAGCCTGTTCTTTTTTTCTGTCTTGAGAGAATAACTGAAGATACAATATATATCAAAAAGCCAGCGGTTCCCATTATTAATCCATAGAGGGAATAGGCTCCCCTGTCAAAATAGCTCCCAAGACCTACCATTATTGCTCCGAGTAATAATATCACCAGCCCAGCTCGGGCTGAGGCTGGCATGCTAATTTTCTTTGATGGGGATGAAGGTGTCATTGTCCTACTTAGTTATTCATGGTTCTTAAAATCTTTCCTTAAAGGATGATCTTATCATGCTGATGGATTAATGAATGCT
>CAYTQD010000055.1:0-10094 GCA_964439995.1 uncultured Nitrososphaeraceae archaeon
AGAGAATATGAAGTATGGCACTATCATTATCCTTATGGTTCCCTAAAAAGGAGTCTGGAAAAACGAAACAAAGATAAGATCTACCTTAAACATTACCATGGCGGAGATCTACGAGGCAGGTATGACAATGATTTTTGTTTGGTCTCCACTCCAGATTTATTACAATATTCTCCGAATGGTAGGTGGCTTCCGATTCCTGTGGATATTGCCGAAGTAAATGAAAAGGTCTCCTCTTTCAGAATGAATAATGGGACGAAAGAAAACAAAGGGCGAGTGCGGATAGCACATTACCCCTATTACAAGAATTTTCGATCAACTGACTACTATAGCAATGCGTTACACGAGCTTGGTAGGGAAAAAAAGCTTGAAATAGTAGAGATTTTGAGACTGCCCCATATACAGGCTTTGCGAGCTATCAATAGCTGTGATATAGTTATCGGAAAGATACTGCCAGATGTTGGATGGTTCGGAAAGTTTGAACTCGAGGGTATGGCTTTGGGTAAACCTGTCATCGCTTACGTTTCTGATAAATTATACGAAGAATATAAGCCCCCCATATACCTAACTACCAAAGAATCATTCAAACGTGACTTAGATAAGCTAATGGAAGATCCTTCTGAAATGAAGAGACTGGGTGAGGAAGGGGCAGATTATATTAGAAAATTCCATTCAGTAGAAAATGTAGCTGAAATCGTAAAAAACTTTTATTCTATGCACACCTAAATGATGAAAAGAATTAAGTAATTAATGCAGTCAAGAAGGTAACAAAGCACCTGAATTACTGTCTTTTCCCGTGCCGTAAAGTGACGTATGGGAACATATTTCTGAAGCTGTCCTGCGTCCAATGTGTTAGTATTATGGATGACCATAGGTATAGGTACCCATAACGTGATCGCTTGAATATTTAATATATGGAAAGTAGCCGTAGCATCAAACAGGGTAGCTGGATAGGTAGTAAATTGACTCTCGTAATTATTGCTAAATTTGGAGGAAGTGCTATAGGAGTAGACGGCATATCAGTTCCGAAGGTTATTGATAGAATTAAGCATATAAGCCACCGAACAAAAGTCGTTGCTGTCTTCTCTGCCCCTCTCATCAATTATGAAGGAAAAGTGCTTTCAATGACTGACGTGGCCATACGAATCGGCAGGAATTATGCTTCCTCAAATCCTGTAGAAATTGAAGTCCTTCGACAGGTTTACGAACAAATTGCTGCCAGATACATATCTAATAAAAAGTATTACGATGACTATATTCAAAATCTCGAAAAATTCAATAAGCAAGTATTAATTTCACTAAAACAGGCGACCGAGAATAGGCGGTTCGTAGATATTGTTAGGTCAAGAACTCTTGCATATAGCGGTGAAATTCCAATGTCCTATCTAATGGACTATGTAATGCGGAGCTATGGCATAATATCAGATCATGTAGACATAGAAAGATGGCCAATAGTAACTGATGATAATTTTGAAGCCGCTAATTTTATGGCGGCTGAATCGAAGCGTAATAGTGGTCATTTGATAAATCTAGTTGATAAGAATGACGTAGTAGCAATGGGAGGGTTTATCGGCAAAACCGTTGACGGCTTAGAAACTACATACGAGCGTGGGGGTTCCGATAGAACAGCTGCAGATGTTGCGATTTTGCTGCATAATAATTATGAGGTTAAGATAGACTTTGAAAAGGACAACGCTGTACTAAGTGCTGACCCTAGAATTGTAAAGGATAAACTGCGATATGTAAAGTATTTGTCTTACAATGAAGCGAGGTTAGCAGGAATGTTTGGTATGAAGATCCTCGACCCTGTAGCTATCCAGGAAATCAAGGAGATTAATCTAGATGTTCCTATAGTTATTACAGATATGACGAATCCAACAAATATTACAATAATCCAACAGGATATAAGAGCAGCTGCTATGGCTGACAATCAAGAAGAATATAATAATAATTTGGTAAAGATTGTAACCGGAAGGAGAAATTGTGCCATTGTAAGAATGGAAAGTTTGGCAGCCTCTTACCTCATAGCTTCGTTAGAAAAGGATAGACAATACCACGAGTTTGTAAAATTATCACCGTATAAAACAGATAGAGCAGAAATTACACGGCTTCTATTTCTTGATGCAGATTATGTTAGGAGACATGAGCGCCATTTTAGAGCCTATGACACGAAGGTGGAAATTGTTTACGGGAGAGGAGTGGTTACTCTAATTGGCGATTTAATGTGGAGAATCCCAAAAATAGCCTCAGCAGCCAGCAGTACAGTTGGAGAGCATGATATTAACATATTGAATTTAGATGCACAAGAGGAAACATCTAGGATTCTAATAATCGTGGAGGATAAGGGCACTAATGTTGGGGATGCAGTAAAAGCAATTCATGCAAAGGGAACCACAGTGAACTCAACGCTACAATAATACCAATTTTCGGGAGTTAACAACAACTGGGAGGTATAGGATCTGAATAAAATCTAGGTGTAATTATACCTTCAATAAGATAGCCACTTATAACAGTGTCTTCGGAAAACAGGCGTTAGATCTCAGATGTTTTTCTACTATTGCTTGCCTTAATTGGGTTCCTAGGTCCCTGATTCTGCTGCTAGGTTACAAGATGCCTCTGTTTTTTTTCAAAGAAGGTAATACAGAGTATTCCTCCTTTTCAGTTTTCAAAACTGTCATTAGCTCTGTTTCAAGAATATGGGGAAGACTACAGATTTTGTTTTGTATTATATCTCTTAATTGTTCTAAATTTCTAGCACGTAATTTTATAAATAGATCAAAGTTACTATGCATTTCATGGACTTCTAGAACTTCATTTACTTTGCAAAGATCATTGGTAACATCATCTATAGAACCACATTCAATATTCAAGCCTAGATACGCTAGATGACCGTAACCAAGGCGATTATTGTCTACTGAGATTGTAAACTTGTTAATAATCCCAGCAGCTATCATCCGCTGAACCCTGTTGTGTATGGTCGCATCAGAGACATCCATTTGCTTGGCCACTTCAACAAAAGAGACCGAAGAATCCTTACCTAGAACATCAATAATTTTAAGATTTAAATCATCTAGAAATTCATTTTGACTAAAAGGCATTTCTAAGCTAGGATATTTATTTAGTATGTATTATTTATGCAGCTACCTTTTTCTCGAAGTTTTATGAAAACTAAAAAAAGGGAATTTTTTAGGATCTGTGGATGAAGAGTTAACCTTCCTCCCAACCCTTCGTAAATACTGCATTCTTCTTCAGTGGAATTGGTTGGCCCGGTGTATAGTCCATCGGTCTCATCCAGAAGATTGCCTTTGTTGGGCATACCCCAATACAAGCTCCGTCAGAAATGCATCTTTCTGGATAGAAAACAAATGCCTTTCCTCTTTTCCAACCTTCCACTGGCTTAACCCTTAGTACATCTGGACCAAGAGCAGTACAAATCTCTACACAGAGAGCACACCCAATGCAGTGTTGTTCGCTAATATCCGGAATTATTGCGACTGGCATCTAATTCACTAGACTTGAAGATATAATGAATCTATTTAAACCCTATGCCATTTGTATAACGCTGATATATATGAACTGACCAATCGATATATGTCTTTAAATAGTGACGGTTGTCATGTGGCTACTTTTTAGGCATTAATTTCTCCTTTAAACAAAACCAGATTGTACCTCCCCCCCTTAACGGCAGCTCTTTGCCTTGCGGCCGGTCATTGAGGGTTGAGCTCTGCCAAGGAGATATACATGAACTATCAGACCTTTGGCAGCGAATTCTCGGTTCCAGCAATATACAATTACGAAAACAATCGACATCTTTTTTCCCGTTTTTTTCTTTCTATATTTTCTATGGCCAAGCGTCTATATTCTCCGTCAATTTCTGTTCCCAAATAACCTACCCCTAGACGAATACATGCTAACGCTGTGGTACCCACTCCGATAAATGGGTCATAAACAACCATTCCTTTTTTTATCCCGTGCATTTTTATACATAGATAAGGTAATTTTTCAGGAAATATTGCAGGGTGAGGTCTACTCTCGTTTATTGTTGAATAAGGGATAAACCATACATTGCCTCTATCTCTTTTGTCTTCTATAGCAGATTTCCATCTTCCAATATTTGTTTTATCTTGGTAGGGTACGCCTATAGCTCTTTTATTCACTTTTAAATTTCCACCTTTCGTAAGATGAAAAATGTACTCTTGCAGGTCTGTAAGAAATCTTTCACTTATTATTGGTTTGAAATGCCCTACTGAGCATGCATCACGCATTCCGTTACTTTTGCCTAGATCCTCTTTTTCTATGGAAATAGATTTTATCCAATGGATTGTATTCTGTAGGTTATAACCCGCCACCTTAAATTCCCTGACTACATCAAAAGCTAGCGTAGGATCCGAATGGGTGCCGCCAATGTTAAAGAAAAGAGAGCCCTCATCTTTTAGTATCAAATAACTGAGTCTAGCTACCTCGTGGAGCCATTCCAAATATTCAGTCCTTTCTCTCTTGTCTTTATACGTCCCGTATTCCTTGTTTATATTGTAAGGTGGTGACGTCACAATAACATCCACTGTAATACCCTCTGCACCGAGAATCTTCATGAAATCTACACAGTTTTCCTTATAGATGCTATCTAGTTTTATCACATCGTATTCCACTTGAAGAAATAGCTAATAAGGCTCTTTCTTTGTGACTTGGGATAGAAACTTCAATAACGATTAGATATTGCGATGATGCTGTTTCTTTTCTGCCAATAGAGTTGTCCAAGTACCTTTAGCTAGTTTAGCCAGAAAATTATGTTCTCATACCAATTGAAGTAGAAAATATATCAAATAATTTGATGTTTGCAAAGTATATATCTAGATTTCTTGCAATACGTTAGGTATTTCACTAAGGCGGCTAATGACACGGGTTGCCTTCTCTGATTCATCGATAGGTTCTTGTAATTTGAAAAGTGAATTTGCATATCTAATTGTCTTCATGCCAAGCTTGTTCGCTGGACTTATGTCGGTATCAAGTCTGTCACCTATCATAACATATTGATTATACTTATTTGTGGCACGATCCATCGCTAAAGCAAAGATTCGTGGGTCCGGTTTCTTCAGTTGAATCTCTGAAGATATAACTATTACCTTGAAGATATCTATAAAGCTGGATTTCTCTAGCAATCGCAAAATTTCAGAAGACTGATTGGCAATTATCCCAAGGTCATATTTCTGTGAGAGAATACTAAGCGTTTGCCTTGCATCACTATGGAACCTCAACAACTTCCTACGTGCATCTCTGATATCATATTCCAATCTATCTGCAATAATGGTCTCATACCCACGCTGAGCTACTAATCTGCAAACTTCAATAATTAGCTCCCGCATACCGCCATTACCAATTATGCGATTTCTAATAACGTTGTCCCTCACTGCTTTGTAATTACGAAGGTCAATTCTTGTTCCAAAGCCGTTCAGTAATTCTAATAGTTTATGATCTAGATAATCAATAAATTTCCACTCATCCACTAGTGTTTGTCCGAGGTCAAAGAAGACGAACTTTCCTTCCATTATGTAAATTCACCTATGGCAAGAGAAATAAAATGTTATGAAGGTAAACTCCTAACCCAACCCAACTTCTAAATGATTATCACTTCAAGTATCAAACTCTCCTGTATTACTTCCTATTGTATAAAGAATTGCAGATATCGATGTTGCGCTTCTTATATTGCCGGATCTGATCTCTTGAATCACCAGTTCTTTTTTCAGCTTTCGAACTTTTGTATATTCAAATTCTTCTAAACTTGGACTACTCTGCTTTCTAAGTCCTTTTGCTAGATATACAAAATTCTTTTGTGTAGCTCTTCCAGGCCATGTATAAGTCCAATATATATGTTCGATAGAGCTGCATACGTATCCAGTTTCTTCGAGCAGTTCCCGTTTAGCGGTAGTTAGTGGGTCTTCACCTACATTTACTAGCCCTCCGGGTAACTCCAATAGATTTGCTTTCGCACCATGGCGGTAATTTTCAACCATAAGCATTGAGCCATCTCTGAATAAGGGAACTATAATACTTGAGTTTAACACATTTATTCTATTAAACATTCCGACCGCACCATCATTGCTTCGGACTTGGTCTTCAACTACCTCCATCCATTGGCTTCTGTAGACAACATTCGAGCTCTCTATCCTATACATACATTATGAAAAAAAAAACATCCTTAAAAACAACTGCTACAGTTACACAAGGTTACACAGTTGTGTGTTTGTTGGTATCTAACTGGATCATATCCAGTCACTGGATTTGTCTTAATTTTCAACAGATATTTATTTTTGTTAATTTGTAGTAATTTCCATTATTGAAAAAAGGAAGGATCATTGTAATAGAAGGGACAGATAAGGCTGGCAAAAGAACTCAATGTAGGGCTCTATTAAATGCCCTCAAAGTTTCTGGGAGAGCTTGCATAATATTTGAATTCCCCGATTATACCACCCGCATTGGGCGAGAAATTAAGGCCTTTTTAGACGGTAGACAAGATTATACCAATCAAGTCAAACACATGCTGCTATCAGCCAACCGCTGGGAAAAGAAGGATGAAATTGAAAGCTTAGTAGAAAAGGGTACGATAATCATAATGAATAGGTACTACCAGTCAAACTTAGTATACGGTTTATCAAATGGTCTGGATCTTAAGTGGCTGTTAAACTTGGATAAAGGGTTGCCAAAGGAAGACGTAGTCATAGTACTCGAAGTCAAGCCTGATACATCTTATAGTCGTGGGGGGCAGGACCGAGACGCATTTGAGATGGATGAGAAATTATTAACCAAAGTACACAAAAACTATCGCAAGCTCTCAAAACACTTTAACTGGAAAGTAATAAGCGGTGAAAAGTCTATCGAGGATGTACATGACGAAATAATGAATATCGTGAGAAAGGTCTTGAGGGTTTAGTTAGTCGCAAAGTTCTAGGTAGAGTAGTAAAGGGTAGCAGTGAAGATGTGGGATTCTCAAGGTTTAATTTATTCTATTGCTAACAACTGTTAGCAGTTACGATGAAATTTGCGGGCGAGGTTACTGATCCAGTACATCGGTATATACGTTTTTCTGAAATTGAGAGGGATATTGTGGATACTGAGGTATTTCAACGGTTAAGGAGAATTAGGCAACTTTCAGGTGCACATTTGGTATACCCGAGTGCACAACATTCTCGGTTCGAACACTCAATTGGTACTATGCATCTAGCCGGCTATGCCGGAGAAACACTTTTTGACAAAGGATATTTTGACGACGAAGACGAGCTTCAGCAATTACGTCTAGCAGCACTGCTGCATGACATAGGCCACGGCCCGTATTCCCATCTGTTCGAAGAAGTTTTGATGGCAAGACACAATGTGAATCATGAAGATATGGGTAAGCAAATTATTTCCACTAGTGAGATTAACGACGTATTGGGAAAATACGGTTATAATTCCTCCGATATTTGTAAGTTATCATTCGGCCTATCAAAGATAAAATTCTTCAATGAAATTATAGCCGGAGGATTATCTGCAGATATGATGGATTACTTACCTAGAGACGGACTGTTCACAGGTGTTGAGTATGGAAAAATAGATTATCATAGGTTGATATCTTCATTTGAGGTAACAAATGACGGACACTTGGCTATTAATAGGTCAGCACTATATTCATTGGAATCTATGTTAATTTCTCGTTATGAGATGTATAAGGCAGTGTATTTTCATAAAACAGTGCGTTCAGCAGAGGTAATGTTATTACGTTCAATATCACTTGCAGACGAACAGCTTAATCTGACTGATAAAACTCTAGATAGCTATCTAAACCTCACCGATGAGACTCTTCTTGAACAGATATGTTTGCTAGGTGATCGTAACAGGAATGCAGTTAGATTGGCTGCGGAGTATAAGTCGCGAAAGCTACTAAAATGCGTCTATGAAAAATTCTTGCATCTGCATGATATGTTGGATAGGAAAATGCATGCCAGAACTTTGCACGACTTAGAATACCAGATATCTGAAGTTTCTCAGATTAAGGGAGAAAATATAATTTTTGTCGATGCTTCAAGTACTTCGTCTATGCCAAAAACTCCAACAAAAGAAGAGATAAATTCAATATTGCTAGTTGAAAAAGAATACGAATACGAAACACCTGTTTCAGAAATTCCACTTATTGCTTCTATTGCTGGTTCGTTAGATATGTTAAGAGTATATACAACCGCCGAAAACCGAGATACGGTAGAAAAGAGTACTAAGGAAGTACTTGGTAACGAAGAGTCTATACGCTGGAAGGAACTTTATGGAATACAATGATTCAGGAAAAAAGAGAGTAGTCATCAAGTTAAGCGGGACTATATTCAGTCAAGATGCAAGCCATGACTTAATTAGACGATATGCTGGGATGCTCAATGATATTAACAAGAGTGTTCAGCCGATAGTTATCGCCGGAGGTGGAAAAATCGCGCGTCAATATATTAGCTGTGCACGGAATCTCGGCTCTGATGAAGCGACTCTGGACATCATGGGAATTGAAGTCTCAAGATTAAATGCTAGACTATTGATTGTAGCTTTAGGAGATAAAGCATATTCACAAGTGCCAAAAAACCTAGAAGAAGTAGCAATAGCAGTAGCAAGTGGTAGGATAGTGATCGCCGGGGGATTACACCCCGGCCAGAGCACGAATGCTACCTCAGCACTGATAGCGGAAACGTCGAAGGCAGTCAGCCTTGTAAATGCTACTGACGTTGAGGGCATATATGACTCTGATCCGAATACTAACCCCAATGCAAAGTTATTTAAAGAGATTACAGTGAATGAATGTCTAGAGGTTCTCAGAGTGGAAAGCGCCATGGCGGGGGCATACGATCTAATGGATGTAATTGCATTGAAAGTGATAGAACGTTCAAAAATACCAACACGCGTAGTACGATCGGATATAGCTAATATCATAGACGCCGTTGATGGTAAAGAGATAGGAACTAAAATTGTAACGATTAAGAAACAGTCTTAATTGTGCCTTTAAACTCCGGAATTCTGTCATTAATGATAGTCTTCAAAATTTCTTCCCCCTGTTGTATAGGCAAGGGTTTAGATTGTGCCTTTGCATAACCACCTTCATCGCAAATCAAGAGAATCATTTCATCTCCCTTAACCAACCTACCGATTAACATTTCCTCGCCTACGGGCTCAAATCCCGTACTAGTTTGCTTAATAGTATAAGTGAGCATTGCAAAGCCAGTATAGTCAAACAATTTCATTTGTGCCTTCCTTGACCTTTCTTGGCCAAGAAAGGCTGCCTTATAATATTGCATATACTTGAATTTCTTCAACTATTATTTTATAATTGCGGATGGGAATCTATTGTGTTGGAGTTGAAGAGCCTGCAAGATCTACTGCAAAGCGCAACGATCGATATCTATAATGATCATCCAACAGGATCTTAGCTAAGCTTCTAGTAATGTCTGTTACACTCAACAAGCCTACAATTCTGTTGTCTTCTAATACAGCAAGATGTTTGATATTGTTGCTCACCATTATTCGCGAGGCTGTATCTATTGAATCATAAGCCATGAGCGATATAACCGGAGCTGACATAATCTCTTCAAGCTTAATCCTACTTGCAGCCACATCTTTCAGACACACACGTCTGATTAAGTCCCGTTCTGTAACAATCCCAACAGGATACGCCTTTTCATCTACTACAATTACAGAGCCTACTTTTTTTTTGACCATAATTCGAGCTACATCCTGCGCACTTTTTCCCTTATTCGCAGCTACTGTGACAATCTCCTTTTCAGACATAATTTCACTTACCGAGCTCATTGATTAGATGACTGAGGTTGATCTTTTTTTACCTTGCGAAAGTCTAACAAGACTAATCACACTATCTCCCTACTGAAAACTTCAAGAATTCCTGTAGCAGTTTGGTTTACTATTATTTCATATAATTATCACGCATTATAATCTCTATCATCTCGTTTCTTGATCTCATTTTCAAATTCCGGATAGTGATCATTTATCTGGGTAATATCGAAGCATCTTAGTATTGAGTCTTTATTCTCTCTTTCGAGTAGAAATTCAAATGCTTTTTTGACAAACTCTTCTGG
>CAYTQD010000056.1:0-9983 GCA_964439995.1 uncultured Nitrososphaeraceae archaeon
TTAGAATATCATTCGAAGGAATATACAAATGGATTGCATTTTTACCTTCTAAAATAAATAGTAACTTATCTGTAGTCAACCGCTATTTCGGAGCATTTCAAGATGGTGAACTAAAAGTGAGAGGAATCGAGGCAAGAAGAAGAGATACACCTCCTCTCTTTTCTAAGTTTCAAAACGAAATTCTGCAGATAATGGCCTGTGGCAACAATTTAGAAGAAGTTAGAAGATCTATGCATTATATAGATGAGCATTTTCAGAAATACAAACTGTTACTAGAAGATAAAAGTGTGCCACTTGAAGAATTAGCTTTTTCTAAACGGAGCTCCAAAGACTTTAATGAACACAAGATAAACAGAAATACAGTTGAAAATAATGCAATGAAACGGCTAAACACAGAAGGAAAATCCTTGATAGGAGGACAAATATTGAGATACATAATAACTGATTATCAAGGAGGAAAAAGAGAACCTGTTGCTACTCCTTTGGAGATTATTGATGAAAATACCAATTATGACACAGAAAGATATACTGAATTATTGGCCAGAGTATGTAATTCAGTAATAGAGCCCTTCGGGTACACTGTTTCTCCTCATAGTTTCAAATTAGGTGGTCAGGTAACTCCTTAGTGTTATAAGGCTAATTCAATCAATAATAATGACCATCTAACTAGATTCGAAACGATTGATAAAGAAACTGGAGAGATTACTGGTATAAAGGACTAGCAAATGGAGAAATCAAACTAAGAATACTGACAGCTAAATGATTCCTAAGTTTCTGTCATCATCTATAGATAGTTGACACGCAAAGCACATCTCGATGAGCTTGTCCCTAGATTTGTTTACAACAATTAAAACAATTCGACAAGTCGCAACAGTGGCCGTATTAGCATTGGTAACAATGTCAGTTTCAACTAGTTTTAATAACGCCCAGACGACTGAGGCACAGGAGGAAGATGTGTTTAAAGTTATTGTGACTCTTTTTGGAGTGGAACCTACAGATGGAAATATGGTTACATTCGTTACCATTGATAACTTCTCAAAAGTAAAAGCCTTTGATGCAGCAAAATATTACATTCCAATAGAAGAAGACGAGACAACTCCTTTATCTACCAGCAAAGAAAAAAGTAATCCAAGCGGTATAATAGAACTCTATTATTCCTTCCCTAATGCTACGTCGTCAATAAAAAGCGGAGATGAGTTTAGAGTATGCAGCATGGTACTGAAGGACTTGCAGATGGTTTGCGAAGTTGGTGAGAACACACCTGCCTTGAGAGCTGAAAATGTGGATATGTATATGGACTCAGCAAAATTTCTGAAAGTAGAAGAGATGAAAGGAGCAAGTCTGATTGAAGATGATATCGACACGGTAGAAGAAGTAGTGGAGACGGGTGAAGATACAGAATCGGAAGAGACAGATGAAGACGAGGAGGAAGAATAGATTTCTATTTTTCTTCCGATCATATGAATCAGTATTACCAACATTTCTATCTAAAACTAGAATCTAAAATTAGAAAACCGTTAATGATGTATCACTTCTATTTAGAACTAGAAAAATTATGGTAGTCTTTAGACGAAAATGCCGTCAAAAAAAATATTCTAGTGGTTAGATTTAGACCATGTTTTCAGAGATTACAATATGCATGTTGTATATAACAAAAATTTTGGCACAAAACTAACTAAAAAATGTATTAAAAAACTTAAGATTTTTAATGTCACACTATTATTAATGAACAGTCCTACAAAAAAGTGTCCTTTGATCATTATCCTTTATTTAGCTGTTATAATGTTGACAGCCGCCATCATAGTCCCTGTCCAAGGACAGATGCGAGAAAATCAGTCATTGGATGGACAATCTCCTGACGGAGATTGTCTTTTCAACCCATCACTTACCAAATGTGCTTCAATAGATGGAGAGACTTGTCCCGAAGGTTTTAGTATGAATGCAAAGGCACAGTGTTATCCACGTGAACCCTGTCCTAGTGGTTTTGAAAGAAGAGATGGGGATGAGACTGGTGCATGTTATCCAAAAGACAGTCCTACTTCCGCCTGAACAGCCACCACACTATTCTCTACGCCTTATTGTAGTTCTTAAAGTAGCAAATTTCTATGATGTGAGATAGAAAGAATACCCTTGGGTCGTTCATTAGAATAGGCAAGTACGTAATCTATTCTAATGGAGTTATACCTGGGCCTGCTATAATTTAGTCTTGTAATGCAGCAATTTCATGTTCTGTCACTGACGGCGATTGAGTTAAGTTGAGTGCCATCTGTAGAGGGTTCGATATCGGTAAGGTCTTTGCCAAGTCAGTGTACTGCACTACTGCAAATACATTCTGTAGTGTACTGTTAGGTATTGTTGTCGCATGGTGCGCTGTCCCGGTTTGGTTCAAAGAAAATCCCTCTGGAGAAGAAGAGGTCTTGATTAATGTTCCATTTGGTAAGTATACCTTCATCACTGAATTTATTTTCTGATCTTGGGAAATAAAGGACGTATCATTTACAATATAGTTTATAGAAACATCGACCCTATTTCCCTCTTCGCCTAGAGCTGTAAACTCTGCAGAGTCTAATGATAAAGAAATCTCTCCGCCATGATAGGCTAATACTAAGGCGGGTGCTTGTAATAACATTGTAAACATGCACGCCACGATAAACATGTAGGCAAAGAATATCATTTCCTAATAATACTATGCTATTACCTTATAAACTAACCAATTCAGGTGGTTTATTAGTTAGATACCACAAGAGGTAGGAGGTAGTAGAAACGTTTGATGAACAATTATAATTGAAACTATATAATAGTCTGCCACTGTCCATGACCTCACGGACCTGTTCTTTTACGATCCTCCAGAAACTTTTCACTTATCTTTTCTAGATTAGTGCTGACTTTAGCTGGCACTGTGCTTGTTTCATTATCCACTACACTTATTTTTCTATCGCCAAACACCAGTAGGTACTTTAGCTGTTCTCCATCATAAGCATTAATCGTCGTAGTCGTTGTTGTTGCCTAGGCCTCATTTTGCCTTAGCTGGAGGTTGGTGTTAAAGATTCAATTATAACTCCTATTGCTATTGCTACCACAAATGTAATTTTTATTTTTCATCGGACGGTACCTACAGATCTTTTTATCCTCGGATACCTCCTAACGTCAGTCCCCTAACCATATTTTTCTGAAAACTTAGCATTAACACAAGTACTGGGATAATGGCGATAGTTATCCCAGCACTTAGGTATCCCCAATCTATTCGATAAAGAGAGATGAACTGGTACAAAGCAACCTGGAATACTGTTGAATCGGGATGATTCGCCAGTACTACAGCCAAGATGAATTCATTCCATGCAAATCTAAATGAAAGGACCGCTGCAATTGCTAATCCCGGCATTGATAAAGGAATGGTGACTCTACGTAATACCCCAATCCTTGAACATCCGTCTATCAGAGCCGCCTCCTCAAGATCCCTTGGTATAGTTTCAAAATAACTTTTAAGCAGAAGTATGTTCAAAGGGATAATCAATATCTGGAAGGTCAGCATTAGAGCAAACAGGGAATTTAACAGACCTAGATCCGCCAACATAATATACAGAGGAATAATGTTAATTACAACAGGTATCATAAAGAGTCCTAGAATAGTACTTATAATGATGTTCTTGCCGCTAAAATCGAACCTTGCAAATGCATACCCCCCTAGCGCACTAACTGTAACACTCAATATAGTACTTCCTACACTCACTGTAAAACTGTTGGTTAAGCTACGAGCCAAATTAGGATCAGTTAACACAAAGACAAAATTCTCGACCGTAGCATTTTGGGGAAATAGGTTAGGGGGGAAGCTGATCGCTTCTTGGTTAGGCTTAAAGGATGTGGAAAAGATCCAGATTATAGGCAGTAGTGTAATAAAGAGAAAAAGTGCTATCAGGCCATATAATATTACACCATTTGCAGGAAAATGTCTCCTCATATTTTTCTCAGCTCTCCTTAAAGCCTGAAACTGTCCAAAGCTGCATCGGACTTCGGGTGATTCAGCTCTTTTCAATGGTCCATCTATCTCCGCAGAAATTTTACGTAGACAAAAGCTACTGCCAGATTGATGATAATCAAAATGATGCCTGAAGCAGCACCTTTCGATAGCAATCCAAATTCGAACGCTTGTCTATACATATACAGTGATGCAGTAGTACTTGAAAAAAGAGGTCCTCCTCCAGTCATTATTAACTGTATGTCAAATAGATTGACTGACCACATGGTGATCAGAATTAGATTGATTATGATAAAGGGCTTCAACAACGGCATAGTGATGTGTAAAAAAGATCGTATCTTAGATGCACCGTCTATTAGAGCAGCCTCATACAAAGAAGGATTTATGGATAGAAGCCCTGCGGTCAGGAATAACAAAGTGAAAGGCGTACCGTACCATGCATTGGAAATTACTAATGACCATACTACTATATTGGGATCTGAAAGCCAGCCAACCGATTCCATGCCGAGTTGGTTTATGACATAGTTGAATATCCCGAAATTATCGTCAAGGATAAACTTAAAAGAAAATGCTGCTATGACAGCCGATATAGTCCACGGAATAATTAGAATAGCCCTAAACACACCTTGGCTTCGTGCTTGCTGCTGATTCAACACGAGGGCCATCAGCATCCCAATACCAAACTGCAGGGCCACCGATCCACCAACAAAGATCAATGTCACTTTAAGAGACGTGTAGAAGTTCGGATCTTCCAAAAGTGCATTGAAGTTTTCAAGACCAACGAATCGCCAATCCTTCAGAATGGTTGTAAGGGTAACATCGTGTAAAGATATGTAAATATTCCATGAAAGCGGGAAGATAAGGAACAAGAGAAGAATAGCAAAAGATGGGGCGAGAAATAGGTAGGGTTGTAACTTCAGTAGGTAAGCCATTTAAACCTATACAATGCTAGTCCAGGTGACATGAAAAGAGAAAAAAAGATTTCATATCACTTTATCTACATATGATTATTTTTCCCGAGATATCGATATAATATTACGTCGTAACTCCAATTGGTTAACTGTAGGATATCGCAGTTACCACCCAAGTACCTGTGCAGACTTGAGGGCGCTCTCCTCTAAGGCTTGCCCTGGATCTTTTGAGGTGAAGTAAACTGCGTCTATTGCTTCTCTTATGTGATCGGCGATCTGTGGATATTCAGGTATGTTCGGCCTGCTATGACCTATTGGAATCATCGAAACCAATTCTGAGTAGTAGGGAATTGTTGCATTGAGGCGTTGAGAGTAAGGGCCTTCCGCAATGGGTATCTGAGTAGGAAGATATCCTTCCTGCTCTAACATAGGAGTAAGAATCTCAGGATCTACCAATAGAGTAAGCAGCTCCCATGAGAGATCCCTATTCTGAGAGGTCTGAGGTATGCTAAGAAGCCAACCCCCCATCATAGTAGCAGATTTGTCACCCTGCGTAGGTACCGGAAACATTGGTATCATACCTACGGTCTCGCTAAGATTAGCCCACTGCTGACGAGGGAAAGTACCCAATAACCAGGATCCCTCTAGCATGACCGCAAATTTCTTATCGGCAAACTCTTGGCCCCAGAAATGATTAACTTGCGGCCTGATTCCAGAGTCTGCCTGCCTCTTAATAAACTCTAGAGATCGTACCCCCTCAGAACTGTTATAAGCTGGGAACCAATATGTCCCTTTAGTAGGGTGCCCTTCTCTTAGCTCCAATATGTCTCCCCCTAACATCCAGAGATAAGGATACCACATGTCAGGTGAATGACTTGCACCAACCAAATGAGCACCCTGCACGCCCTGTTGGGCTAGCCGTTCGTTAAGCTGCTGTGCTCCTGAAACGTAGCCATTCCAGGTTTGGAAAGAACTCGGGTCCAAGTTGGAATCTCTTAGTAGGTCTTTCCAGTACCATAATGCTCGAACATCAGTCCAAGCCCAGATTCCATACACGCTATCATCGTACTTACCCCCTTCCCAGTTAGTTGGATACCAATCCGACTCTCTCCCCCAAGAGGTGGCATTCTCAGTTAGGTCACTCAAAAAACCTCCTTCAGCGAACTCGCCTAGCCATGGTTGATCAACAGAAATCAGATCAATCGGAGTTCCCCCTGCCATCGCAGTGAGTATTTGTGTTCTTGTAGCATCGTAAGGAAGCACCCTATAGTCTATAGAGATATCTATATCTGGATGATTCTCCTTTAATTTTTGCAGAGCGGCATCAAAAAGTATATCCCATCTCTCTTTCGGCTCTGCAACTATAGCTGTTAGAGTAACTTGTTGAGGCTGGGCACCTACAGGATTTGCTGGTCCTATCAAACCGATTGTAAGAATTAAGCTTGAGGCAAATAACAAGGCCAATTTTCTTTTATATAAACTATTCATCAGAATCCAAAAGTGTCGCATCTTTTTTAGATTTAAGTTTTACTGTTGGTGAAACGTGGTGAGAAGTCAACCACAATACTGAATTGTCAAGAAATCAAACACAATGCACGTTTTTAGACAATTAGTGTTGAACCTACTGAAAGGAATTTATAAATTTAATAACATCAGCAGATAGGTATGAGAAGACCATTAATCAAACAAAAATTTTCAGTATCAGTAACGGAGACGACTTGTGAAGTCTAATCTGAAGTACACCGTTACAGGATCGCGTGTTAATGTCCACTAATATTAGAATTGAAAATCTCACCAAGACTTTTGGAAATGTAAAAGCACTTGATAATTTTTCATTAGATGTCGAGCCAGGAGAATTTATGGTACTGCTAGGCCCGTCTGGTTGTGGAAAAACTACCGCGGTAAGATGTATTGCTGGACTTAGCGCTCCAACTAATGGCAATATATTCATAGGGAACCAGTTGGTCAACGGCTTACCTCCTAAGGACAGAGATGTAGCAATGGTATTTCAAAACTATGCTCTATACCCACATATGTCGGTGTATGACAACATCGCCTTTCCTTTGAAGATGCGGAAAGAACCTAAGACAAGTATACAAGATAAGGTCAGAAATGTATCTGAACTCTTAGAAATATCCCAGCTAATAGATCGTAAGCCGAAGGAACTAAGCGGAGGACAAATGCAAAGAGTCGCGTTAGGAAGGGCTATCGTTAGGGAACCAAAGGTGTTCTTAATGGATGAGCCTCTCAGCAATCTTGATGCCAAGATGCGCGCATATATGAGGGCTGAATTAAAGAAGCTGCAAAGGAAAGTGGGAATTACTACCATATACATTACACACGATCAGATCGAAGCAATGAGCATGGCAGATAGAATTGCTGTTATGAATCATGGTTTGATACAACAGGTAGGTACACCGTATGAGGTATATTCTAAACCATCAAATACTTTTGTAGCAGGTTTCATTGGAAGTCCACCTATGAACTTTCTTGATTGTACTGTTAATAATAATGATAATGAATTAGTTATAGAAATTGCAGGTCTTTCAGTAAGATCACAGTCAGATGAACTAATAAATCTATTTGACAGCATAGAAGAGCTCTCTAGAAGAGTAACCATTGGGGTCAGACCTCGAGATGTCAATATCGGAAGTAGCTATCTTCAATCGGATGTAGTTTTAGACTGTGTCATATCCTTCATCGAGATGCTAGGTGATGACACGATATTGGAAGTGAAGGTAGGCCATGCAATTCTGAGGGTTCTAACCAATAGCATAGATGAAAATATTACCATTGGACAACATATCACGGTTAGAATATCGCATGAAAGATTACACCTTTTTAATCACGACACGGGTGTTAGGATAGAATGAAGCGACATTAAACAGAGTTGATGTGGAGACTATATCTGAAAAAATGGCTGTTGCCAATGAACTACATCGGCAATAGCAAGAAATTGGTATTGAGCTATTAGCGAAGAGCATTACTCGTTACTAAAAGCTTGCCCAAGGTCGTGAGCGTTGCAGAGATCCTGCCCCTGTCGCCTTTTTCAACTTCTATTAATCCTAAATCAGCAAGTCCTTTCGAATCTTTGCCCCCTTGTACGTGGTAACTTAATAGTGGTTTTCCATACCCTGATATTTCTTCGAGTTGGTCAAGACTCTCGGTGATGCCGCCAGCACTGTCAATTGCTTTTAATATCTTTATCTTTGCTTCTGATATTATCTCACTATAACTAAGTTTGAGAACAGGCATTAATAATGGAGTAGTATGTGTCGAATCCATTCCGAATGCCTTGATGCCATTTATGAAGGCTGAAGATAGAGCAGCACAACCAAGCAGCTTATCCCCAGAGCTAACATTCATAAGTACTTGTTGAAATTCTTTGGCATTAAGATTCAATATTTCATTTACTCTCTCCATCGTATCTCTGATAACGTTTTCCTTAGTTACAAGGTTGATTGTAATAGAAAGTCCAAGTACGCTGCGAATCTTTCTTGCAAATTCTTCAGCCTTATTCTTGTCTGAATCAAAGCAAATGAGAACTAATTTGTGGACCGGAAAACTCCTTATCCCTAAAGCTATTCCATCCTGCCCATCAAAACCAAACGTACTAATTTGAAGGGTTCTCAGTTGTTGGGCCATGATATTCTTCTGTACTGTACTATCTCACACTAATAAGATGTGCCTTTAATGGTTGGAGATTAGCTTTAACTCTTAAAGAATAGGAGAATGGTAGAATCCCTTAATTCTTGTTGCTTTTCTTGATTCTCTTAACTAAGGCGTTAATACTATAAGCTATAGCGCAAGACGGGCAAATGAAATTCATCCACTGTGATCGGTCTCCTTTTTGATTCTGGCTACCAGCCATGCCTTAAATAAACATAATTCCTACTTAAGAGTTGCCTAGCCTGATTAACGCCCTTCTTGAACCTTAGATTACGATCGTAACCAGCAAGATCACCCCTCTGTATTACGTCATTGCAGATAGAATAAAAAAAATAAAAAAACTCCAGTGGCGAGAAACCGGGAGGCAACACAGAATACCTTTCGACAGAAACATCGTTATTTAGCACAGGTAAAACCTATATCTACTACCTACAGCTACTCTTTGTAGATATATGAACACAGCATTGTTAACAACAGTCAGGATAACCGTAGGACTTTTCATAATGTCTATAGCAGCTATTGATCTTATTTCCTATAATACTGGTCAAACGTCAGGACAGGAGATTACAAGTAATAAAGATAATACTACAACGACAGATTACGTGGGGCCATCCTTATACAATCTGACAATCAACGGCGTCTCATATCCTATCAAATTTAATATCACGGGAGGTATTCTTGATACAATAACAATAGACGGGGACCAGGCTATATTGCTAGTGGGTATCAGCGCATCTACAGCTGGAGGCAAACTGACCATAGAACTTCCAAGAGACCTGATTGACTCCAAAACAGACTCCAATGCTGATAAACCATACTTAGTCTACGAGGATGATATAGATAGGTCGATATCGTTTAATGAATCGAGTATTACAGAACAGGCAAGGACCCTCGTCATCACATTCAATAGTGAAGATGACCTGTTAGAGATTGAGGGTACTCAGGTACTGTCAAGACCTGGTGGGCAGTTTTAGCGTGTTTTTATCCATCCTAAACGATATTTTGATCCCTGATGATTACTGGCTAATAAAAAAATTGATATTTTGACGCCTCAGAAAAACAGCTAAGGATTATATACAGCGGGACGCCACATTGTACTAAAGCAATTTAATGGGTGAACCCTGCGCTGTGGATGCCAAACAAGTTGGTGCTCCAACAGCTTCTAAGTATATAACTCAGATCCAGAATCACAACGAAGAATTATCTTCCCGAAGGAAGACGATTGAAGGTGTATTAGCAGGAAAGAGAGTCGCAAAGTTCTGTATTATCAGCCTTGTAAGTATAGGTGTTGCAGAACTTATCGTAGCCATTCTAGCGGGTAGCGTAGTCACTTTGGCTAACAGCTTGAACTCGTTATCGTCTGCAATGATATCGCTTATCTTATTAATTGGGCTCTATATGGCATATTGCCCTGCGGATAGAAGATT
>CAYTQD010000057.1:0-2488 GCA_964439995.1 uncultured Nitrososphaeraceae archaeon
TTATAAGGCTTAGGGAAAGCCTAATTTCAGAGTATGACGCTGACTACATCATCTTAGATACGAGCCCTGGTATGAGATTTTGGTCAATAAACACGTTAGCTATTGCAGACACTCTAATATTGACCCTTAAAAGTGGTGAATTTGATATCGAAGGTACAAAAAATATTGTTGATGAAATATATAGTTCCTTTACGAAGTCCGGAAGCAAGGCTTTTCTTTTGTGTAATAGGGTAGCTGGTTACTGTGTTCCACATTCTTCATCTTCGTCTTCCTTGCCTCCTAGCTCAGTATTGCTTCCGCCAGCTACTAGTCATGATAATATGCCGCTACAGGAGGAACAGATGAACGATATGCATATAATCGATAAGCTTTCCGCTGAAATGGGAATCCCAACTATTTCCTCTATCCCATGCTTCTGCGATATTCAATTCTTAAGGAGAGAGTTCATGACAGTACTCAAATATCCCAGACATCCTTTTGCAGAACAAATCAGGCATCTGATTGACAAATTCTAATTAGGTACTTGCCAGTCGTCAGTAGACTCAATGGGCGTGTAATAATAGAAAAAGAACCGACGATCGAACAAGTAATGATGTGTAAAAGAATAAAGTGGAAGTGAAAGAATGTCGGATATCAGAGGAAATAGCAACCTTTAACCAAACATATCATTAATCTGAGAGTTCTTCATTTATTCGTTCCACAAGATCATGTATTTCGATCTGTTTTGGAATATAACATTCTATATCCAAAGATGGAAACAATTTTCTTAATGCTTGGTAGTTTATATTCAAGGGACTGCTGAAGCAGACCTTGCATTTTTTATCTATCTGTTTTATTTTATCATATAATTCAAAGCCTTCTATTTTTGGCATTCTAATAGCTATAATTAACAGGTCATAGAACCCTGGTCTAAAGGAAGACAGTACTGACTCAGGGTCATTGAATGCATCTACTTCAAATAATCTCCCCTTACCACCTAGTTCTTGAAATTCCTCTAACTCTTTTTTCAAAGTGAACAAGATATCCGCGTCGTCGTCCACAATCAGAATTTTCTTTGTGTTCACCACGTTTGTGTTACCAGGTAGACTCATTGCAGCCAATATTTCTCTTTCTCTTTCTCCTTTTGGTATCTCTACACATCTAATTTACTCGCACGACAGAGATTGGCTACGAATCTTGTCATAGTATATACTTAAAATTCAACTAATTCTTCATAACCTCAGCGTAGGTCTTATCTGCTATACTACTCCATCACAATCATTATGGCACCTTCAATAGAAATAGTAATAGCATTAGCGATAGCAATAGCGCAGGCAAAGTGTCGGGGTCAGCATCATCATATAGAGATAGAATCTACATTATAAAGGACATAATGCTAAAGTTGATTGAATATAGCGAGTTGAACCAGACAGCTTTGCTTAGCTTTTGTGGATTGAATTTGAAGAAGCACAAATCAATTCTTGATGAACTAGAATCAAATGGATTTATAAGTAGAAGGGAAGTTCCTTATGGAAAAAGGAGGATACTCATGTACAAGCCTACATCTAAGGGAACAGAATTTTGCACAAACATCCTGGAACCATACGAGAGAGTATTCCCTAGAAGGAAGACAGGTGATAATCAAAATATCCGACATGAAGATTCAAGTCAAGGACACGGAATAGACGAAACAAAAAAGAGTTGATAAGAATTATACTTAGTCTGTCTCAGCACACATTTTCGTATCAAATGGGTCATAATTGTTGGATTGTAGTTAAGTGTGGATTTAGTTATTCTGGTATTCTAATCCCTAATATGATTGGGCTATCGGCAGACTAAAACCAAATTTGGACCCTTTGCTATCTGAATTATTCTCAGCCCAAATCTTACCGCCATGAGCTTCCACTATACTTTTAGAAATATACAAGCCCAGTCCAGTTCCTGCAGCTGATTTTGTAGCAAACTTTGTAAACAATCTTGGCATAATGTCAGGATCTATCCCAGAACCATCATCCTTCACAGATAATACGACAGTCTTGTCATCATACAGCCTTCGTAATCTAATATCTATGTTACCTTTCTCTGTAAATTTAATTGCATTACTTATGAAGTTGGAGACAACCTGGCCTAACCTTCCTATATCCCCTTCTACAATGAGATCGCCCTTGGATACTAAGGTAATGTTTACATTATTCTTTTTCTTAGCTTGGCTTCCATAATCCGCAAGGACAGCCTTTACTAGTTCATTTAGATCCAGTCTCTCTTTGTTTAAATTCAACCTCCCTCTCTCAATTTTTGTTACGTCAAGGATATCCTCTGTGAGTCGATGCAGTCTTCTTGCGTTTCTCGCTACGATATCTATCAAATTACGCTCCTCTATATCCATTGTTTTAGTTCTAAGTACTTCGCTGAGTCCCAGGATCGGTTGTATTGGAGTACGCAGTTCATGAGCTGCAACATTTATGAATTCCTTTTGCATTTTGTCATTTATCTTCATTTTTTCATACAG
>CAYTQD010000057.1:2498-9815 GCA_964439995.1 uncultured Nitrososphaeraceae archaeon
TTGCCAGGAATCTGAGGAACTCCGGATTCATCTATGTAGCAGAAATAAACCAAGGGGTATAAAAAAAGCGACTGGTGTCAGGGAGGTACTCCCTTAGTTGAGACGCTTGGCGACTCATCCCAGACGCGAATTCAAATATATATATAGAAACATAGTGCAGAACTCCTGCACTGCTAGTAGAGTAGACAGAAAGACCTGATGATTCATCAAATGATTCTTTTGAATCATCTTTTACCTCGATCACGAGAGAAAACTTCCTATCAACTATCAAGAAGATAGCCTGAACACCTTCGACTTGTTCAATAATTCGAATATCAATATTTTCCGGTGAATATTTTCTCAAATTTTCTACGGTTTCTTCTGTTATTTTATCTGCGGGCATCAATATTCTAATCTTCACTTTGCTCTGTTGTGCCACTTCCCTTATGAGGTGAATGGTTCCCGCTCTTTGTTGACGAACAAAAGCATTCGTGGTAGGAAATATTAAAAGTATCTCCTGTTCAGCTAAGGATACTCTGTCTAAGTATAGATCCAATGCTACTGAGGGATTCTGAATAACTTCAATATCGGATTCAGTCCCTTCTTCAATTTCGCTTATCCTAGTAGAGGCATTCATCCCATTCTTCCACAGTTCTTCAAAGATAGAGCTAAAATGCTTCAGGTACAGGGGCTCATTGCTCATTAGAAGACTTTGAACTCTCCTTCCACTTTCCATTTTCTCAATTGTTGCCGCTATTTGTTTATCAGAGACCCCAAAGCTCATAGGTGGCAGATTCCTAACATGTCTCAACTTAATACCTGCTTCGAGGAATATCTTGACTAACCGTATATTCGCTTTATCTATACTGGTAACATATCTTATCCCCCCATGCTCCCCTCTCTTATGCCTCTCTAGTAGCTCTTTCTGTATCTCAAAAAAATGATTATAGCCATATTGCAATCCTCCAGACACTAGACATGAATCTAGTTTTTTTGAGTCAAAAGTCATCTCAGATATCTGTTTCACAATCTCATCAGGATTATTCTCTATTATGCTGGTCCTGTACCTTGGTATCCCTTCAAGTTCTTTTACTTTTTGGCTAGCTGGAATTGCCCTGTCCCAAAAGCTATCAAAAACGTACTTTTGGTGATCTACGATCTCCTTGACATTGCTGTATATGATTTGAGTCGCAGGTTTTCCTTTTTCGTGGTATGTAGCAGGAGCAAAGTACCCTGATTCACTTATGTAAAAATTTCCTTTAATTCCATCCAGGTGCCTAAGCTCATGGGTCAACCTCATCAGTTGTTTACAGTATGACAGATTATCTTTGGTAATTTCAGTTATATACCGCAACTTTACGCCTCTGTTCTTTGCATTAAGGAAGGCATTTTTCAGCCCTAAAATATCAAGGGCCATAACAGGTCTTGTTTGGTCTACACACGCATAAACTACATTACTTGACTGGTCTAAAAATTCTGTAAAAGTGTTGATGACAGTTTCGACACCATAGAATACCCTAGTAACCTCTCCTTTCCCCTTGATTGAATTAAGAGACGAAACTGTCAACCACTATAAGGTAGGGGTTGGGTATAAATTAAGTTTACCTCCTTTTACTACTTTGGGGTACTACAAAGCAATGGCCAACACTACCACATTTCACATCTTTGGTAGAATTTCCAATTGATAACGTAGGGCAGGCTTCGAACAATCTGAGCCTTGCTAGCTAGAAGGGGTGCTAACCCTTCCTAATACTTCCAACAATGAATTGGCAGAAACCGGCTTTTCTAGACTCTCAACTATGCAATTCCTCCCCCTCAGATCTTCAATTAATTCTTTATCAACTCCTCGCTCACAGATGAGAATCATATTTAGTGAACGTTTTCTACCACCACTTAGCTCCCCAATTGTGGTGGCCACTGTATCACCGTGAAGATCGTGCAAGTGGTAATCCACGAATAAAATATCTATTTGAGTTCCCTTTGCCTTTTCATCAATGTATCTAACCAAGCAATCTCTGCCGGATTTAACCAGTATCATAGTAAATTTTGAGCCTAGCGTCTGTTTAAATAGGGATAATAAATCAGGATCACATTCACATATCATAACCACCGGCCGCTTGTTAATATTGATATTCTTACCTTTACGCACCAATTGTTACTGGATGAAGGTGCAGACATACTATTAAGAACTTCGCTACTAATCTACAGCGTTCATGTGAACCAACCAGCCCCAATGACTATAGGCGGTTAAAATGATAACCGATACCTTGCATTTTAGGTTTCTATCGGTAGTAATAGGCAGCGCTATTATTCTAGAGACCCAACCTAAACCTTGTTAAGTGACATAGTTAATCAGAGCTTATTAATTATCATAATAAAGGGTAATTAATGATTCCAGAAAAACCTTATAATTCCAAATCAAACAGAGATTACATCCAGAGCGTGGTTACAAATAAGAAAAGGCATTTCATGATATGCGATTTCTGTTTCTGGTGTGCATCTTTATACGGACATGATACTAGTATAGTTGGAGTTTGTCCAATCTGTCAAAAGAGGCTTAAGCTATTACCAATATCAAACGGTGAAGTGTTACAAGTTTAAGCAAATAATTTTGTGAGATTTCAGTTAGCACCAATAGATTTGCGAGAATGGTATAAATGGAATTGTTAATTTAAACTAAGAAGTATATCTACAGTAGAGCCTACATTTTTGTCGTCAGTTTCGCCTTCCACAACTGTTATGACGGCTCCAATAGGAATAGAAATAGTAATAGAAATAGTCTTAGTTTTAGTTAGTCTGTCTCAAATATTCAAATGCAGATTGGCCCGACATAGATACATCCCAAAATTGGCAACTACTAGTTTGATCATTGATTGCTGTTACTGTCGGAGAGGGTTAGACCATATTGTATAGCGATCTTTCTATTCATATCATCTTTTTCTCTTTTATACTCATTATATCTCTTACCCCATGAACTTATAGATCTGTACTGTTTTATCCCTGAGGTAAGCCATATAGACGAGATAACTAGGACTGCTCCTAGTAAGATGCTCAATACTAGCCCGAATTCATTCTCTAACTCAAGTATAGCAAAGAACGAAGGATGAGCTATCAAATATACTGAAAGCCCAATGGCGAGAGGAGACAAAATCAAAGCTGATACAGAGACTCCAAGTAGAGTTTTTCTTATACTCGTTATTTGTTCAATAAAATTATCCATTAAGCTTAGAATGTTTTCACGTGCTGCGGAAGAGGTATTATTTCCGTCAACCTCTACTCCATCTTCTTCTTTGTCTTCCAAAAACTAACTCCACCTCTTGCTGTCTTGGAATAACTCACCAGACATAATTGTTATATTAGACCGTATATACTTCATCAAATATATTCCTCTTGCTATTACCACCGACATGAATTAGATAACTACCACTTTGCCTCTCATTTCTGGGTGAAGAGAACAATAATATTCAAAATCGCCACTCTTATCTACAATGAAAGTAATAGTCTGGCTTTGAAAGTATCCCAAGTCCCTGGTATGTACATTAAATTCATCTATGTTAAGGTTATGTCTAGAATGAGTGTCATAATCTTCGTTTATGAAGTGAATGGATTCTAATCCCCCTTTTGATACATACAACGTAGGTCCCCGCAGAACATTACTAGCATTGTTATAATTGCTATTGATGTTGCTTCTAGACTGACCTACGCTCTTACCACCTGATTGTCCAATAAAAAGATATCCAGATTGTGGATGGTGTGAAGCTTTCATAAAATTGTTTTTTGGAGCTCCTAAAATGGGTGAGTTGCCATTTACTGGAATCATGGATTGGATTCCAAGGTACGCAATCGCAGAAACAAAAGCAGCAATAATACTGAATATTATTATTGTATTTTTTGTTACTAGAAATTTGTCCTTGCGCTTAATGTTAGTATGTTTATCTCGATACCTCCTCTTTTCCATCTATATGGTTAGAATATCTGGAGTCGTACTATAAAGATTATGATTAACTATGTTAGTCCATCTCAGTTCCTTCTCGCTACGCTGTAGTATCTTAGATGAGTAATCTAAGGTTACCAGAAGCGGTGTCTTCAGCCACTTTAACTAACATTCATTAACATTGTTAATCATAGGTTTTATATCGGAAAGAAAAATCGTATTATGGTTATAGGATTTGAAGAGATACACTTATTATATTAGGGTAGGCATGATCCTTTCAGATCATATTAAATACGGTATCCACAATAGGTAGGGCGAGAAAAGATGAAATCAGAAGAATTCTCAAAAAATATCTTGTCACTCGATCCTTCAATTAGGTTTGCTGGCGTAATAGAAAGATCAGGGCACCTATTTGCAGGGGGTATGAGGGAAGGGGTAGATAAACATCTAACCAGTAAAACCGCAGACTGGAGCTTAGTTCTATCTGCGCACATAGTCTTTTTAAGAGAGAGCTTTTCAGCTGAACTAGGGTCTTTAAACTATGTTCTTTATAATTATGACAAGGTGAAGATGGTCAGTATGCCTGTAAAGGAGTATATACTAGTATTTTCGGTAGAAAGCAACGGTAACTCGGACGATATAATTAATAAAGTATCAAAATATATTAAATCAATAGAACAAGAATTGTCGTTATATCCACCTTCCGATATCGTAAATGAACAAAAAAAGGAGACGTTAAGAAATCTGTACGAATCCGGCTTTGAGGAAGAGGTAATTGCAGACCAACTCGATTTAGCTCTAAGCACAGTCAGGACGCTGATAGAAGAAGTAGCACATAGGTGTTAGACATTCTGTAAAAAGGGATATCGCGTATCAGTATTTTTCAATGCTGTATTGGTGCTATTGATCTAAAAGACATTCTTGTTATGGGCCAAGAAAACTACGCCTTTGGATTTCTTTTTATAGCCATAGCTATCGCTGTTGCTGCGGCTTCAATCTTAAGTGAGATAGCCTTTCTTAGTTCTTTATCATTGTACTATTATGCTGTAATTTGGATAGGATGCTTTGTCATTACATTTGTGTCTTTATTTTATAAAAAATATGGCATAATAAAGTCCTCCTTTAGAGAACGGATGAAAAGTAGTATCAAGTGGCCAACCTATGCAAAGGCTATAAACGGAATTTGTTGGGCCGGGCCTTTCTTTGCAATAGCGTTTCTACCTTCTCTTCTACCTTATCTAATCTTGGTTGGCATTGGATCTGGAAATACTTCTACATATTTGTTATTAAGAAAGTATAAGTGCGGAGGCAGAGATATCGGTTATGGACAGCTTCTTATCGGATTGATCTCATTCGCAGCGATTCCTGTCGCATTAGAAGTACATGTGGCCAGAGAAGACATTGCTATAATGATGTCCCGCATTTTGATATCTTTTGCATATGCAGCAGGCGGTGTCTATGCTATAATGATAGAAAGATGATAAGATACCACATATGCTCTCAGACAAGACATCGAGCTAGCGGTATGAAATTCTAATAGCAACTCCTGAAACGTTTGCAGCTGCAAAAAAATGGTCAGCGAATAATTAGTCTGTTATTATCATTATTGTGGCACACGATAGAGGCCTTATTAAACCAAGTCAAATGATAACAATAAACTAGTTTTCATTTTAACTCTCGTAGTTTAGGTACATTTCGTGGCTTTGTTCTCAGAACGCTGCCACAACAAGGACATTTCTTGCCATTCCATTTCATAAACACTTCACATATCTGACATCTTTTATTCCCTTCAGCGTAGTAACTACCTCTTAGGCTCTTGGTGGATTTGAGTTTATCACAAACATTTTTGCATGTCATTCAATATTACCAGATAAGATACTCAGTACTTGAGTTTGGCCAGTTGTTATTTAAGTGATGGTTAACCTAGTTAACTTACAGATTAGAACAACTCAAAACACTACCTCGCTTATAGGGGAAGCAATATTTGTGAGGACTGCGAGCAGTAGCTGCCAGATTTATGGTTTCAGATACAAACAGCAATGAAGACTTGTGTCACTTAGTCAGTCTACCATCTAGGCGGCCATCATAGCATCTCCTGCTACTGCATCTGCATCCGGTACACTACTCCATCAGCTCTACGTCTGGAACAGGGCTGGACCGAAGCCAGAAATACAGTTGTAAAAAGCAAGACAGGTGCTGCCATTAACAGTATTTGTCATTAACTCGATGAAAGACCATGTATCCATACCTATTAGCCAATTCAGCTTTCATCCTATATCCTTGTATACTTTTAACCTTTCATTGCTGATTTTCTTACTCTTGCTACTAACTGAATATATATGATATTGATTAGTAATATTACCGCCAATTATGTATTCAGCTACTTGACTAAAGTTGTAATCTCCGTCATTAAATGTAGTCTTTATAACATTGTATAGATTATTTCCTATTACCATCTGATTGGGGGAAGCCCTAGAATTTATTTTTGAACACAAATTTACCGTAGGGCCAAACAAATCTTCACTAGTGGAAGTCAAGGACTTTGCCACTTCAACCTCGCCATAGTCAGCACTAATCCTATAAGAAAGAGACGGCAGATCTTTTTCCTTTAATTCCGCATTGATAATCGGATTCACTGCAATCATTGTAAGACCACATTCAAAGACATTCTTAAAATCGATCTTCCTTCCATCAAAAATAGATCCTGTTGTTTTCGGAAAATAGAATATCAAGCTATCACCAGCATTCTTGATAATTGTTCCGTCAAAGTCTCTGGCAATTGCAGCCATAGTATTTAAGAAAATAGAATAGTACATCTTAATTTTGTCCGACCCTCCAATTTCAAGGGTCGTGATCTTAGTGGAATCTACAATATCGATGAAACATACACAACACTTTTGTGAGCCGATAAATGATATTTCTTCAGCCACTTGTATGTGTTAACATTGGTTTTTCCATAATAAAAAACTTATAACAATTCCTCGAATAATGAACTCTACTCTAAACTTTTCATTATAACACTCATTAATGCTGCTGAAACTGATTGTTACACATTTCTTATGTAAATGCGGACAAAGGTACAGATGATGCTACATATAGAAAGTAAGTGGCAGTACGTCTGACTACGTAAGGTTGGGGAGCTAGACCGAGCTAAGATCATGACCAAGCTGCGATGATCTTTTCCATAGAAGGTGGTGGGGGAACACACACCAAAGCTCTGACCTGACATACGAAGACGCTGCCAAAATGATGACAAAGCTTTGTTAGATATTTCAGGAAGATATAAATCCTGGGAATAATCCTGGGATCAATCATTCCTCACCATTTTCGTCGTCATCATCAAATAGTGAATCATCTTCATCTTCCGAACTCGTTGTCTCATCCCCATTTTCATCAGGGGTCTC
>CAYTQD010000058.1:0-9444 GCA_964439995.1 uncultured Nitrososphaeraceae archaeon
GGTAGCACAAGATACAGAAGCTGAAGATACGCTTGTAGTACTTAAAAAAGGCGACTTAGAACAGTTCGGTTTACATATTTGTAAACATTGTGGAATGACATTTAGTAGGGATGAGGAAAAAACTTTGCACGAGAGAATTCATTACTTTATTTAGTAATTTTCATATTACATGCTTTAGTCTGCTATAATGAGCATTTTGGGCCCTTTTTCAATAGCTCCTCTCTTTCTGCTTAAGGGAAGGAGCGTATTGACTACATTAGAATTGAAAAACCTATTTCAGGGGTGACCATACTGATATATTTCATGAATAGTATTTATTGCGATCCCTGTTACTATGTCCTAACTACCTTTCTATGAAGATCGCGGTCGTGGGTATTGGTGTTGCAGGGGCCTACCTAATGGCTAGACTAAGTCAGTATCGTGATAACACGATCGTAGGGTTTGAAAGAATGTCTGAAACACAGCATGACGCCGTATGTGCTTGGGCAACATGTAAGAATGTGATGTCAGGATTAGCTAAGAACTGTGGTCTAAACTTTGATGATTACATAATGCATACCGGAAAATATATGAAAGTAAATTTAGATGGCAATAGCGGCCATACTATTGACAACTGCAAAAACCACATCGATATTAAACTGAACGGCTTGGTTATCTACGATAAGCTAAAGTTAATCCAAGATATGATAAAGGGTACCAGGATTGAATTCGGCAAAGCACCTAAGAAAGCACATCTCGAAGCAGATTTTGATGTTATAATTGATTCTACTGGATTCCATCGAAATTACCTTCCAAAACCCAGAGAGGATTTCTGGATTCCATGCGTTCAATTCAAGGTAAAGTATAATATAGACAAGATGCCGTTTAACGACTTCTACCTTAAGGCCTTCCCTTCAATGGCAGGCTATTTTTGGTACTTTCCTCTTGGCAACGGATATGCTCATATAGGCGCGGGAGATTTTGAACGCAAACAAAATAACAGGTTTGTAGACAATTTTTTGAGTCGTTATGAATGTCAGATAATAAAGAAGGTTGGAAGACCTGTAAGAATTAGCCCGCCGAGGAATTGTGAACCATTCACAGACGGCAAGAAAGTTGTGGGCGTAGGGGAGTCTATTGGAACAGTCTATCCTCTACTTGGGGAAGGAATAATCCCTGCGACTTGGTGCGCTGATTTATTGGTTCGAAATTTACATGATTGGGAGAAATATGTAAAGGAAGTATTGAGGAAATTTGAAGTTTACTCTGTAGTATTCGATTTTATTCGATCGAAATTACGTCATGAATCTAATTTACTGAAGAAACCATATGAGTTGTTAAGGATTTACAATCATATGAAAAGTCAAGAAGATCGCTACGGGATGAAAGTTAGAATAGCCGACATGATCAAGGTTTCAAGGATCTAGTGTTACAATCTAGCTGTTACAATATCGAGAAGTTCTTTTATTCTCCTCATGTTGACTAGTCACAATAATTATAAGATAGGTTTGAAAAATGATGCTAATGAGCAAGGATCCTAATCCCCCACAAGTGGGTACTGGTATTGAACAAAAGCTCAACGAATTGGTTCAACAATCTAGAATACTCGAAGCATATATGAATGACATAGTTACCAAAGAAGCAAATGCCTTAAGATTGATAGAAGAGGCCCGACTAGCCGCATCGGCATTACATAATATTGCGGCTGAAAGTCAGACTGAAGCACTAGTACCTGTTGGTATTGGAGTGTATATGAAAGCATTCGTTCCTCCCATAGATAAACTTCTAGTTAATGTAGGGGCCGGCGTGAGTGTAGAAAAAAGCAAACAGGATGCAGTTAACTATATTGAATCAAGGATCAAAGAGTTTGAAACTGCCTCACGGCAACTTGCAGGACAGAAACAGCAAATAGAATTGCGGATGGCTCAAATTCAGGGGCAGGTAAACCAAATGGTACAACAATCTTCTAATATGCGACACAGCAACGTTGGAGCTGGCCCTACCACAAGGTAGCGTATTAGAAGCTGTGGTCTATAAAAACAAGTAATGAGACTCAACCGTTATTAATGATATTGATTTTATATCTAGAACTAGGTAAATGTTTGACCAACTTAGGAGGGCATTTTCGAACGCTGCAAGGAACGTAGTTCAAAAAGAACTTACCGAAAAGGATATTAACAATATCTTATCGGATTTAGAAATTGCTTTATTGCAAAGCGATATCGCTCAAGAAGTTATCGATGATTTAGGTGTAAAGTTAAAAGCAGATTTGGTTGGCATGAAACTTGAGAAAGGACAGAATGCGGAGAGTATTATCAATAGCGGTTTTCGAAAAGCTGTTGTTGAACTGTTCTCAAAAGCAGGCAAGATAGATCTTTTGCAAGAGATCAAAGAAAAGAAAGACAAGAAAAAAGGTCCCTTAGTAATAGCTTTCTTGGGGATCAATGGAACTGGAAAAACTACGACGGTAGCAAAAGTCGCGCAACTTCTGCGCAAAAATAACATATCCGTAGTGTTAGCCGCGGCGGATACACATCGTGCAGGAGCCATAGAGCAGCTCTCTAGACACGCTGAAAGGTTATCTCTGAAATTAATCGCCCAAAGGTATGGGGCAGATCCTTCTGCTGTTGGAAGAGACGCGATAGACTATGCCAAGAAACACTATGCTGATACAGTTTTAGTAGATACAGCCGGACGTATGCAAACTGCCAAGAACCTAATGGAGGAGATTAATAAGATCGTAAGGGTTGTCAAACCAGATATCAAATTATTTGTAGGTGATGCCTTGGCCGGAAACGACACTATAAACCAGGCTAGAGATTTTTTTAAGTATACTGATTTTGACGGGGCTATTCTAACCAAGATAGACGCTGATGCAAAGGGAGGTGCTGCAATTTCTATCGTACATATCACTTCCAAGCCAATAGTCTACCTTGGTATCGGTCAGGGTTATGACGATATCATAACATTCAGCTCTGAGAGATTCATAGACTCTATTTTTAGAGATATTCCTCTCGCCGGCACACATATTGACATTCCAATTCCCGCTAGTAGAGAAAATTCTCCGAACGACAATATTGCTAAGCATAGACAAGAATCAGAAAAACAGAAGGCACAAGGGATGTCTGAGGATTTAATTGTGTCCGGTAACACTCATGAATCTAGTCAATTAGAAGATCCGTATAGCAAAAATGAAAAGCAAGATCCCGACTTGCCTAACAAAGAGGAAAAAGATGTTACTAGTAGTCTGGATGAAGCTGAACAGGCTACTCGATCCTCGCCAACCATCCCTCCCCTCAGTGTTGAAATAAATCCCTATGACAAACTAGAAAAAAATAAGAAATCTAGGTTTAAAGGATTATTCGGCAGTTGGAAGAATAAGAATAAGCGAACAGAAGTCCAATCTAAAGATGCCGGCCAGAAGGAAGATAGTCTAAAGGAAGCTGTGAAGAAAGTAAAGGACGACCCTGAGCACAAAAAGAAGGTTGATAGAGATAATGGGGAGATAGTGTACCTTTCGGATGAAGACATCGAGGACATGCTTAAGTAGCAAGAATATTCTAAGTTTGCTTGATCTAAATTCAGTCGAAATTCTTTCTGTACTTAGCCTAGCAGAAGAATTGAAAAAGGAAATGAAGAGCAAACGTAAGTGGTCTAACCAAGCTCTTAAGGGCAAGGTTCTTGGGATGATCTTTCAAAAACCATCAACTAGAACTAGAGTCAGTTTCGAGGCTGGGATGTATCAAATGGGGGGAAACGCGGTCTATATGGATTCTAACAATCTGCAGCTGGCCCGCGGAGAATCAGTTGAAGATACAGCGAGAACACTATCTCTGTACGTAGACTGTCTTATGGCCAGAGTCTACGATCACAAGGATCTGGAAAAGTTAGCTGTCGCTTCAATTCCGGTGATAAATGGATTATCAGACATCTTTCATCCTTGTCAAATTCTAGCGGATCTACTAACAGTCAAAGAACACAGGAAAAAGCTGAAGGGTGCTAGAATAGCATGGGTAGGAGATGGGAATAATGTTTGCAACGACTTATTGATAGGTTGTGCAAAGGTTGGAGCGAGTATAAAGGTGGCATGTCCTAAGGGCTACGAGCCTTTGGAGTGGGTAGTATCAATTGCAAAACATGAGAGTGAAATTACTGGCGCTCAAGTACTGATAACTGACGATCCATTCGTAGCTGCAGATGGTGCAGAAGCCATAATGACCGACACATTTACTTCCATAGGGAAAGATGAAGAAAGAGACTTGAGGAAAAGAATTTTTGTTCCCAGATATCAAGTTAACTCACAATTAATGAAGCACGCAAGAAAGGATGTCATTTTCATGCACTGTTTACCAGCAGTACGCGGTCAAGAAGTTACATCAGAAGTAATAGACGGAAAGCAATCAGTTGTTTGGGAGGAGGCAGAAAATCGGCTACATGTCCAAAAGGCTCTACTGTATATGCTAGTTGTTAGTAAAAGTTCTATGTACAAAGAAAGTTATGAGTGCTAGTAGACATTATTATTTTCTCGTTCTTGAGTATAAATAAATAGGATTGCATTGCCATAATCATTATATCACTCGATACTAGTAATAATAAAGCGAATATCCGTGCCGTCGGAAGAACAGAAGCAAGTAGATTACCATAATGAAATTATCAAAATATCAGATGATAATCGCAATACAATTGAAGGTAACTTAACGGTACCTAGTAACACATCCATTAAAGGAATTGTCATATTTGCCCATGGAAGTGGGAGTAGCCGTCATAGTCCACGGAATAAATACGTTGCTCAGGTCTTAAATGGGTCAGGTATTGCTACCTTATTAGTTGACCTTCTTACATCTGAGGAAGAGAGGCTAGACGATCTTACAAAGGAAGATAGATTTAATATTAGATTACTTGCAGAACGACTTTTAGCAGCAACTGACTGGCTATCACAAAGTGCTGGATATAAAAATTTGAAGGTCGGATATTTCGGTGCAAGCACTGGAGCCGCAGCTGCATTAGTTGCGGCAGCCCAGAGAGTTAGGTCAGTTTATGCAATAGTATCACGTGGAGGTAGACCAGATTTGGCTAGTTCTGACGTCTTGAACCAGATTGAAGCTCCAACACTCTTGATTGTAGGTGAGAACGATAGGGAAGTTGTCGAGTTAAATGAGAAGATACTGAAGCGACTTACTAAGATAGAAAAAAAGAAAAAGATTGTAATTCTTCCTAAAGCCACACATCTGTTCGAGGAACCAGGTGCTTTAGAAGAGGTCGCGAGACTCGCCAGTGGATGGTTTCAGTGCTTTTTCCTAGAGGAGAAATAACCGATTTAGAAGAAAGGTTAACGCACCTACGGTTTTAGCCATTATTTCTATAGCCCACATTTCAAATCTAAATTCGAACTCTATCGATATGCTGTGTAGTACGCAAATATGGTTAGTCGTTTAGTTATTATTATATGCAAAAATAAATTAAACACTCATTCGTTTAACTTCTTGTGGTTCTACTTTATGACCCGCAGAAATAGTCGTACAAAAAGCAATGTAAAGCAAAGACATAGCCGAAGTAATAAATCACGACGTATAAGTGCAGTATTCGACGAACATATAAAATGTCAATTTGAAAAACATGATGCAGAAGCAACAATGAAGACAATGGTTAAAGAACCATACTTACATCATATACCTGTATTAACCGGGGGCATTGGGTATGATGGAGTGTACAACTTCTACAAGAATGAATTTGTTGGAAAAATGCCCGATGATATAAAGTTTGTTCGTTTATCTCGTACAATTGGCATAGATCAAGTCATCGATGAACGGGTTTTAACCTTCACTCATGATAGAGAAATTAAATTTATGCTTCCGGGAATACCACCAACAGGTAAGCACGTAGAACTCCCGATAGTGGTTATCATGAAATTTAAGGGTAGTAAGATAGAGCATGAGCATGTCTATTGGGACCAGGCGTCACTATTGACTCAGGTAGGTCTTCTCGATCCAAAAAAGTTGCCTGTTATTACAGGCATCGAGCAAGCAAGGATGCTCACTGAAATTTTATGGAGAGCGTCGTCATAACCGACACCTACTAGTCCAATAGAAAAAAGAAGGAAGGAAGACTGTTACAGTTTACTTTTTTTGCACAGATAGCCATAGTTAGCCCTCTCGAGTGGAATCCCCAGTAATGTGAAGACTAAAGTAGATGTAGGTAGAAGATTGAAAAGGTCTGAGATGAACTCAACTAAAGGGGAGGGGTGGACAAGGAGATGCATCCAGCAATATTTAAGAACAGAATAGATGCCGCGAACGAACTAGCCAAGAGACTGATGTCCCTTAGAGAACTACAACTAGAAGATAAATCATCGATGGTAGTTGTGGCTATTCCACGTGGAGGCATAGTTTTAGGTGATATAATTGCTTCAGGACTTAGGGCTAGACTTGATGTAGTTGTTTCCAGAAAGATTGGCGCCCCATTCAATCCCGAGCTAGCAATCGGAGCCGTAATGCCTGACGGAAGCTACTTTCTAAATGAGGTAGCAGAAATGGTGGATGTGTCACAAGATTACATTGACTCTCAAATTAATAGAGAAGTAAAAGAAATAGATAGACGGCTAATCAGTTTTAGAGGTAGCAGGAAGTATAATAATGAACTGGAAGGTAAAATAGTTATATTAATTGATGACGGTATAGCAACAGGAGCTACTATCTTAGCATCTGCTAGATGGATAAGAGATAAACACAATTGCAAACAGCTAATTATAGCGGTACCTGTGGCTCCTAGAGAGATCCTAGAGGATTTAAATCAAATCGCAGATAGAGTTATCGTTCTCTATACGCCGGAACCATTTGGAGCTGTTGGACGTTTTTATCAAGATTTTGCACAAGTTGGTGATGATGAGGTAAAAGAGATAATGAAAAAATATCTACAGAGTTACAACAGAGAATAGATTACCGTCAAGTATACTAACTTACACCTAACAAAAAAGACTTTTTTCTTCACTTCTTATTCCTAAGCAAGTTCATAACAACTCTAAGATTTCCGTGATCGTCTCTCCTTGTATCTATAGGTGTTTCCAATATGATTGGTAAATTGCTTATTGCGTCGTGTTTCAGTAGTTCTCTTATTCCATCCTTTCCTATTTTACCTAAACCGATATGTTCATGTCGATCACGATTAGATTTCAGCATATCCTTAGAATCATTTAGATGTATTACTTTTAGATTTCTTAACCCTACCTTACTATCAAGCTTGTCTAAATTTTCATCTACACCTTCCTTTGAGCTCAAGTCATAACCAGCTGCAAAAGCATGACAGGTATCAAGACAAAGTCCAAAGGAGATTGCTTTATGAGAAGATTCTAGCTTGTCATGAATTAAGCCAATCTCCTCGAAGCTACTTCCTATACTATTCTTTCCGCCTGCGCTATTTTCAAGTAATATAATTAGACTTTTCGGATCGTGGTCGGTGCCCCTTTCATCTATTTCTGCCCCTTTTGCTGACGATGATTTAAGATACTCATCAATCGCTAAATTACACGCTTTCTGCAATTGATTAATTCCATCTTCTTTGCCTTTTTCACCATGCCTCCCTAGATGCAATATGATATAACGAATGCCCAACGTACTGCATCTTCTCATTTCTTCCGCGAGGGTATCAGTTGATTTCATGTGTAGTTTATGGTTTGGCGAAGAGAGATTAGGTAGATATGGCATATGCACAAATATCGAACCTCTGTCAATTTTGCTATCATTCAGCTTTCTCCTGAATTTCATTACATCATCCTCTTGCAAGGACTTTGCTGTCCACCCTCTTGGATTTCTACTAAATATTTGAAACGCGGTACAGCCAATTTTTAGAGCATTATCCACAGAATTTGATATTCCGCCAGAAATTGAAACATGAAAACCTATCCTATAACTCATGTCCAAACCATATCGTTATAATCCGGCTAGGTAAATAATCCTTAGTACGTATTATTCTGCCGCAAGCAAAGAAAGACGATGGAACTACTCCACCACTGATCCGGGGTTCATGCTTTAATCTATAGTGTCTATTCAAGAATTTTCTTGGCTCAATATCTCAGCTTAACAAAGTTTTTAGGAAGATAACAAAATTGCGAATGTGGCAGTAAGCCTAAAAATCGCCAAAACCTCCTCCATCAAATCCGGCAAAATCTCCTTCTCCAACATCTGTTTCTCCTGAGTCACCGCTGCCGCTATCCGCATCTGTTTCTCCAGCTCCTATGCTATCTGGAGCCAATTGACTTTCCATAGGATTAAGTGTCATTCCCATCATTGACATAATGGAAGTGAAAAAGAGTACATCCATAATTCCAGAAAATAGCATGAATGGTACCCATGACCGGTTATTAGAGTTCATATAGCTTTGGAGCTGCGCAGTATCTCCATTCTCATTCCACCGTCTTAACTGTTCAGCTTGTAATTTCAATTCCTGTTTCTTTGAGTTTAGCACTCCTAGCCCTATTTCGGTTACTTTGACCTCTAGTTTCGTGCCACCAAAGAATCGCTTTTTCCTTTCTTCTTTTACAGCTAGCCTTTGAATTGACAAGTCATTTACGACTAGCTCAACTTCTTCGCTAGTCAATTTCGTTGCGTTAGCAATCTTATCTACGTTTGTTATACCTCTCGCGATAGCATCCAATATTATGAAATGGCGAGGACTGTTATTAGCTTCATTTGAAGCATCGTCACTCATATCTGTATATTGAATGATATTATTTATTAATATTTATTGGAAATAATAAGAAATTTCTGATCGTAACGAAATATTTTTTACGCGCGTAGATAAGGTTACTGTCTGGGAAAATTGCCTTCATCTCCGTGCCACGCGGATAGCAGTTTCACTCATATCTTTTTCTAGGGCTTATTGAACATCAACCAAGTAGGAACACAGCATTTACGGTGGACATTAGTTGCTGCTCTCAGTGATAAGAGTGTACAACCATCTTGCATATACTATTGTGAATAATAACATCTATTATATACTATTGTGAATATCACAGTTGATGGTAAAGGGATTAGCTACTAGCTTCATGACTGTTGTGCTAGTTTGCTCCCTTTTCACAACTTTAATGCAGACGATAATGAATGGCGCTTATACTCTTAATGTTCTTGCTCAAGCATCAAACGGAACTAATCAGACTCGTTCACAATCGACTAGTGAACCAGAAATCAATGTGTTAGAAAGAATAATCGTTCCAGCACAAAAAGAAACAGTAACAGCGAATCAAACAACAATGTCTGTTAGCCCCCAAGTCATCCACCTCCAAAATAAGACACAAATTCCTAGTAAATAGGTCATCATGTTCTTCTTAGATAGCAAAGAGCATCCAGACCAGCCGCTGTAATGGTAATACTACTTACTACTATTGTTTTGTTCTTTCCCTTGTAGTTTTATTCTATTATGCTTATTAGACTATTGTAGTTGGCTTTTCTCAATTACAATATTTTATATGGG
>CAYTQD010000059.1:0-9238 GCA_964439995.1 uncultured Nitrososphaeraceae archaeon
CTGCTACTGCGCCATCATTTCTGATAGCTAGTTGTATAATGTTCTGAGTAGGTTCCTTTTGCCCTACTGGAATTAACCTTTTTTCAGATACTAAAAGGTACGGAGTAAACTGCTTTGTTGCTAGTTCTCTGTTTACATCAACTAACCTTTTTGTCTGACGAGCATAGCAATACGTTACATAAGCTAATACTGCAGTTGAAATGGCAGCTACGAAGGTTGGAATAGCTATGTACCAATCTACCACAAATCAGGAAGACTATCTTGTAGTTTAAAAGCATAGTCTACTTTTAGATAGCTAATCTATCGAGTGATGCTCAAAATGCCCCGCTATCAGATTGCCCGGACCACTAGCAGCACCACGAGAACTTGGTGCTGATTGTGTCTCTTTCGTGATTCCAGGTGTATCTGTCCTAACTGTGGCTGCAGGCTCGGTACCGTCGTTTGGTTCCTGGGTATAGCTAGTACGAACATTTGCTTCTCCTGAATTCGGAGCTGATGTCTTTTCAAATACTCCCCTCTCTCTTTCAATAAATGTAGTGTGAGCAGTTTCAGTTGACGCCTCAACACTTGCAGGAACTACAGACAGAGTTGCTGCTGTCAACAAAGACGCTACTACTACCATAAGAGTTGGAACATTCATTGAATATCATAGATGAGACACTGGTTGATATAAAGGGCTTAAAACATTAATCGATCGTTGCTCGTGAATTAGTAAACGTAACAATATTAATTGAACTTTGACTTGCCCGTGCTGACGTTGTTTCTTTCTGTATTAACTGGCCTCCTACATTCAAATCGATTGTAATTCTGGCTGCAGGGTCCTCGTTCTCTGTAAAATCTTGGGTAAAGCTATTGAACTGACGAATTGGTGCTACTCCGGAATGTTCATCTGAAAACTTTGTCTTTTCTTCGGTTGTCTCTTCTGTTATACGAAGCTCACTTCTAGAGCGCGCAGTCGACGCCTCTACACTTACAGGAACTATAGACAAAGATGCAGACGTCAACAAAGACGCTACTACTACCATAATGGTTAGTATGTTCATTAGATATGATACAAGAAATTTGTTATAAAGGGTTTGACTTGTCCAGCTTCATTGTTGGCCCAATGCGTTGTTTCCATATTTTAGGGGGGGAACCGTTTACCGTAAAATCACCCCTTGCCGTTACCGTTGCACCGCTTGCATCTGATTGTTCATTTGATCTAAAAGGACCAGGCTGATATGGAAACATAAGCTTGATTGATTGATTGAGTGAGTGGGTGGGAATATTAACTGTTCTCTACTCTATCCATCTGCATTAATTCGAGTTTTTGAATAACTCAAATTAGCCAGAGGAAAAGAGTCAAGTTGAATTGAGCTAAGCCAGGTTAAGAGAAGAGGACCAATGTACCGCCTTGTTGTGATGCGAACGGATCTCGAATATGTCCGTTTTCCTGTCCTGGTCCCGATCTTTCTGACTGCACTTTAGCAATGTGCATTCTAACAGTATCAACGGGAATCTCCAATATCTCTGCGATCTCGTACGGATCTGATCCTTCTCTTAACAGATAAGAGATATCTCTTCTCATATCTTTTTCCGCTTTTGCCATGCGTGCTCTGATCTGATCTTGATTTCCATTCAGGTTCCGACTTCTCTGTCTTTCTTCTCGTATCTGGTTAAGTTCCTGCTGCAATTCTATTATCTCAAACATTTAATGTTAGTATATTTATGAGACGTCTCCTAAATAGCTCTTACTCTCATGCCTTTACGATAAGCCTTATGATATGCGGCTATCCTATCCGCATTATTCCTGTAGTATCTCCACACATACTCTAGCTTGTGCCGCCTGACATTCTTGTCTGAGTGGTAACGTCTTCTTGCACATTCTAAAACCTGGTCTCTATGTCTCCAATACGAAGCACGTCTATTAGCGTTATATTGTCTTCTTCTCTCTTCTTCCCTTTCCCTTTCCCCTTCCTTCTTCTCTGCTATTGTTACTTCTTCAGACACTATACTTCTTAGGATATGACTGAAGAAGTATATAGCTTTTATTCATGGAATCCTAGTGTAGGCTTGTTCACTTAGTGAACACGCTTGAAAAACACAATGTTAATGAACGATGAACCAAAAATGTCACCAGCCGCTAAAGGTAGGAGCCTCCACGATTGGCAGCGGCGGGATTCCGGTTGTCCGGTAGCCAATGACCTACTTTATTACATCCTATCATAGAGGTCGTCGATTGTTTGTTTTCATAACAATATACTAAAGCAATTGCAAGTTTTTATTTGTGGATATTTGAATATATAATAGGCTGCGTAGTTTGGTTGCTCTGGCTCTAACCTTGTTTATGATATGTTTTGTTATGTTGGCTATAGCTGTCTTAATAGTAGTACAGGATTATACTCTATTCAATGTTACTCTTGCTCAGTCATCTGTCAATCAGACATCTCCTTTTAATAGAACTCAGGAATGGATAAGTCATAGGGACGGTGTGAAGATCCTATTCACATATCAACCTGAAAAGCCGATTATTGATACTTTCACTAAATTAGAATTTAGTGTTATCAACCTAACTAGTAATAGAAATCTCGAAGACTTTGATGCAAGAGTTGTAGTTACAATGGGTCAAAGGGTGTTCAAATTCGAAAACATAACAGTATCAGATGGAAATTTTTCAGTAGAATATATTTTCCCTGAAGATGGGACTCACCAGGTCTTAGCGAGGATAGACAAAGATACATTAGTTAAGGTTTTAGCATCTTTTAGTGTTTTTGTTCCACATCAAGCTCCACCAAGTATTCTAAATCCTTTTCCTATTCCTCCTGGAAGTGAACTTGGTGACAACCCAGGTCTATTGTTAAGCATGATTCTATCTATCGTGCTACCTGTAGTTGGAGTATTTGGCTTGATAATTGTTTTAAAGAGGGCAAAAAAAAAATCGTAGGTTGGCCTAAAATAGTGCTACAATTTTTATCTAGTTAGGTGGTGCCTACCATTCCAATGATCAAGTCCTAATCCTGTTTTTTCAGACCTATACGAACATCTACCACACGTACCCCTTTTCCCTCTTCTAGCACCAAGAGAGGGTTTATGTCAAATTCCGCAATTTCTGGAAAGTCGGTTATCAGCTGCGAGAGTCTCTGGAGGCTATCTACTAGGCCGGCTAAATCTGAGGGAGCTTCTCCTCTAATACCTTTGAGTGATTTGATCGCCTTTATCGATTCGACCATCTTTTCTGCTTCCTGCTTGTCAATAGGTGCTAATCTGAATACCACATCCTTTAGGACTTCAACGTAAATCCCACCCAAACCCACCATAACTAGTGGACCAAATAGCGGATCCTGTTTTGCACCCAGAATTATTTCTTTTGCAGATGTTATCATTTCCTGTACGAGAACGCCCTCAATCCGAGCATCTGACTTGTAGCTTTTAGCACTATTAACAATCTCTCTAAAGGCTGATCTCACATCGCCTTCGTTTTTCAGTCCGACTTTAACCCCTCCCGCGTCAGATTTATGGATAATCTGTGGAGAGACGATTTTCATCACAACTGGATATCCAATTTCATCCTTAGCGGCACTCGCACATTCTTCCTCAGTAGTTCCAAGAACGCTTTTTGGCGTAGAAAATCCATATGAGGTTAGAACCTCATATCCTTCTTCCTCTAATACATTTCTTCGACCCTCTCGTAAAATCTTATCAAAAATCGTTTTCACTTTTTCCTTGTCTACCTTGAATTCGTGGGGTTTGCTTCTTGGCGACCCCAGCCAATCCCTGTAGATGTACATAGCATTTAACGTTTTAATCGCTGGCTCAGCATACATGAAATGTGGTATGCCTCCATCAGATAGGATTTGCTTATTTTCGTATCCTTCAGCAAGCCCCATTAGTGCAGAAAGCATGGTCTTACCCGAATTCTTAGACGTCTTGACTATAGTTCGTGCTAATCCGTTATAATCCAATGTGGCAGACGGAGTGCACATTGTAACCACAGAGCCAACATTTTTATTTGATAGCACTTCGACTAGAACTTTTTCAAAACGGTTGTAATCTGCATCGCCTACTATGTCTACAGGGTTTCTTGCTGATCCGTGTTGTGGTATTACTTTGGAAATTGTCTCTATCGATGATGACATATCAGCCATTTTCAAGCCATACTTTGAACAAGCATCAGTCGAAATAATTGCAGGACCTCCAGCGTTTGACACGATTGCTACTCCACCCCGATCCGGAGGTACTGGCTGCTTTGAAAAAGCTGTGGAAAGATCAAACAGGTCCTGCATTGTATCTACTCTTATCACTCCAGACTGTATGAATAATGAGTCATAAATCTCGTCTGATCCCATTAGAGCGCCAGTGTGCGACATCGCTGCCTTTGCCCCTTCTGGGGTTCTACCAGCTTTTAAGACAATAATTGGTTTCTTGCTGTCCCTTGTGATCTTTTTAGCAATTCCCATAAATCTCCTTCCATCATGTATATCTTCTAGATACATTACTATCACCTTGGTTTCTAGGTCTTCTGACAGTAATTCGAGAATATCATTCTCATCCATGTCTACCTTGTTCCCCATGCTAATTACCTTCGAAAAACCAATTCCTTGAGCAATTGCATCTTCAACTGTTGCCGCGCATATCGCACCGCTCTGCGAAACTAGCGCAATTCCTCCATGCTTGGGTGTAATTTTCAGGAAAGTTGCATTCATCATTTCACGTTGTGAAAGGCTCATGATCCCAAGACAGTTGGGACCTATAATCCTGATGCCATATCTTTTTCCAATAGACCCTATCTCCTTTTCTAGCCTTGCTCCCTGCTCATCCACCTCCTTAAACCCCGCTGAAACAATTATAGCAGCTGTGATCTTTTTCTTGCCGACTTCCTCCATCACCGCTGGTACAATCCTGTTGGGGGTAGCAACTACTGCGAGATCGATTTCGTCTTGAATATCAAGAACACTCTTGTAAGCCTCAAGTCCGAACACAGTTGGACTTGAAGGCGTGATTGGATAGATCCTTCCCTTATAGTCGTTCTTGATGTTTGAAAATATTGCCTTTCCTACACCAGGCTTTTCAGATGCCCCTATAACTGCTATGGACCGCGGTGCTAGAAAATTACTCCTTGATTGAATTGGATCATAAGATGAAGATTCGGATGTAGGGGCGGTAGATAAGGGCATGGAAAAAATAACTAATACTACTTATAAATGCGTTTAGCTGTCCAATTCAAGCTCCTACTCTTTTCCAAGCTAGAACGAAAGTAAAAGCTTTTAATCTAAAATATATATAAAATTCAAAATCATTGAACGATACTATCTACTCCGCGGTAGATACAGGGATGAATGATCTTGTTTCAGACCTACAGACACTAATTAGACAGCCAAGTGTTTCTGCGAGTAGGAAAGGAATTACAGAATGTGCCTACCTTGTTGCAGGTATTATGAACAAAGCGGGCATCAGTACTCAAGTATTGAACTTAGATCAGACTCTCCATGGTGGTGGTCAGAATGGTCGAAATGAAAACATAAATGCTAATCCCCTAGTCTACGGAGAAGTTACCTCCAAAGCAAATCCAGATGGTAAAACCATTCTATTCTATAACCACTACGACGTACAACCTGAGGACCCGATCCAGTTGTGGGATAAGGATCCATTTAGTGGAAACGTCGAAGGCAACTACGTCTTTGGACGCGGTGCTGCGGATGATAAGGGCGAGCTAATCACTCGCGTAAAGGCTGTAGAATGTATTCTGAAAAAGACTGGTGACGTTCCTTGCAATGTGAAGTTTGTTGTAGAGGGAGAAGAAGAGATAGGAAGTGTACATATTCCTCAATACCTTGAACGTTTTAAGGAAAAATTTGCATGTGATGGTATTATTTGGGAATTCGGATATGTAGACCAAAAAGATAGGCCTATAATAGGTCTTGGCATGAAGGGCCTTCTATATGTTGAGCTGTTAGCATGTGGTCCAAAGATAGATGCACATTCAAGCTTGGCTGTTCTGATTGAAAATCCCGCTTGGGACCTTGTCAAGGCCTTGAATAGCATGCGAGATGTCAATGGAAAAATTCTAGTGAAGGACTGGTACAATGAGGTAAGGGAATTCAATCCTCAGGAGATCTCGCTTATGGAAAAAGAGCCTTTCGATGAGGAATCCTTCAAGAATGAGTACAAGACTGAGAAATTTGTAAATAATGTTACTGGTGTAGAAGTTCGAAAAGCTTTGGTTGGAGATCCTACATGCAACATAGCAGGCATCGTATCTGGATATACAGGTGAAGGTGCAAAAACTGTGCTTCCTGCTCAAGCCATCTCTAAATTAGATTTCCGACTTGTCCCAGATATGATCCCTGAAAAGCAATTCAACCGTGTTAAAAAACACCTAGACGAAAAAGGTTTTAGAAACATTAATGTTAGATTTCTTCATGGTGTGGCAGCTGCAAGGGTTTCCCCTGCAGATCCGTTTGTGAACTTGGTCCAAGCGGGAGCCGAAGAAGTTTTTGGTTCGGCAATTATTAGTGTGTCATCGGCAGGTACCGGTCCCATGAATTCATTTATCGATACCCTAAAAAGTCCCTGTGTCTTGGTAGGGAGCACGTACATGCATGCAAAAATTCATTCACCTAACGAGTTTGCCAGGATCGATTTATTAAACAAGGCTACGAAGTGTATGTGTAATATTATAGAAAAATTTGGCAACAGTCTGTCCTAAGTCATGATCGGTAGGGCAATAGATAGATTTGGTAGGTTCAGCCACCTTTCCTAGTAGGCCTTGACATAATGTAAAAGCCATGGGCGGAAATTAGAAATGCTGCTAGTGACATCTTGGTTGCAAATACGAGATTCCAAGGAGTCTCTGGATTCGGATACGGCAAAATTATGTCGTCTAGTCTCAATATCCCATTCATCGCATCTGCAGTTATGAGTGAACTCCAAATAACGAAATTGAAGATAAATTCATACAGTGCTACTACTGCTATAACTAAGACGATTAGTTGCAGAATAGACTTAATCGATTTAGGGATATCCTTCACCTTATCCCCTCCAAGCCTAGTAACGCAGTACCAACCGACTACTGATACAACCATAAGGTAAGTTACAAGCTTTGCTAGTCCTTCTGCTGGGAACTCGGTATTTACGAGGACTTCGCCCACAACCACTCTCCCTGTTTTAAGATATTCTCCAACGCTTACATACAGAGCGTAGAAGGTAATAGCTGCCATTATAAATGCGCAACAATAGAATATTACGAGAAAAATCCTCTTTGTTTTTAGATCCTCCTTTCCTTCAAGTGTTGCAGGACGCATATTTTACAAAAAGAATGATGATTGTTAGCGGTATAAAAAAATTTCATGAATGCAAAAGCCAAGCCGTACGTCCATGACTTATTGGTAGGTTAAATGATCAACATCTAGAGCCCAACTATTCATTGGCTAGATTGTTTGCTCTCAAGGAGGTAGTGAGTATGTGTTACATCATCCAACTTCTGGCACCTAGCACAAATCCAAGACGTATTCTCTCCACAAATAGAGCACTCTGACAAAGGCGACAGAAGCTCGCCACAACTTCGGCAGCTTAGTTTATTTGACATATTTTTTCAACCACAATTACAGCTTTCAGTATAATTCCTACAATTCGCAATATAAGTATTGTTGAATTGAATGAGGGATCCTACAAAAAATATATGTTTTATACATATCTTCTAGAACAATATCTCTATCAGCGAACTGATACCGACAGGATAGGGAAAAGTCGCTGCAATTGTGCACTACGGCTTAATTTTATACACGCTTCCTCCTTCATAAGAAAGAATATACAACAAACCATCGGGCCCTGTTTCGACGTCACTTATTCTAGCGAAGCCAGTGCCAAAAGTCACTTCGTAGGCTTCGTCGTTGTTGTCAGCGACGAGGTCATCCAAGGACGCACTACTATCCCCGAGTTTTAGACCATTCCTATTTTTATTGAGTTCAAAAAAGTATAAGTTGCCATTATTTATATCCCCCACGAAAATATTATTTTCATATTTATCTCCTAGCTTATCAGAATTAAAAAATTCTATATCTGTGACTCCTATAGGCATATACCAACTGAATTCTGGATCTGAGTATTTTGAACCATTAAACTGAACCAGTTCGTGCTCGGTCAGATTGGTCCTTGATATTGGGCCCATAACCTTGTACCAACCACTATTAAATCCTGGTTGTACCAGGTTTATTTCATCATAGTCGTCTTCGCCGTTTTCTGTATCCCAAAGGTTGCCAGTGAGAGGGTCAAACGTTAGTCCGAAGCTGTTCCTGATGCCATATGCAAGGTAATATTGACTGTTCTTGCTATTAATGTTGGTTGGAAATGACATATTGACAGCAGTGTTGTACAAAGGAATTCTTAATATTACAGATGTATCATTGCGTGGATTCCCACTTGTTCTAAGATTCTGAAGCGGACCATCAACTGAACTTAGATCTCCAATCACGACATAGAGGCTGTTGTCTGGACCTATGGCTAGTTTTCCACCGTCATGGTAGGGTCCTGGCATTGCCGGCAGATCTAGTACTAGAAAAGGGTTAAAGAGCCTATGCCCGTCCCATTCATATCTGTAGATCCTGTTTCTTAAGGGTTCACCATCGACTCCTTCCGTGTAGTAGAGGAATACGAAGTCAGAATTTTGATCGCGGATCAATGCCGCTATTCCAAGTAAGCCCCTCTCTCCTTCAGTATTTACAGGTACGGTTAGCACAGGTTCCTCGTGCAGAATTCCATCGGAGATAAGGCGAACCTTTCCCTCCCTTTCCAGAACTAGCATATTGTTGTTGTCGACAAATGCCATACTGGTAGGGGATGAGAGCGGTTCTGCTACCGTATGTACTTTTAAATGACTGTCTGGAATTGCTATCACAGGATTTTTCTGCGGGTATACAAAAAAGATGTCGAGATCTGTACGAGTGAGGATTGCCGTAAGGCCGACTGACACACCTACCAGCACCACCAGTGACACTTTCCTTCGCATACTCCGCAGCACATTTTTGGCAAAGATCTGCAGATTATTTAGTTTTTTTTCTAAGCGATTAAATTGGCCTGAGAGGAGAGGCGACAATTATATTTCTCCAGTATGAAGATACAGACAACTGGCCACGCTCTACAGCAGTTTGCGGTGGGCTCGTAGCGCAGACTGGATTTACTATGAGATAAATACATGGCGTAGAATGGATAGCGCGGACGCCTCCTAAGCGTCAGGTCGAGGGTTCAAATCCCTCCGAGCCCG
>CAYTQD010000060.1:0-9064 GCA_964439995.1 uncultured Nitrososphaeraceae archaeon
ACTTGCTTATAGTACAAGCACGCTAGTAATATGACGTACCAGGAGATGTATCTCGGATAAATGTGGAAGGAATCTCGAGACAAGGTCAGCGATAATCAGTCCCGGGTTAAATTCGGATACAAAACAATACATTCACAAAGAGTTGGTTAGCATTATATTACTACCATCCTTAAATGTGTTCATGTGATAAAATAATTAATGTACGAAAAGTGGAATACCTTATCGAAGCATCAAAAATGGAAGCTGTTAACAATAATACCTGATCTAATATTTTCTTAGAAAGAGACAGAGTACCTTAGTTCACAACGTCTTGCAAGGATAGCCACAGCATCATCAAGAGAAGGTTTTATCCAACCAGATGTTGTGCCTGTGGGGTTCGATTTTGATGGTGAGTACTTTGCGTTAGCGGAATGAACCTTCTCAAATATACTAAATATAAGAATGCCCAGAAAATCCTAGAGTAGCCTTACTGTCGTTGATGATTTAAAGTCGGTGAATCCGTGGTAACCGCGCGGAATAAGAATTTATGGAATAGCTGACATAGTTACCCGTCAGGATGGATACATGCAACAAACTGATCATCCATCCACTACGTATATTCGAATAAAGCCTCTAAAAAAATAGAGCTGGGGAATCGACGCGCCGGTGTTTCAGTGAAGCAGTGTAGGATGAAAAATTAAAGCATCTTTCAATTGAGATAAGAATTGGACATAATACTGGAAGAACTCTTTTCCTCCCATGCTTTTTTCATCAAAGTGACCGCACTCATACCAATAGCAATCCATAACTAATACTGCACATACAAATGCCCAGACGTACTTTCATCCTATCCAATCGATGATCCGGTCTCTATTTTGAAGTTTTTTATGCCGGATCCCTCTGGGCCCTCCTTTTGTATCAATAATGTTCTCTAGAGAGCTTATTGATCGAAAGAATAAGATCAAAATATGGGGCACATCAAACTTGGCTTATATCAGTCTCTTTCCCGATCTTCTACCTTCGGAATAATATAGATTCATACCCCCTTGATTCCACATTTTGATATAACTCCACTCGAAGAACAAAAACATGTTTGCGCTGGAAAAGAATAAAAACTAACTAACTTCAATATATTACTTGAGTCCCGAATAATAATGAACAATCCCAATATGAGCTATTTTGACTAGCAATAACAGATAGATTGAAGCTCATCATTTCTATTTTCCCTGGAGTTTCGTTTAGACTGCACAAATAGGCAATACCATTCTAGATAAGGGTCAAAGTTCTGAGAATGAATCTCCATATAAGCAAAATGTGTGCCTTAGAAATCATGTCAAAAAAACAAGAAGATGACGAAGTCGGGACGCCAAGAGGGTACAAACTCATAGCATACATAGCCCCAATCGGCGTTGTTACAGAAGGTTCAAGGGTACAGCTTGATGGCAGTCAAAGTTATTTTGAGTACTTTAACAATAACGGCAATAACAATAGTAATTTGGCAGCATCTACAACTGCTACAAGACCTATCAAGGCCGAGGACAGGGTGTATTTTTTGTGGGAGCAGATAGAAGGGCCCCCAGTTACTTTGAATAACGAAAAGAGTGAAATACCAACTTTTACTGCCCCTTATATAGATCTTAGTAGCAGTCCCAATAAAAACCATGTAATTTTAAAATTCCAGCTGGTCATTAGAGATAGCGGCGGCATTTTGAGCGAACCTCATCGAGAGCAGGTTGTAGTCAAAATTGTCCAGAGGGCGCTTGTACTTCAGGGAGGAGGAGCCCTTGGAGCATATGAATTAGGAGTCTTTAAAGCTCTTTGCGAGGATCTAGCAAAAAAGAATGAAAATAACAGAATGCTGTTTGATATAGTTGCAGGTACCTCAATTGGAGCGGTAAATGCTGCAATAATAGTTGGCACCGTGTTAAACTACAAGAGAAATCATCCTGAAGCAAGTCAGACAGAGATGTGGCAATATTCTGTGCTAGAGCTTGAAAAATTCTGGGGAGATATATCAGATCCGTTGACGCTGGTACCAAAATGGATGCACGACAATCCTTTAACCTCAAGCTGGTTGAGCAACTGTAAAATTGCTGCTGACCTTGGAGGAGTGCTGCTGAGCGTCGTATGGGATCATGAAAAGAACATGACAGACACTTGGGTTAAGAATTACAAGCAGATGATAGAAATAGTGCAGAGGCAAATTAGTCATAGATGGCATTGGACTTGGCCATTCCTTCCTGTCTTCAAAGAAGAGTGGCCGTACTTCCGATTAGTGAGCTGGAACGAAAATTGGAAAGAAGAATGGCCATATATATCGGCTTATTTCTACTGGCCTGAGAACTACGGCTCACTGGCTACGTCAGAAGCTGCCAGAAGGTATTACAATTACGCTGCTTCTCTATTTTATGGTGTGCCTAGGGTTCTCCTACCTGGAATTGCTCAACCTGATATGAAGTTCCCTCTGAGTCTTAGCCCCACCTTTACTAGGTTTGATAACACTCCACTTGCCAGAACAGTAAAAAGATACTGGGACTACAAGAATAATCCAATAAAAACTAGTCTTGACAAACTTGAGCCCCGTCTTATCCTAGTAAGTGTAGATATGTTAGATGCTACGACTGCTGTTGCGTTTGACAGCTACCACGATCAAGCTAACGTATGCGTAACGGCGTACGGAGACAATGAATTCAAGCGCGTAATAGAGTATCCAGAAGGAATCACAATTGATCATGTGGTAGCTAGTATGTCAACACATCTACGATACAAATACCCAGAAATGGAAGTCAAATACAGCCACGCAGAAGAGGAAAAAGGAGAATCTCGCTTGTTCTGGGATGGTGCATATCTCAGTAACACACCGCTGAGAGAACTTTTCCATATGCATAAACACTACTGGCAGAATGTAAGAAAGGAAACCGTTGAACTGGATGGAGGAGTCAACAAGGTAACTCTTGCTCCCGACCTAGAGGTTTACATTGTCAACCTGTATCCTTCTGTCGAAAAGGAGGTGCCTGTGGATGCAGACGCCATTCAAGACAGAGAGATCGACATAAAGTTCCATGACAGGACTAAATATGATGTTAAGGTAGCGGAAATGACTACAGACTATTTAGAGCTAATCGAGCAGCTAATAAACATAGGATACAAGCATGCTGAGCATGATTCTGCATTCAAAGCCGACCTTGAAAATCTTCTAAACAAGAAGACAAAAAGTAAAAAGCGCGCAGGAGAAAAAAGAACCTACAGGGATATTTTGGATGGAAGGGCTGACATAACCAAAGTAGTATATATAGATCGCAGAGACGATGGTAATACAATTTTTGGCAAGGCATTTGAGTTTTCTTCAAAGACGATTAGTGAGCTGGAAAGAGCTGGCTACCGCGATACAAAGATTTCAATACAGATAGCATTACTGCAAAATGCAACAATGGATCTAGGCGATAGAAGTGCGCTGAATGCAAATGAAAAAGGTTTACTTGAGCAAAAATTGTCTGCAGCGTTGGCATACGTCAAACATGAACATCCCCAGAAAGCAGTAGCTGCTCTTGATGAGTTTATAGCCGCATTAGGACGCATTTCAGCAGATAAAGAGCCTGTAGAAAAGACTGCCGCATCAGGATTAGCACAGTCCGCGCGCATGCTACAACAACAACTAGTCCCAGAAAAACTGGCTATGACTGCAATAGATGGAGGAACATTAAGCAATGACGCGGCAAACCGGCTGGCCTTGAGAGAGTCTCATATGACCTTGGATTCTGAATAAGGCTATCATGCCTGACTGGACTTTTCCTCTTTTGTCCTGCGCAACTCTTCCTGAATCCACAGGTTCTCAAATATCGAAGCGTACGTTAATACGGTTGATTCACTGTTAGTGTATGTGGCTAGTCCGATCGCGTCGGGCAGATCTTCCGTATCCTCTTTTAGTTCTATGGCAAGACATAGTGTCTTGTCAACTACAATCAGCAAGAGCATTGTTTGCAGAGCTGTTTGGAGAGGCTGGATATCGATAGCTTCCCAATTTCCTCTCAATTCCTCTAATTCCGCTGATACTAAGCTGTCTCTATCAGCTAGGAGCCTGATTCTCACGCCGCGTTCTCGAGCAGCTTCTGTTAGCAACTTTATTAGCCCTAGATGTTCCTGTATGTAAAATGTTTTGGCAGTTGGAAGTATTATCAAAATCTCATCCGAAGCAAGTCTGACCAAGTCAAGAAGACGTTTTTGCGTCTCGGCTTGATCTCTTATAGTCTCTATGATTTCCCTAATGGTGCCCTGCTCTATTTCATTTATTCTCTGCTTGGCAGGTATCGCTGCAGTGCTAGCCCAAAAAGAGTCGAAGATGTATTGTCCCTGCTCTACCATTTCTTTGACGTTACTATAGATTACTTGTGTCAGAGGTTTTGCTTCTTCTAGTATCGTAGTGGCCATGAACTCTGTTTCGCTTACTGCAAGGCCACCTTTAATTCCATCTACATGTCGAAGTTCATCAACTAAATTCATAAGTTGTTTGCAGTAATTGACGTTTTCACTTGTAATTTCAGTGAGAAGTCTGATTTTTCCGCCTCGTCTCTTAATGTCCCCATAACCGTTTCTGTATTCATCTATGTTAATAACTATCGAAGGTGCTCTGTTATCAAACCAAATATCCATCTTCTTTTTTACATTGGACATAAAATAAACTCCCCTCTGTACAGCATTATCGGCTCCATAAAGCACTTCTGTTTTTCGTTCAGAAGATGTCAAGAGACAAAAAATAGTAATAAGAGTTCAGACATATAAAGGTCCAGGGTGTTATTAGCTGATTAGTCATTGCGGCGATTCACCCACTCTCTTGCAATACCTAGCCTATAAATGACCTTTTCTTAATAACAACAGTTCATAAGCTACTCACTTGTAGCATAAGCCATTTAAGATATGCTATTCAAAAATAGAAGCCTGTCTATGTGCATTGAGTCTAAATTTTGAAGGTTTTTCCTCAGGAGCCCTCTGGGACCTCCCATTGTATGAATAACTGTCACAATAGATGACCCGCGTTGTGTCAATTTGATAAGAAGAAGAATCTCTTGGGTAACACATGGTATGTATCACGTAAAATGCCATTGAAGCAACAGAGAAGTAGAAAATAGTCGATTGTATACTGACAAAAAATTTCATCTGAAGTATACGATCGTCCACACTTCCTAGTGTAGAAGGGCTTACATTTTTCTGCAGCATGTCAGAAAAAGTGATCAACACATCTTTTTTATGGTGTGTCAACTGATCTTTATATGTACTAATGCACAGTTAACTTGCAGCTGCAGTTTTTGAAGAGGGGTAGATCCATTTTGCTAGCAGCTTAGTAATGCGGGGCATAAGAACGTAAGTCATTAAGAAAATCTCAATGGATATAGTCACAAAAAGCCTGATATATGGAGGAACTTCCGCCGCAACCATACCAACAACTTGACCTATTGAGAGTACAAGTCCGAATATCACAGCTATCATCACAAGTGCTATCCTAAAACGAGATGGTTGCGGAATTATGGCACCCTTTGGTGGCGAGAACCATAATTCCAATCCGGTAAACTTTTTCCAGATTGCATCTGCATCAACATAATCTACTACCTCGCGCAGATACCTAGAACGCAACTCTGAATCTTCAAATTTGCGCAAATTGTCAACGGTATCAAATCTAAAAACACTTGTATATTCTGTGGATCCAGGTGCCGGTTTCTGGATCGTTGCACCAAGATATCCTTTCATGTACTTGGCCTCTTCCAATAGCCGCCTAAGCCAATCTTCATAATCAGATTCGCGGCTACGCTTAACTTTACGAGTAACAACCACAGTGACATTTTCATTGTGGCTCATTGAAGTTATACACTCCTATTCTTACTATTTTTAGAGAATTTATTTACCAAGAGAATCAATAATCAGTTTAGCGACTTCAGCTCCAGAATGCTGCTGTTGGCCCGTTATGAGGTTGCCATCCTTTATTGCAAATGGTTCAAATGCATTAACCTTCTGGAATTCTGCACCAAGTTTCTTAGCTTCATCCTCAATTCGGAAAGGCATCACTTTCTTGCCAACAGCTTTGTCAGCAAAGTCCTCCTCTTCATCTGTGAAACCTGTTATCTTTTTGCCTTGAATTAGGGGCTTTCCACCCTTATCTTTTAGGTAAAGGAGTAAGGATGTTCCATGACATAGTGCAGCTGAAATCTTTCCCTTCTTATAGAATTCCAAGAAAGTATTATGAAGGCCAGTTTCTCCCTTAAACGTAAACATTGGACCTTGACCGCCAACAACTACAATGGCATCAAAATCATCGGATGAAAAATCGCTTACTTTCTTGGTGTTGTGAAGGAAACTCATGAAGTCTCCATCTTCAAGGAATTCTAAACTAATCGTATCATTCTTTGAGTAGCCACTCGAGTCTCGCGGATCACTTAGGGCATCAATCTCTACCTTTCCGCCCTTAGGGCTTGCGATAGTAACCTCATATCCATTGTCTATGAACAATTTGTATGCATGCGTCAGCTCAGCGGACCAAAAACCAACTGGCCAACCTGTAGTAGTAGAAGTTGTAGAATTTGACACCACCATCAATATTCTCCTTTTTTTGTCTTGCATCTTTGTTCATTAGGTATTCTCAGGAAATCACTAATATCTACGATGTATACATGGCTAACAAGTGTTTAAATTGTAATACATTGTATTACAATTTGATCTGCTCATGCAAAGATCAAGAAAAACGCGCTTACGAACATTTCGACTAGAAGAAGAGCTTGATGCATTACTACAAGAAGATGCAAAATCCAAAGGCATTAGCGTAAATTCGCTTCTGTCAATTATTCTCATAAAATATGCAGAATGGGATAGATACGTTGAAAAATTCAATGTAATAACAATGAAGAAGGAGAGCTTCAAAACATTGGTTTCCGCAATTGATGATGATAAGGTAACCGACGTTTCTCAAGAGCTTGGTGACAAGGTGCCAAGCCAGTTCATATTCTTCTGGTTCAAGAAAAACACACTTGAAAACTATTTAAAATATATCTCCCTTATTTGCAAGCATGGTGGTTTTGCTCAATATGAAATCGAACAGGAAGGCAGAGAATACACAATAACTTTGATACATGAGCTAGGTGAGAAGTGGTCTAATTTCTTGGCCAACTGGATGAAGGCCGGAATGAAAAGCAGTATCGGAATAGTCCCTAGAATCGATGTGATGCAGAATAGTGTGATATCAAAATTTACTGCGCCTTAGTACATTCATTCATTCTTTAGAAGTTGAAGACTCCTTAACAGTATGATATCTATGCGGTGTCGGGTTTGTGAAAAACTTGTAACCACATTCCAGCCAGACTAACTAGAAACTACTATCCTCTTTATCATGTGTGTATCAGGTGAGACCAGATTTCTAATGTAATATATTTGATCTCGTTATTTTGACACTGATTAAGCGACCTCTCTTGGCTTTACAAATCCTTGTAGAAGATAATGATCACAATCAGTAGTAGATGTAACATTCCTATGAATCCACCGTTTAAAGTTTAACTAGATCTTGTATTATTATAGAATGTTAATGAATTACCAAAAGATACACCAAGACGTCATGAACATAGACAGAAATATCCGTATGGTCACCATATGTGATACTGACGGCAAGATAATGTACTCTGATCATCGATCTGGCGTCACCAATCTACTTACTCCAGATGAAAGCAAAAAGTCACTTGAAATGGCAGTGAATGCTTGGAAGTCAAGAAGCCAGCTTGCGCAGAAGATAGGAAGGGGCAAGTATGTGCTTGCAGAGTACGAAAAGATCAAACGCATTACTATGCCTTTTGGGGACAGACATCTTGTATACGTGACGACAGAACCAAATGCAAACCATGCCAATATTATTTCAGAGATAACTAGATTGGCTTCTAGCGTCAGCTAATGCCTTGTAAGTTAACTGTTACTTTTATGTTGTTATAATGAGCTAAGGAGTCTGTTTTCTGAAGTTTTTCTCTCGGAACCCTCTGGGCCGGCCCCTTTATCAGTTCTTTTTAGAAGGGTTCTACCTATAATGTGATATAAAAGATAACTTTAAACTCAGTCAGATATTAGATAGCAATACCGAAAACATCTCCATTACCTCTCTTTTCTATTTCACTCCTATTTTATCAACAATCCGATTTTAGGAGTGATATCATAGCGGGCCCGTCAGAATTGGGTCACTGCATGTAATAGGGTTCTATTCTGAGCTTTAAAGGTTCTGTATCAATTATTAATGGCAGGCAGTGTCATTTGTAAACTTCTATTGACATATTTTGTAAACCGAAATACGTTCTGAACACTAATTATCAGCTCGGCTTTAACACCTAAGGCTCTGTTCAATCTCTTGGTGATGACGACAGGAATTGTGCTCAATATCACTAGTAAGCACCCACAGTTTTAACAGTCCAGTAGATATAGAGTAATATTAATAGAAGTTAAGAAGAACACGACAGATAATATGGCTAAAATTGCTTTAATAGTTGGATCAGTCAGACGAGATCGCCAAGGGATCAAAGTTGCCCGCTGGTTAGAAGAGAAATTGAAGAACCGTAACCACATTGTATTTTTCATTGACCCTCTGGAACTTAACTTACCTTTACTTGATAGGATGTATAAAGAGATGGAAAATCCTTCAGAGAAGTTGAAAAACCTTAGGAATGAAATTAAGGATGCAGAAGGCTACCTTTCCGTCACTCCAGAATACAATCATAGCACATCAGCTGCAATGAAGAATACACTAGATTATTTTTTAGAAGAATATTATTTTAAACCTTCTGCTATCGTCTCTTATTCCGCCGGCGGTTTTGGTGGCGTGAATGCAGCACAACATCTGCGCCATATATTCGCAGAGCTTGGAGCACCATCCATATCTTCATCATTTCCAATATCAAGGGTACAAGATGTTTTTGATGAATACGGTAAATTAGTGGATGAGAGGTATCATAAAAGACTCATGCGATTTCTTGATGAATTTGAATGGTATATTGAAGCCTTCAAAAATCAAAGAGCAAAAGGCACTCCGTATTAGATTAAAAACCTCCATAAGCTCCTAAGTTTAATC
>CAYTQD010000061.1:0-5967 GCA_964439995.1 uncultured Nitrososphaeraceae archaeon
CCTTGTCGCATCTATTCTATTGTTTCATACTCTTGAATTTTCATATTGGACATCGGATTCTTTCCTATCCTCTGCTTTCAATGCAATAAGTGCATCTACAACAACTGGGTTAATGCTTGATGATGGTGCAGGAACATACTCCGTACAGGCAAAAATATTCTTAATGACTCTTATGTTGGTAGGCGGACTAGCCTTCTCTACTGCTGGAGGAATAAAGATCGACAGAATTGTCTTGATCTTTCGGAGGTTATTCCATTTAAGAATCAACATTAACCATACTATTACTGGGATAACTTCTATTCGATATCGTCACCATGGTGGAAACCATCTACCTTCAATCCTCGCTACTGAAAAGAAAACTGACAGAACCTCTTTTATTATTCCCGGGAAAGAGGTAAAGGAAGCTCTCCGTATTATTATACTGTTTGTTGTTTTATCCCTCCTAGGAGGATTGATTCTAAATGTTAACGAGGGCTATAGTCTTGACGATTCTATATTTGAATCCATATCTGCCCTCACTACCACTGGGATATCTACAGGAATAACATCTGCAGACATGGATTCTAGTTCGAAGGTTCTCCTTGTCTTCAACATGATAGCTGGCCGGTTTGAGATAATAACACTCTTCTATATATTTGTGGGAATGTTCAAACGCTGGATTTGATGCAAACAGGTGGTACTATCTGACTACTACGGCTACAGAGGAGTTCGGCTATTAGTTAAACTAGCCAGTAACAACTACTGTATCCTCAAGTTAACATAAGAATAGGGCTGCAGAGGGATATAGTAAAAGGTGTTTAGTTATCTACTACTTCCCAGCCATTCCTGAATATCTATTGAAGCATGTTGAAGAATTAGTAAAGAAGGTATATGTAGAAGTGATACAAACTAAAATAGAATAGCTATGGTAAAGGTTAGTGTAGGGAAGACTTCGGAGATCCCTGAAGGAAAAATGACCCATGTGGTTGCTGGTGATAAGGACATTCTAATTGCGAATGTAAAAGGAAAATATTATGCTACAAGCAACACTTGTACCCACCAAGGAGCAGAACTTCATGAGGGTGAACTGAACGGCAGCGAATTAACTTGTCCTTGGCATGGCTCAAGATGGGATGTTACTACTGGCAACTTGAATTGGTTTCCGCAGAAACTCGAACCATTAGGATCGTTCAAAGTAATGGTAGAAGATGATGCGGTCTACGTTGAAGTTTAGTAGCCGCAACGAAAGAGGAGACCAGGTTTGAATTACTAGTACCGATCTTGATCTACTACAAGCATATCTGCCAAATTAAATATGTCTGCAAGACCCACTAAGTTTCAACTAGAATTGCTAGATAGTACTTCACATACGGGTACTGATATAATGTCCTTTAAATTTAGTCGCAGTGATGACCGGCAGCAGATTCATTTGGATTACAAAGCTGGACAGTATGCTGTAGTAGACCTTGGAACAAAGGATGACCCTGAGGGACCAGTAAGGTCCTTTACGATTGCTTCTTCTCCAACAGAAGAATTCATCTTGATTAGTACTAGGATAAGGGACACGCTGTTTAAAAAGAAACTTGCTGATCTAGATATAGGGACTCTGGTTAATATTACGGCTCCAATAGGAAAATTCGTTCTACCCGAGGATGATAGTATAGGACCTGTCTTATTTCTCTCAGGTGGTATAGGTGTTACTCCGTTTAGAAGTATGATCGAATATGCATCAGACAAACAGATATCTAGAAAAGTTGTGATGTTCGATTCTAACAGAAATGAGAAGAACATACTGTAGAAGAAAGACCTAGATGAATGTGTACGAGCAAATAAAAATTTGAACATTATTTACACTATTACGGGTGAAGCGAATAATGGATCTTATATATCTCCTAGTGAGTCTAACATTTGAACAGGAGAAATCGGCTACATAGATAAAGTTATGCTGACCAAATATCTGACTAATTATGAATTAGACAATTCAAGATTTTATATTTGTGGACCACCTGGAATGCTGAGTGCCATACGTAAGCTGCTGCACGAGGACTTAAACGTTTCAGAGCAAAAAATTAAGATCGAAGAATTTATTGGATACTAAAATAATCACTTAAGATCTACTATAGATGTTTTAACTCAGAAGAACTTTAACTCAAAAAAAATAAAAGCAATTACTGAATCTGGACAAAACTGAACATATAACTAGGTTTTAGATAAACTTGCTCTCAACAAGAATTCTTCCTTCTAGGGAAAAAGGCGAAAAAATTAGCACTTTTCCTAGTTATTGTCTTCGTGTTGATACTGTGGAAAATCCTATTTCTGCTACTTCGTTTGCCGCTTCGTAAAAGTTCTTGGCAGCATTTACTCCTATTCTCGAATATTCTCCGGCGCTAGTTCTTGCCTGCGCAAGCGACGTGTTAAGCAGTTCCGCATTTGTAAACACAGTTTTATTCACTAGTTGGGTAGCCGTTACAAGATTGTCAAATATGTTGCTCGCTATATTGGTATATACCTCAGTTTGTGGGGGAGAAAACGCTCTTGGAAATGCAGCTGTCCTATCGACGACATTTTCTAAGTATGGAGTCCATAGTGCTTGATTAAACGAGTTGATTATTTCTCTTTGTGATTCAATATATCTTTCGGCAATGTCCGCAGTCGTTTCGATTGCGCTCTCCTGCAAAGTTGTAACCTGTTGATTATATTCTGAAACGTCTTTTTTTGCCTTATTGGTAGTCTTCCTAATGTTGTCCCTAATTTGATCCAATGCCTTATTCACCTGTTCTTGATGCTCTCTTCGTAGTTGTGAAGCTGGTGCGTTGGTGGTGGTGGTGGTAGTTGATTCATGTTCTTTTTTAGACATGTCAATCTATAGGCAAGGACAGTATTTATACCTTACCAATGAATGGTATTTAATACCATCAGATGTCAAATTGTTTATGACCTTTGTAAATCCGGGCTGATAGACTCGTAGATTGCTGGTTAGTTGGTAGAAAAATGGGATAACAGGATACGTACTCTGCTTCTCCCAATTCCTCTGTATTAGATCGAATTGGAGGTAGGTCGGTGATATCTAAATATAATCCATTAGCGTTGGTTGTTGTTGATTTTTATCATTAGAAAAGGTTCCTCTGTTCTTTACGGATCGAACTCCAACCAACTCAGGAAGGTCGAAAGAAATGCCTCTTCTGAGGACTTTCTCTCTTAAATTCTCCAATAATGATCCTGAGTAAGATTGAGATGCTGAAATATTATATCTTGAAGTAAGAGGTTCTGTAAAACGGAAAATCCTACAATATTCTCGAATTCGGTCTCTCATGTCAAAGAGAGTAAGAATAGTTTTCATCCTTTCCCAGATGTCTGCTCTTAGTCTTAAAATCGCACCAGAAACATATCCGACTCCCGAACTGGTACACCTGTCGAGTATAGATTCCATATTCTCTTGTGAATCTGTTAGAAGCGGTATGATTGGATCGATATTTACTCCACAGCGTATGCCTGCATCGCAGAACTTCCTTATGACTGAAAAAATAGCGTTTGAAGATGGTGTTCCAGGTTCTACTATTCTTCGAATTGTTTCCTCACAAGTCGTAATAGACCATACTACGAAGCAATTCTCCCTATATTGTCTATAAAGATCTAAGTCCCTTGATATTATTGTCGACTTTGTAAAGACGTAGTAAGGGATATTGTACCTTTGCAATACTTTAATGCACTTTCTTGTTAATTCAAACTTTAGTTCAGATGGTTGGTATGCATCGGTAGCTGAAGAAATCATCACAGGTTCTATAGTTTCAGACTTCCAAGATTTTAATTGATTCTCTAATATTTCTGGGGCATTACTTTTAGAATATATTTTATCATAGAATTCAGGTGACCATTCATACGTCGCGTAACAGTAACCACACCTATGATGGCATCCCTGATATGGATTAATAGTGAGCCTTTCAGACCCTCTTAGCGAAAAAGGATGGAGCACAGACTTGCTCTTTTTTAGTTCAGAATCTGGTGTATTATTGGTATACCATAGATTCAACACAATAGCCAATTATTATCATATCTAATAAAACTGGGATCCGAGATGGGGGAAGGGGGAGGTCATTGACCCGAAATGTACATATTGCAAACATCAACTCTTGCACATTGAGATACTCCCAAGATACGCTCTTTAAGGACGTGCCGATGTTTTTGATACACCAGATGATAATCGCCCAAAAAATCATACTATATCATATGTTTCCACTACTACGATCCCTTTTTGTAAGAATTAAATGTATCAATATCCAACACTATATCGGTATTGAAAAATAGTCTGGTACAGAACCTGATCAACAAGACCGATGTGAGTGATATTTTAGACAATGTATTGGATGGCCAAGGCCAAAGTCTAGCAGTAAATGAATGTATCAGGCTCATTAGGTCTGAAAGCGTATATGCCCTGGGGCTAGTCGGAAATATTCTGCGACAGAGACTCTATGGGAATACTGTGACTTTTATTAACAACATAATCTTAAATTACACAAATGTTTGTATCACCTACTGCAAATTTTGCGCCTTCTATCGTAAGCCAGGCGATGTAGAAGCGTATACACTTCCCTTAGAGGAAATCGTGCGACGTGTGGCGATGTCCAGAGAAATGCTTGGTATTACCCAGGTATTGATTCAGGGAGGTCATAACCCAAATTTGAGGATTGAATATTACGAGGAGGCCTTTAGTGCCATTAAGAAAAAATTTCCTGAATTAGGAATCCATGGATTATCAGCATCAGAAATTGACATGATAGCTAAGGTTGAGAGAAGTAGTACGAAAGAAGTACTTGCTAGGCTACAAGCAGCTGGACTTGATTCCCTTCCTGGTGCCGGTGCAGAAATTCTTGATGATAATGTGAAGTCAGAGATTAGTCCTCTGAAAATTAAGAGCGATGATTGGCTTAGAATAATGGAGGAGTCCCACAATCTGGGGTTACAATCCTCTGCCACAATGATGTATGGCACAGTTGAGAGCGAAGAACAACAGGCCAGACATATTATGAAAATTGCACAGCTGCAGAAAAAAACTAAGGGATTTATGGCATTTATTCCTTGGAGCTTCGAACCAAATAAAACAGAAATAAAAGGTGAGGGGATGATAAAATATCCTTCTGGTGGCCTACGCCTGTTAAAGATGGTTGCGATATCAAGGATAATGTATTATGGGATAATTGACCATCTGCAATCCTCTTGGTTAACAAATGGAATAGGCATGGCACAGCTCGCACTAAATTATGGTGCTGATGACTTTGGAGGTACTCTAATAGGAGAGGAAGTGGTGAGTGCGACGGGGGCAGCATCCACAGAGTTGACATCGCAGAAAATCATAAATGCTGTGAAACAGGTCGGCTTTAATGTCGCTGAACGGGATAACTTTTATCATATGATAAGAGGTTGGTAAAGATCATGCTTGTCTTTTAGAAATATGGACCCAAGATGCATTATCACTTTGAGTCTAGGTCGGGTTTGTTATAAGCCATAGACGCATTTTGCGTTCCTAGACATCAGAAGGTTAAATGGATCTTGACCTAATTCCAACTTTTGAACAAAGCGTAAGTAAGAGCCCATATCGCAAATAGGCCAATCACTTCCATATAATAGATGGTGCTCCTCACCTATGTAGCATAACAAGTCTCTCAATTTAGTCGTATAATGCTCTTGAGATAACTGTGTAAAGCCACCACTTACTAGACCAGAAATATCTGCATACACATTTTTATTCTTGTACATTACTTCCTGACAATCTAATATCCAAGGATTTCCCAGATGACACATAATTATCTTTAATTCTGGATTTTCGACTGCAACGTCATCGATATTCAAGGGGTGAGAGAATCTTAATTTGGCCGTTTCTGATAGTGTATTTCCAGTATGAATCATTAGAGGAGATCCGAATTCTACACACATATCATAAATTCGTTGATATCCCTCATTAGACGGGTAATAATGCTCATATCCACAATA
>CAYTQD010000061.1:5977-8948 GCA_964439995.1 uncultured Nitrososphaeraceae archaeon
CATCCTTTAGCTATATCTTACAGTTCTTCAAATCCTCATTAGTGTGATTATCGATTGTGAAGCCCGCAACGACGCCAAGTTTATTGTAATACTTTCTTACTGTCTCCAGAATCTTGGATGTAGCAGGCCTATTTTCATCGATTTTGTAAGATGAAAGTATAATGGAATAATCGACACCATTAATGTCCATAGATTCTAGTAACGCCTTGATTCTTTCTTCTAAGGAAAGAAATTTTCCTCTGTCTATACTCTCGTATTGGTTTACGTGGACATGGCAATCAATAATCTGCAGATAAAATCATCCCATCTTCTATCAATTGATACTAAATCCAATAATTAAAACTAGCCTGTCCAAACAAAATGATAAGATCACTAGTGAGTAGCCTCAGAATGGGCGTTTGACCTGGCTAGTATTATTATAGTTGATATGTAATGGAAGATACAGCACAACTTCGTTTCATAAATCATTAACTCGTACTATGATGTAACCTCAATTTTTTGTTTTGCGTTAGAAGTTAGATATTTATTAATATCCTCTTCGATTATTAAGCCTGAACCCCCTTTGTTTGCTACGTAACCAATTACCGAAGGTTCAAAGTTATGTTTTTGTAAGTCTTCTAAGACCAATCTGGTTACGTCCTTTGTTGCCACTATCATATGACACCCTACTGATGCAGCAGTTGCATTCTTGACTAGAAGTTCTTTTCTCGCAAACTTAGCAATTTCATCAAATTTCATTGGCAGGTTATTAATCACTAGCTTGGCATTAAGATGTTTTGAGAATCTGGCTACTGCAAATAAACCATCTGCCATAATAGGATAGACAGCAGTTATATGCGGATCTCTGTCATATGGGGAACCAAAGACTGGACAATATTTAGAAACCACCTTTCCCAGGGAGAAATGAGGTTCGCTTAGACTCTTGATGACCTCCTCTTTTGCAGTGATAAGAGAATGTAATGAAATGTTGTTGTTCTCAGAGTTAGTAATTATCTCCTCATTCATTTGAGCTATAACGTAGACACTCATAGCAGGTAATGTTCCCAATTTATTTGAAATAAGTATTTGCATTCCTTCTTCAACCTGTTCGTACCTGATAGGCTGTTCCTTCAATGTGTTTGCTATTGCAGTGGCACCGAAGAATAGACTGCCTAATTTAACAGAACTATAATCGTCCATGGCTATGTTGTAGCGGGATGTGAAAGTATCGAGATTTTTTCTGATTGTATCTAATAGACCCTCTGTTGGAGCGTCGTAGACTGGAAATACTCGGAAACCAGATCTACACCCAAGTAGGTTCAGATTTTCCATCGCCATGGTTAGTGCAATATTACTATGAAGCTCAGATTCTGGACTAAGTGTAGGGTCTATTATCTGTGTAGTAGAATTGTTCGCAGATGTGTATCCTACTTTATCGCCTCTACTTACCTTGATATAGTCGAGTAAAGCAAATTGAGATTTCATATTAACCGTCAAAGGCATGACGACCCTCTTTGCAATTACTTTAGAGTGAAAGTTTTTTAGAAATCTACTAATGATTTGTGAAAGCAGTACACTGTCACTACCAAAATCGGTGTGTATGCGGAACAGTAGAAGGGCACGCTTAATCTGCGCTTCTTTTTCAATCATTGGATTACCTAGATCGTAATAGACTCTTCGTGTAAGTTCTGGAGTCTTTCCATCCATATAATAAAATGAGTCGAACCAATTAGGCTCCAGCTTTATAGTGCTTCTTTTGAGCGCCTCCAATGAGGCATGCAAGATATCATTATCTAATTGATTGGAGCAGGTTGGAATCCATCTCAGAGGATCAAAACCCAGTTGTCGATACTCCTCTATATTTCTCCAGAAACTTTCGCTCAAAGTTGCTCTCCTATTTTGCCTCGGGGATATGTTTTCCCAACCTATTACTATTTCCACTTATCAGCATCTTGGTTGCGTCTCCTACATGCCATCTAGCTTTTAACTTGAAAGGAATTAATCATTCTTTTTATGATTGGTAAGTAACTGGAGTATTTGTCGGGCTCCGCTTTGTAGGTAATCAAAATGGCCTTATTGTCTATCACTGTCCAAATTTGCATGGCCTTACGTTCAACTTGTTTATTATCTAGGGCAGTAAATACTACTTTATGAGCAGGTCGGCCTGCCAACGTATCAGATGTCGATTCTGAAAGTTTTAGATTAGGGATCGTTTTTTTTAATTCTGACATCTGAACGGCTGTTATTTCTTGCAATGGAACTCTTTTGGAGGTCAATTCCTGAATTTTTAAACCAAGTGCGGCAGGATATACACGAGTATCGGTTTCAGGTGGGGCTCTAAAGGTAATGAAGTTATCAACTACTGACTTTTCCCAATTCGAAGGAAACTGTATACTTGTTTCTAGGGTGGTATCTTCATAAGTTAAGAAATGGTCCTGAGCTACTGCTTGACTATATGGAAAGATTGCTAAAGTACTAATTATGACCAAAATTACACTACTGACTATCAGAGGCATTTGGTAATCCTACCGTACAGTTCTCTTGTTCGACCACTGAGAAGAAAGTAACACAAACTAACCATATAAACTTAGTACAAAAGGCGGAAATACTTAACCTATAGTACCCTGAAATATTGTTAGTTGCTATAGTTAGCCAAACTTCAATCGACTCGTAAAGTGAATTAATATATAATTAAGCTAGTCTTCCAAGCTGTGTATCAATGCCATATGATCTGAAGTTTTAGATGTTATCGAACAAGTCCATCCCATCAATTATTGCGCATTCCCTACCACTCTCCCATCGTATCCACATTACTGACCGTAATCCTTCCATGTCGGCGACCTTCGAAATGGAGACATCCAAAACCTCGCCTACATCGCCTGGCTTTATCCCGACGTGAGGGTCGACCGTACGAATAAGCCTAATTTTATCGCCGATTTTCACAGTACATAACCTGTCCCGTATTTTACTATTACTAATATCCAAGATTTAA
>CAYTQD010000062.1:0-8708 GCA_964439995.1 uncultured Nitrososphaeraceae archaeon
TGGTGAAGGAACGCACTAAGAATAATGATCTATTCTTAGGTTGAAACGTAGTTTTGATTGAAGGATACGCGACCATCACGAATCTCTATAAAAAGATTAAGATCTGGTATTGAGCTACTACCACTCTTTTTATCTTCGCCTCGAAACCTAGTTTTATAGTTCTTGTCATTAGTATATGTCGTACTAATGATGGATTTCTTATGTATTGTCTAACAACCCTTCACCTTCTCTCCTTCGTTAATGTTCACGTCCACACGATATAGAAGCCAACAATCCAAATGGTGATGAAGCAAAATTGTGGTTCATGACTTAGGGCACCAACCAATAGATCTTCATGATTATATCTTAGAACCTAGTCAGTCATCGCTATCATTCAGATGAATTTCACATTAATTTGTTGTTCAGATAATAGTGACAATGTCATCTTAGACGGGTTCTTATGTATAGGCTAGTAATCCGTGGTTCATGCCGAAAGAGAGGTTAGGAGCAAAAATTCTAATCGTTCAACGAAGAAATCTTATTGCCCCATATACATTTAAGTGCATCTGAGACGTATAATAAAACATGGGCTCAGGGACTGAAAAAAAGCAGGAGCAAAAGAAAAAAGACGATTCTGATAGAAGTGCTGGCATGCGTATGGGTTATCATTCAGAAAGAGCCAGTCCAGAAGCGCCTGGTACCAGTGGTGGCATGCGTATGGGTTATCATTCAGAAAAAGCAAATGTTCCACAAGAAGAACGTACTAGTACCAGTGCTGGCATGCGTATGGGTTATCATTCAGAAAAAGCAAACCCTAGTAAGCACTCCAAACGCCTGCATAATAACAAGAGCAGAAAGGATGAAAGTTAACTACTAAATTATATTGTACACTGACATTTCGTAAATTGGAGAATTAGTAACTTAATCTAAAGCGTTTCTTCCTCTCCAATCTCTTCCCCCTCTTCGAACTCCTGTTGCGCTAGAGTTTGGTTACCGGTTTGGTTACCTGTTTGGTTACCTGTTTGGTTACCTGTTTGGTTACCATCCATTTGACCGTGCGTGTAGGAAAAATCCTGGTTTGAAATTAAGATCGCCATTATAACAAGACCTAGAACCCCAATTTTTAGCCGATTTGATATTTCCATACGTCCCACTTTAATTTATGCTTAAACATACAATTTAAGCATTATTGTTAGTAATTATACCATCTGAAACTACTGTTGTTTAGTCAAAATTAGTACCTGCGATCAGGAAGCCAAGAAGCATGAACCAAGAGGCATTATGATTATTCTCTGCCATTAACCACAGTGAAAAATTGGAGTAAAAAAATTATGATTATTCCAACCTATGTTGCAGGTATTTTATACCATGGTTTCCTTGGCCATAGGAACCATTTGACTATGAGCGATATACCAACGAACCAGCCGATCGCGATTATCGGTTCTATCCAATTTGGGTTACTAGTGCCAGGTAATATCCCCATCGCTGGTTCTATCCCGAATAATAGTATTGCACCTATTGCTGCAGGTACCACTGCGGTAAAGACTATCATCAGTGAGATAGTATCCTTCAAGGCCCTAGCTAGGTCCCGATAAATACCATGAGGCTGTCTCCACTTTTCAGGGGACAACCAAGTCTGCATGCCACCTGTATACCAATAAACCATGCCCATAAAGAATGTGGCTCCGATAATATTGCCCAATGTCACCGGGACCAGGTTATTCCACCAAGCTTCTCCCCATGTATACTCTGCTCCTTGAAAAATGGCCGCAGCTAGAACCCAATGGTTAACAATGCTATGCTCAAAGCCTGTTGCAAAGAAAGTTCCTAAGGGAAACGAGATTAGTAAAATCTTTGCTACTACTTCCTGTGTTCTGAATGCTCCCCATACTGCCATAGTGACCATCCAGTTAGCAAAAATTGCTCGCCAGAAAAGCTCATCCCAGGTTAATGTTAGTACCTTTACTTCTCCTACTCCTACCAGAAATCCTGAAAACAGAGGTCCGAGTCCGGGGCCTGCTAATTGGTTAGCCCCGATGATTATCATCCATCCAAGTACTACGCCTGCTATCCAGTGGCCCGAATGAGTGATGCTCCACTGATAAAATACTTCTCTCCATTTGGCCTGTCTAGACATCAGTGATATGCCTGCGGTCATATAATCTCCTGTTACCAAATTAGCACCGAATATAATCACAGCTACGAGGGCAGTGCCGGGAAAAACAACCCACATGAGGAATCTTCCAAGCCCCGGCGACAGATCTGCAGCGACAGCGGCCATGATTATAAACGCAAAGAGAGCAGCGAATGCTAGATAGGCCATGGCTTGCCATCCCATCAAAATTCCTTGACCAGGATTTACTTTGCATTTAGCGACACCCAAGCTGCTGAGAGTCTTAAGCGTATCAGGTAGCCCGAAGATGCCTGCTAGTAATCTAGGAGGTGGTGGTGGGGCTTCCTCATGTATTGTAACTTGTTCATCTCCTGGAGAGGGTGGCGGCGATTGTGTGGTAGCAGGATTTGTTACTGCAGATTTGCCTGCGCTTGGTGACGAAGTTGTAGGATTAGGACCAGGAGAAAGCACCTTCGGATCAGGTGATTGTGAGTTCGGAATGTAAGGTAATGGATCTGATATCTCTTTATCGATATTTCCACTCATTAGATATCGTTCTTTTACCTAATACATTGATATAGTTAATTCGAGCATTCATGCTTAAATTGGCATAGGATAGTTATCGATCGACTAAAAACCACTAAAAAATGATTATTCATATGAATTACCTGCTTCTGTTTTCTGGAATTTCCAATTTGAAACACAGAGGATCAAGGTAACATGCTCCAATAATCTTGCCTAGATTCTCTTCATATTCTTCGTCTATGCTAAGACTAGAGTTGGCGGTTAGATTAGATTCTGCATAGGCCTTACGATGAGAGGATATCAGCCCTTGTTTTGCATCGAATAAAATATTGTCGCTAACATACAGTAAAATTCCTAAGATAATTATGGTGATCGTAATTCCTAGTATTCTCATAAGGCTAACTAACTATGTGATCATCTGTTTTAAGAGCATTTGACCCCATAGAGATTCATTAGAAATGTCATGTTCTTCAAATCGATCATGTTACGTTGTACTGGACCCTTTGATTCTAATAACTCGTTTACTTGGCCGGTTATATTGCTACAGCTCAGTGCAAAAAAGTCTTTAGTTTCCTGTCCTATCGAGGACTGCTGCATGGACGATATTGCTACGGTCAGTAGTCCTACTACCAGAATTACAAATTTCACGCTATCCGTTATCATATTAAGTAACTCCATCAGAAGTCATAGGGTAGGATTTACACATGGAACTCATTATTAAAGAAATAGATGTTAGTATTAAAGGGTTATACCTTGATTTATTCCAATACCCCGGTCAGTTGCTAAAGTCATAATAACCTACGATAGGTTTTGTGACTAATAACACTCCTTAACCTAAATGAAGATAAACAAGGATAATGATTAATTACCAGGCGCCGAGTAAATTTATAACCATAAACAGATGTGAAATTAGCCATATAGACAGTTAGTTTTTTGGCTTGTCAGGTCTGCAATCTTAGTAACGCCTATTTAAACAGCTGTAAAATAAAAATACTAATGAGAATGCTCCTGAGATCAGTCTTATGGCAAAAACCGAAGTTATGGAATCACCAGAGGCTAGAGAAGATGCATTTACAAGGGCTAGAGACATCATGAAGGAAAAAGGAATAACTTATACTAAAGTTGCACAGTTACTGGGAAAGGATCCGATGTTCGTTGCGTCTGCTATGCATGGTCAGCATAAACTTAGCTATAAGGATGTTGACAAGCTGGCTCAGACCCTTGGCCTAGATTCAGAGACGAAAAAGGCCTTTCTCAGACATCCAATAAGAACAAACTACCCAACTGAAACTGATCCTTTCAAATATAGAATATTAGAAGCCATAGGTCTTTACGGAGATGCTCTGAGGGAAGTATTCAATGAGCTATTTGCTGATGAAATCGGACGCGGAGGAGATGGGATCATGAGCGCAATCGACTTTTCGATGAAGCTGGAAAGGATAACTGGAAGCCATGGCGAACCCCGTGTTAGAATAATAATGGATGGTAAATACCTAGAGTATAAAGAATTTTAGTAACAGAAACGAAATTCATTTTTTTCTTGTTTATAATTGGTTTCAGTGTGCCTATATCCAATTAGACGTATAATTTTCGTCGTCTAAGATTATCCTTTTCACCCTCTCGTATTCCTCTACAGTTATCTCTCCCTTTACTAACCTAGTCTTGAGAATTTCTAGCATAATTTTTTTGTTACCATAAGGTTCGTCTTGTTTTCTTTCTCTTACTTGAGTTATCTTTATACCTGAATCGTCGCAGAAAAATTTCAATATCTTATCTTTTAGGTATACGTACGTTACAAGGGGTTTTTCTTTTGAAGCTATAAAGATTGTTGTCACGGACCTGCGTGGATTTCTCAGCGTCACCTTCGAAGTCTGGGAACCTGATGTGAAGGCGTGTATTCCAAGTCGGTCAAAAGATATTTCTTGACCGTATTCGTTATCAAATTGAAGCAATCCCAGACATGCATCGACATCTATACTATCATCGGCTCTCGTTGGTTCTAGGATGAGCCCTTTACAAGCTAACCTTTTGTGAACATCTTGAGATCTTTGAAGGAGTTTTTTGGACGGTTGTTCTTTGTAACCTTTAACCACTGTACACTGCATCTGCTCTAGAATTTCGTTTCCGCTGACAAATAAGGTGATCTCATTTGGAAAGTCAGCGGCACCTTCATAGTTATCTAATTGTGCGTTATCCTGATATCGATATTTTGAATCATTAATTGTAAAGACCCTATAATCATCAAAATCAAGCCAACTAGAAGTTTTATCTGCCAAGCTACCATCAACTTTGACTACTCCTTTCCAGAGCCTTACCAATGAGGAATATGGAAAGCCTGTATAGGGCAATACAATCAATATGGACTGGGCTATATTAAATCTTAAATTTCGCCATCAAGTCTAGCTTCTGCATCCACATTTCAGTTTTGAGTTGAAAATACAGAAATTCTTATCAAAAATATTGAGCATTTCACTCAATTTAAATAATACTTGTTACATTATTTTTCTGAGTTGGTAAAAAGTACAGAAGTTATAGAGGAATTAATAGATATTCGGAGTATAAGACCTGCCGCGATATCTGTTAGGCTCTCTAAGATTCCTGCACCTTCAGAAAATATAAAAGAGCTGGCACACAGCATCCGCGAACATGGGCTGATACAACCCATAATGGTTAGGCCGATGGAAGGTGGTTTTGAGATCATAGCAGGTAGGAGAAGATTCTTTGCATGTAAGGTTCTACGCTGGAAAAAGATTCCAGCTAGAGTCGTTTCGTTTTCAGACAAAGAGGCGTTCGAAATCCAGCTTGTAGAAAACCTGCAGAGAATGACAATGGACCCCATTGAAGAAGCCGAGGCATTTAGAAAGTATATTTTAGACTACGGCTGGGGAGGGATGTCCCAATTAGCTAGAGTAATCTCAAAAAGTCAACAGTATGTGTCAAGCAGAATTCAGATTTTGAAATTGCCCAAGGAAATCATCGGGCAGATAGCTCATGATGAACTAAAGGTATCTCACGCGTTAGAGCTTAAAGTACTGGATGAACATAGGCAAAAGATGATAGCAAAAGAAATTATTAGCAAGAATCTATCTCTCAGGCAGGTTAGAGAGATAGCAAAACATGAAAGACGAGAATGTGAATGTGTTCTAGAGACAAACGGTCAAGACGTGAATTTAACTTCGGGGGTAGGCGATCACAGTCAAATTAATAATCAAATAAAACTATTGAAGAAGACATTGCTTTCCCTTAGAATTTCGCTATCTAGAATAGATAGCCTGATTCAGGAGGCAAACGAGAAATTATACGAGGACAGACGGCTGGGTATAATCAGCACGCTGATGCAGTTTCGGTTAGAAATCCATTCAATGATCGACAAAAATCTAATACTTATTTCAGAGCTAAGGTCTGGTGAATCTTAAATTTCCTAATATTGTTTCCCTCCTAAAAAAATGGCCAAGATGCCAACGACATCAGATAGCGAAGAATCAGTGAGTCCTATGATTAAGCTAGTTTCTTGAAAGTTAATAATTATATTTTTGATATTGTCTTCCTCGTACATCAGAAACTTTACATTATCAAAATTTAACAGGCTAGCGGCAGTCACTACCCTCTTAAAGCCACTTATTATTTTATCACTAGCTTTATTCGTTATATGAGCATCCCTATAATGTTGGGAAACGATCTCTCCTACCAGATCAAGTGTTATAACATAGGAGATGTTATTGTTTAGTGAAACAAGTTCTTCGAGAATTATATTATTCTGATTAATCATGAATAGTGTAAAGGCATATCTAAGACCATTAAAAGTCTTTGCTCGCTTAGAAGTATTCTCTGCGTTTCTGGAAGGATTTTTACTATATTTTTTCCGAAAGCGAAACCCTATTTCTTAACTATCCAGCGCTGCATAAAACTGTAAAAATCTTTTACAGGATAGTTAGTTGCCTGAACAAATGCTGGAGGCCTCACCATTGTTAAGTCAAACGCAGTATATTTTTCAATAATATCCCCGAACATTGTTCTGTAAGTATCACTTTCTTGATTTGCCACTTTTGTATTTGGAAAAACCTTGATGTTTATCCAATCATAGTCGCCTCTCGTTCTACCAGCAAAAGCAACAAACGGTGCAGTTTTCAAGTAGCTTGTGAACATTGCTACTCGTTCGTTGAAGATGGGAGATGTCCTGAATGCTATTAATATAAGGCGGACAACAACCTTTTCAAAATTCCTGCCTGTGGGTTTGAGCGTATACCCCCCAATTTTTCCCTCCTCTTCAAGATTCCGGATTCGCTCCAGAACTGCTCGAGCTGATCTTCTAATGCCCCTAGATCTTAGCTCATCGGATATCTCTTGGGAAGACATACGCGCGTTTTTTATAAGACAAGATATTATTATTTCACTTATCTCCGCCGCGTCTTTTCTCATATAGATACTGAACTGTGTAAGTCTTTTTAAATGATTTTTATTTCAGGTATAGGTAGGGGTATGAATATCAATAGATACCTGATGGTCTTGGCTATTAGTACCCGAACGACGTAGGAAAGGGGTATGAATATCAATAGATACCTGATGGTCTTGGCTATTAGTACCGGCATGATAGCGGTTAGCCTGCTTCTATTTAAAATTCCAGTTTTTGCGTTATGGGAATTATTGTTAGTCTCTGCTTCCCTTATCACAGTGTGGGTATACTATGACTGGAGAGAAAAAAAGAAGACACAATTAAGGCAGGTACGAGATAAAATTGGTGCTGAGAAATGTTGGTGTCATGTATGTAAACATACTGAGGCACGAGACTGCATTAAGGTTAATTGCACCTGCTGTCTATTTATTAAGAAAAACCAAATATTTGGGCATGAATCAGGCTGAAAGGTTCGTTCTTAGGACTTTAAAGACTTAAAGGTTGATCTTGGTATATTGAAATCTGGAAACCGGATGTTTGACGTGAAGGCGGAATAAATGGAAGAGAATAACAAAGATGATCGTCTCGACCGTATAAGGAAGTATTTTAAGAACCTAAGATCGAAATCATTAGTCAGCTCAGATGGCAAACTAACGATCCCGGGACAATCAACAAGCAGCTCATTATCGGAAAGTAGGATGAAGATATTTCTTGGTATTGGGACTGCCATTGTGATTTTGATCGTTATTTCACAATCCGCCGCAGTTGTAGACGCAGGTCACAGAGGGGTTGTGTTGTACTTGGGAGCAGTTGAAGATAGAGTACTACCAGAGGGCTTTTCTTTCATTATTCCGTTTGTGGAACATGTGGTACAGATGGAGGTAAGGACCTTAAAGTATCAAGCCCCTGCGACTTCCTCTTCGCAAGATTTACAGCTAGTATCGACAGAAGTGGCGCTGAATTATCATCTAGATCCGACAGTAGTTAATGATATATATCGAACCCTTGGGATAGAATATGCTGATAGAATAATTGCGCCAACTATACAGGAGTCTGTAAAAGCCAGTACTGCTAAGTTTCCTGCGGAAGAGTTGATTACCAAAAGGGCGGAGGCGAAGGCGACGATTGGAGAGGCTATATTTGCAACGTTAGTCAAAAGAGGGATTATCTCAGAGCAAGTCTTTATAACTGATTTCCAATTCTCTCCAGATTTTGTTACTTCCGTGGAAGCTAAGGTCGTAGCAGCTCAGGAAGTCTTGAGGGAGAAAAATATCCTTGAAAGGGTTAGAATTCAAGCTTTATCACGTGAAGCAGAAGCAGTGGGAATAGGAAATGCTAAGATTGCTGAGGCAAGAGGTGAGGCAGAAGCGATAGAGACAATTACAGAAAAACTAAGAGAAAACCCAGACTACCTAAGATGGCAGGCCATCAATACGTGGGACGGTAAGTTACCATTATCGACAGGTAGTGCATTTCCGTTTATTGACATTTCGCTTCTTAATCAAGATCGTCAGAATTCCTCGAACAGGAATTATACTGCTTCTGAATAGCTATGACTATAAGAAAGTCCCCCGGCCCAGTGTCGCCATTCAGATATATCGCAGTATTGATACTACCATCTAGTATCACATAGAACGGCGTATAAATGCTCCAATCGCATCCAGCTCTCCTTTGGTTGGAAATGCTCCAATCGCATCC
>CAYTQD010000063.1:0-8338 GCA_964439995.1 uncultured Nitrososphaeraceae archaeon
TTGTCCTGGGTCATCGTTAAACCACCCTATCGTTGTTCCAGCAGGAATAGCAACACTTGGAGGATAGTAGTGCTCTGGGTTGTCTTTTTGGGCGGCCCCAGGAGGTATTCTTATTACGTAGACTGGAAGTACTTCTTCTCCTGTGGGCACAAACCCGCGTGAAAATCCGCCACCAAACTGTCCGGAGGCAGTAATTATTGATAGGGAACTTGCTATAGTGATAATAACTGCCAGACCTATCAGTATAGGGTTCAGTTTAGCCGTCATTTGTCTAAGACATTCTAGCATACTTATAAGTGTACATATTCCCAAAAATTGGAAACTATGATTGGCTTACGCTTTGCATATCCAATGAGAAGCTCTCTTTACTAATTGGCCTTGTCATTGACACTTAAACTCAATAAAGGTCGCCTATACTATTGAATGGTTTTAACTTTCGAGTTGTACTTCATTAGACTGCTGGTATCCAATTATGTCAGTCGTCTGGGCAAGTCATCTCTCTAATAGCCAAGTATCGTTTGTTTAAGGCTTCAGCTAGTCTGACTACATCATCTAAGATAAATGTTGACTTTGGAAAAGACCACCGAATCCCCACTTTATGTCCTGTGCCCCTTCCATCATAGATGATTCCTCCCTCACATTCAGCACCATATTTTGAGTCAAAATATCTGTCTATTACTTCAAGGCCTCGTTTGGTTTTATCCTCCAATACAAGAGAATCAGATCCGTCATAGATGTAATAGAACTGTGCCATCTTTATTGGAGTCGAGGAGGCCGAAGAAATTCACCTAGCGTTTAGACTTATTGGATCTATATTATCATTTCCTCAGTTTCTATTATAACTTACATCTAGGGGTAGGTTTAATTATTTAGTTAACTGAAAGACCATGGCAGCTGCCTCTTTGTGATAATTCCGAAGTCTTTTACTTCCATTCTACGTTTCAATATTTTAACCATCCCACCTTTCAGTAATTGTAGATAAAGGTGTGAGGACACCTCTTCATCCCTTCTACAACTCTGTCGCCTATCTTTATTCCCACTCTCAGTCCTTCCTCACAATCCTGCAAAAGATGAATGCCGCCCCAAATTCTAGACATACTTGCTTCATCGGCTCAACAATCAAAGTATTCTCTTTGTAATAGGTTACATTTGCATAATTGGTTAAAACTCTATATTCTGCATACATAGATTTATAGTATGCATAATATGAGGAGAGAGGTTTTCAATTTACCAAATCTACTGACAATTTCCTCAGTCGCTATAACAATCGCTATGGTCATGGCGATTGCAGCAATTTCAGAGATGACATCTGTGTCTATAATCCAGGATGCAAATGCACAAGGAGCACAGAACTTAGTACAAGGACTAATCACCAGCGCAACTGGAAACGACAAATTTAGTGATGAAGAGATCGGAAGCTATGCCATCATACATGACAATAATACTATTCAAGTCTCAGTTGTAGCTGACATACAACCAAGTGTTGCAGACAACGTACTGGAAGCTTGACTTGCGGATCTTAGGGCTGGTTATTACCACAGTTTAGGTATGTTGGATCCCGATGGCAAGCTATCACTTATTCAAAGCATGGTTAACCCATATGTGTATGATCAAATAGTAATCACTGAAGAACCATCAGATAACTTGGCACCTAATCCCGCTGAAATAATAGGTGGGGCAGACTTACCGAGCCCATTTGGTACCATGAGATAATAAAAATAGAAAACCATCGACTCTGCGATTTAATGGTTTGGAAAAGACTATAATCATGGTTAACATGTGGCGCATCAGTTCAACTGCCAATTGTAACTAGGGACAGCTATTGGAATCACCTGTAGCTATTAACTGAACAAGCCATAAACTGGCTTAGGCTTCAATTTATCGCTATTCTATAGTATATGTATTTTATGTCTGGAACCATCATTATGTATGCATTCGTCTTCCACATGCTCGTGTTTATATATATCTTCAGGACTATGATGTTCATCATTACAATTACAAGAGCTACTTAGGTTTTCGGGGGGCATGACTCTATCTCCAGGTTGTAGCATGTAGAATATGGCATGTAGAATATCTCTGCATTCGGCAGTGTTATATTTTTTATGAATCTTTTTGCAATTGCATCATATGCTTCTATTACATTACTTTCAAAGAAAGCAACATACAGCTTTCTTGCTGTACCATCTTTCGGAACAGCAATCACATCCATTAATCCACCTCGCCCTTGGGCTATAGTGAGCTAGCTTGCAACGTTATCATCTGATGTGTTGATTATTGAAACTACTGGGCTTCCTAGATACGATGCGTAGAGCATACCTTCTCTACATATGCAGAGTCGCATAGGTCTACTGTCAACATCTATCTCCACCACAATGTGATGCGCGTAAGAGTGCTACGCATTTGGAACTACTGTAAAAGGACTTGAGAAGGCAATAAGCAAGAATATTATAAATAACGAGAGAATTTTATCTTGTCAGAAGCAGGCTACTTTATATTTGAAGGGCGCAGGTTAATCCTCTAAGTCATACTTGACCCTTAAAAAAAACTACCTTTTGTCAGATTGATTAGAAGTAAATATCCATGAAAAGATAAAAGTATTTTGATTGCGAATCAAGCATTATCTACTTTTATCTAGGTATTGCAAGTACTAATTTGATATGTTACCAGGATCTTTTCCAAGATTAATATTTTATTTCTAGCCTAAAAGGACAGTAGTGTATTATGACTGATCCCTTCTATTATTAGAAACAAATAATGTTAACATGAAGATTACAAATCCTCCAAACAAAATGTAGTTTTTATTTTGGAGATTCCAATCCTACAATAGTTGTGCTGGATGATTACAGTGTTTGATTGATCTTGGTTGTGATTTTGCTGAGCATGTGCTGAAACCTTCTTTCTATTCCCCTAAACGAATCTACGATTTTGTAAGCAGGTTCGAAATAGATACAAAGAAATGTGTGCGTGTAAATATCCAGAGGAGTAACTGCTAATTTAACACTGCACTCTCTGTCTCCTGAAACTTCAAAGTAAGTCATCTCCTTATTTTTGCTACCGCATTTGGAGATATAGAAGTCATTATTGTTCTTGTCACCATCTGAATAGGTACAACACCTTCCTATTGTCGACAAAAGATAATTAGAATAGAAAAGATACATATTTTTGCGCGTAAGATGAATTCGTTTTGAACTAGTGATAATAATGTTAGAATCCGTGGATTTGTCAGTTATAAGATTCGATGGCTGTGCACTCCTACACTTTCCTACCAATAATCTTGCATTCTGATCTATAATGCCAACAAACTTGATGTGCCTGTCAATTCCAATTATCGATAAGCATTGTTGATTCATGAATGCACGTTCCTTTGACTCCATCACTTCCTGTTTTTAAGATCAGATCGTTATATTTGGACTATGTTTACTATGCAATGCAACGCAATGCATTAAAGCGTCACTGTAGTACCTGAATCCAATACTTAGTTATGTACCGTTAGTAGTTCTGATTCAGATATATGTATTATCGTTGTGTCCAGATTTTCTAACCCAATCAAGGTTGAATCACAAACGTGCAACAAACCTCCTCCTAGAGGAAAATCACCAAACAATTAGACGGTCCATACAATAGGAACATGATTGTATGATGATGCCATTTAATAATATATACTATGATTGGTTTTTATAAAGACCGACATAGAGTACTATGAAGGTATTGATTGTCATCATTTGCGGCCTCCCTGGGGTTGGAAAAACTTCTTTGGCGGCATTTCTTGCGCCCCTAATCAATGCGGTAGTACTTTCATCTGACAAAGTCCGGAAGGAATTGATAGCTAGGCCTAGCTATAGCAAGCAGGAAGTCAAGCTAATTTATGATCTCATCTTGGTTATAGCTAGTTACCTACACGATGCTGGTTTGGATTGTATAGTTGATGCAACATTTAACAAACGAAAATCACGCGACAGGTTTAAGAAAAGATTCCCTGACTCACAGATTATTATAGTCGAGTGTATTTGTCCTGAAAGCACAGCAGTGCAACGTCTAAAGTCAAGAAAAAAGGATTACTCTGACGCAGATATCTCTATTTACAAAAGGATGAAAAGATACTATGAGCCAATACTTGAGGATCATATTACTGTTGATACGAGTCAATCGTCTTTAAGAACAATTGCTAAACAAGTTACAAACCAAATATCAAATAGAAAGGAAAGGAGGTAGTGAAGACAATGACGCTGACGCAACAAAAGATAATCTCAGCACTACAGAACGAAGTTGCGTACCCACACAAGGTAACAAATCTTAAGTTGGAAGAAACTCACATATCATGGATTTTTCTTACTGGAATATATGCTTACAAAATAAAAAAGGAATTAAAATTTGGAAAAGTTTTGGATTTCTCAACACTTAGCTTGAGGAAAAAGTATTGCCAAAGGGAAGTAGATCTAAACAAAATTCTATGTCGAGATATGTACAAAGGTTTAGTAAAAATTGTGGAACAAAATGGCCACATCAAAATCAGAGATATGTTTTACCACGGTAGAGCGATAGAATATGCAGTCAAGATGGCTGAAATACCTCAAGAATTTCGAATGGACAAACTCATCTTTGAAAAAAAGATTGATTCTCAAATTATGTTGAAATTAGCAGGTATCATTGTAAGATTTCACAAATCCACACCTACAAGTGGCCAAGTATTGCGTTTTGGTCAACCAACAAACATGAAATTAAAAATATATGAAAACTTCAATACTCTATCAAAATTAAGCAAGGTTCGACCTGAGTTCGAGCGAAAATTAATCTTCTTTATCGCAAACAATAGAGAGCTATTTTATCGCCGAATTAATGAACGAAAAGTACGCGAGATTCATGGAGATCTATATCTGAAGAATATCTTTGTACTATATCCGAAATTTTACTTGTATGACAGGATTGAGTTTAATGATTCCTTGAGGTATGCTGATGTTGCTGAGGATGTGGCCCATCTTTCCATGGATCTAGATCATTATCATAGAAATGATCTTAGAAAATATTTCTTAAGCCAATACATGAAAAAGAGCAATGATCAAAGTATAGAGGAACTGATTTATTTCCTGATGTGTTACAAGGCATGTGTTAGAGCGAAAGTCTCCTTTTTCCGTGCTAAAGAAGAAAGAAATCATGAAAAAAGAGAACTGAATAAAAAGGAGGCAAATGAGCTTCTCGATTTAGCAGCATCATACTTTGATTTATTCTAATGCAATCGATTCCTTCTGAACTTGTATATAGACCGAGCCTTACATCGTAGATAATTACAATTGGTCATATGCTAAATCCGGAAGAATCTTGCTGTCATTCATTTTCATTATCGGTGCTTCGCATGGCACTGCAAACACATATAATATAAACTCACTTTTCCTAGCTTACCATTATGAGATGAAAGCTATGAATTTGCATCAAAAAGTTTCAGTGTTAGCGGAAAGAGATTTTGCTACTTTGGATGAGAATCTCACTATTAATGAAGCGGCTGAAGTAATGAGAGGTAAAAGAATTACAAGCATCCTAGTTATAGGTAGAATTTCTAGTAAACCGATTGGAATTGTTACTGAAAGAGATGTACTTTATCGTGTGGTAGCAAAGAATAAAACACCATCTAAGATACGATTAAAAAATCTAGTTAGCTCTCCGCTCATTACAATCGATGAGGGTAGCACTATGAAAGAAGCAGTTTCTTTGATGCTAGATAAAGGCATTAGGAGGCTTCCAGTAATGAGAGGAGACAATATTATTGGAATTCTAAATGCAGAATCAGTTATAGGTCACATGTATGAAGAAAAAACTGATGCGGGAGAGACTAATAGTTCTGCCATGAATATTCGTGTCAAAGATATTATTCTTAGTTGCCCATATTGCCAGTCAATGTTTAAAAATAAAATTGAAATGTCAAAACATATTGATAGAATCCATCTTGGTAGCGGACTTCTCGAAGGGGATTTAAGACGATGGTAATAGGCTCCATTTGGGAAGAATCTTTCACTCCTTTAGCTGCAGGCACAACGTCCGTCTTGGCTCGGGCGAGCAGCATGGCAATTAGTACAACTTCAAGGATGCTACGAAGCATACCTAGCGATGGAAACGAAAGGTCGAGATAACACATGCAAGAAAGTGCACAATTGAAGGCAATAGATATAAGCAGAGAAGCTATAACACTCGAACCGAATAGGACCCTTTATGATGCTCGCAGTATTTTAGTCAGGTACAATATTAGCCGAATTGTTGTCGCCAAAGAAAATAAACCATTAGGGATAGTAACAGAAAAAGACATTGCTACCTATTTGTACACACAAGTACCTGAGAGGAACCTCAGGGAGGTAGGGTTGGAAGAAGTTATGAGTAAAAACCTAGTAGCCGCGAATGAAAGAACAGGTCTGAGTCAATGCGCGAAATTGATGATCGAAAATAGAATCAGCTCCGTAATAGTTACTGACGAAAAGAGTAAACTAAAGGGTATAATCACAAAGAGTGACCTTGTAGTGGTATACGGAAAGTACTACACACGGAAGAAAAATGTAGAAGGATACATGAATAAGAATGTTCTGACAGTAAGACCGGATGAATCTTTACACATGGTTCTTCTATTGATGACAAGGGGCAAAATATCCAGAATAGTTGTAATACAAGACAATAGGCCCATTGGTATGATTACGGGTCGGGACTTATTGCCTGTGAGCACTATGTTTGGGACTTCTTTACCTGAAGATGAATCAAACGGCAGCGGAGAGGCCGTTCCCGAAATAGCCAATTCGCAGAAAAACGAACGGATATTCATACCATCAGGAATAAGGACTTATTTTCTGGCAGGGGATGTAATGAAATATAATCCGATAACAGTATCAAAAGATACTGATCTGGCTGAAGCTGCACAGATAATGGCAATGAACAGAATAAGTGGTCTTCCTGTAGTAGATTCGAATGGAATCTTAGTTGGTATAATTACCAAGACAGACGTAGTCAAGGCCATAGCCGATAACTATGACGAATAACTTAAGTAGAGGAAATAGAGTAAAATTGGATGCGAAGGCCTCCTGATCTAACTCATCGTAGGATCATCTCGGGTGGTATCAGATATACTTATTGAATTCCATAACCCCATTTGCATTTTTATACGGCATTAGTTTAATATTGGCATTTGCTAACACTGCCTACAGAATTAATTACTTTGCCTTGGTTGAGCACAATCGACGCAATTAATTGTCCTTACGTTGCTGATATCTCCTCTTCCCATAAACCCAATAATTTTACGACAACTAGTGCATCTGATAATGATTGAACATTTTTCATGGTATTGATGGCCGTCAATAGTTACAATGCGAGTTGCAGCGATAGAATCATCATACAACGGCTCCCCACAAGAGTAGCAGCTAACAATATCTCCGTTCATAACTCAATCTATATCAGAGACGCTTTTACATAAAGAGGTTGCTCAATAATTACCAAAGAGGCAGTAAAGGTAAACTTGCTAGGAATAGTGTATTCCATGTTACGAAAAACTCCTCTGTTAGGAAGCCCGTGATTGTTCATTGTGTAGCCTCTGCATGCACCGGAATAGATACTGTATATGGACTTGAAGTAATGGCAACGGAATGGGATTATTTTGATACTGATTATCAGTGATTAGTGCTAGAAGTTATCATTTACAAGTGGTTTAATCAGATTTTCACTTCTTAACTTTTATAAGAGGAATTAGGAGTTTATTACATCCCCTATATCGACTTCTCTGAGTATTGTCTAGCTTGACTCACAAAGTGTAATTCCTGGCTAGTAATTAACCCTGTACTACCTCACTTCCAGTCATCCAAGGATGCAAAACACAAAGATACCCATATGTTCCAGCCTTCTCAAATGTTACTGTAAATGTATTGCCAGAACCTGGATATTGTCCTTCAAGACCATTGGGGAGGAACCATCCGGAGTTAACATACTTCTCGTCCCCGGTCATAGAATAGTTCGCATTGGGATTCATAAATTGTACTGCACCTTGAGAATCTATGACAACCGGATTAAATGTTCTTGCATTAACTGCTATTAGCGTGTTCATTCCTTCTTCACCCGGTATTAGGAGTGGTTCATTGTTCGAACCAGGAGGAATCGCTGTAAAATCTGTTGTATTTGACACACCAAGAGGTGAAACTATACCTGCCGCGGTATTGTTATCTAAAACGAAAGTAACAGTATGGGGTTCTGCTGCTCCTTGAGTTGGGTTTTCCCATGTTACAGTATCGCCTACATTAATATTTACCTCTTGTGGAATGAATACCGTCCATGGAGCTGTGGTGTTGCCTCCTCCAGCAGCTATTTTTACTGTTTC
>CAYTQD010000064.1:0-7878 GCA_964439995.1 uncultured Nitrososphaeraceae archaeon
GTCAAGATAGAGCGACAATGCATAAGGTAATAACCAAAGATAAAACCTTTTCTAAAATACTTGTGGCTGTAGATGAATTAAAAACATCTACGCCAACCACAAATAGAGCAATAGATTATGCAGTTAATATTGCTCAGGATTATAATACGCGATTAATTATTCTTCACGTTATTAGAGCTGATATTAGGGTGCATGGAATAAATCCTCCACGTCATATAATTGAAATGAAAAAAGAAGCAGAAGCTAATCTTGCTAAAATGATAGAAAAGATTCACCAAAGTTCCAAAGGAAGTGATGAGACTCTACAAATAAAAACAGACATCATTGCTTCTGTTAGAATTGCTGATGCGATAGTAAATTATTCTAAAGACAAACATGTAGATTTGATTGTTACCGGAACCAGAAGTAGGAACAAAATTAGGACAGTATTACTTGGTAGCGTAGCATCTGATGTAATAACGTCTGCTCATTGTCCGGTATTAATAGTGAAGTAGATACAGACAAGAAAATGGAACATCAACGATATAAACTACGAGTCCAGCAATCAAGTACCTAATTTCATATCATGGACAGTCTAGCTATTTATGCATTGCCTTAGTTAATAAAGACCTCATTTTACTCAGACCAGGTATGACGAAACTGCTGGCAACAATGACCGGGCAATTTAATCCCTCTAGTAGTGACACAAAATACTCATTATCAAATACACTGAATTTACCAATTCTTTTACCGGTCACTACCAAGTCTGGCTGCGAATCGTCAACTGAAGATGCAATCAACCGACAAAACTCCTGGCTATTGTGTTGTGTGATATCTGAGACAAAAACTTCTCTGAACTTTACACCAATCTGTTCTAAATGCTTCACATTCTTTTCTTGCTCTTTCTCTTTTTCGTGTCTTATCTTTTGGCTTTCAATTCTGCTATAACCTATGTGTTTACCTTCTTCCTTCTTCTTTATAGATAAGACAGTTGTCTTGAACCTTCCTGAATGCTCAAGCCAATTAGATGTCTTTAGGACCATATCTGAGTGGTCTCCCCCGTCGTACAAAACAACCAAGTTCTTCTTCACTTTCCTTTTATCTTCCTCTCCCGCTAAACTTAGATATTCTTTTTCTTTTTCTGTGATAGAATCTTCAAGTGCAAGCTCTTCATCACTGACCCCTCCTGTTAGGATAGCAAGCATGTTACATGTAGCAAGAGTTTGTATTGCCTTGTTTCTCCTTAGGGTTTCATAGTCCGTAATTAGAAGGCCGATTCTCTGCTCTTCAATAGTAGATAATATGGCTTCATTTGTATCATGTGATATTCGTACGAAATAATGGTTTGGTATACTTTCCTTATCTATTATTTTTTCTAAAGGTTCAAAATCCTTTGCAGCTCTTTCTGTAAATGCGCTTCCAGCAGAAAGAGGAGTTTGATGGGGTACCGTAATAACTCTCAAGATGTTAATTTCTCCATCGTTTTCCTTCGCAACTCTGACAGCATATTTTGTCAGTCTATCAGGATTGTCTGGGGTATAAGGTATTAAAATCCTAAAATGCTTTCTTGCCAAGTCCCCTTCACTTGTGATTATGGGTGCATAATGTTCTATCTCCTTTCTAAAAATGTATATTCTGTAAACTGCAAAGCCTATTGCAATCCATATAACACTAATGAACCAACTTAAAGGCTGTGTAAATAAAAGATAAATTGCAAGTCCTAAATTCAAAAATATGCCAACGATAGGCATAATCGGAAAGAAGGGAATCTTAAATCCATAGTGAAGTCTATCCCCATGTATCCTTCTAATAGTAATGACAGCAATGTTTACTTGAGTGAACAAAAGAAGGAATATTACACCTGCAGCAAGAGCTATTTGGGCCAAAGGTAGCGCATATGCCATCACTGCCATAATTACAGATGATATTATTGTAGCAAGATATGGTGTTTTGAATTTATGATGAATATTGCTTAGTTGATGAGGCAAATTATAGTGTCTCCCCATTGCAAATGCTACCCTCGCTGAGGAGTACATAGTGGCATTTAGTGCAGCCAGACTGGAGACGATTCCTCCTGCCAAAATGATAAAAGAACCATATGGCAAAAATATTTCAGCAGCTTGACTTATTCCCAAGTCACCATATTGACCTATAAAATCCCATACAGGAATGCCTCCTGTGTCTTGGGGAGAGATTGCACTTATGGATACAAATGCTACAAGGCAATACAATAATACGACAAGTATCAGAGAAATGAAAATTGCTCTCGGTATATTCTTTCTTGGGTTCTTTACTTCCTCACCTGTCTGGACAATTATCTCGTAGCCTTCAAAAGCAATAAAGGTTAAACCCATGGCAGCTACTATTCCTGCAATTCCTAATGGAGCAAAATTATCAGCAAGATTAAAGGTCCATTCTGGATTATCACTTATGGTCAAAAATCCTGCTCCTATTAACGCGAAAATTGTCCCAAGTTGAACTACTGTAACAATTACTCCCAGTTTGCCTGTCTCTGACGCTCCCTTAACATTAACGTAGGCAAAGGCAGCTATTGATAATAGAGCGATCAGTTTGTCCACAGGAATAATTCCAAAAAGAGGCTCGTCTCCAACAATTCCTAGCATATTTAGTAAACTAAATTGAAAGGAGCCATATCCTACAGCATAAAGACTTCCTGCAACTATGTGAGCAAACCAAGCCATCCAACCGCTTATAAATGCATTAGGCCGCGGTAACCCTTCTCTTATCCATAGATAGCCGCCTCCGGCTTCCGGCATAGCAGAACCCAGCTCTGCATACGCCATAGCCGTAAACAGTGTGATTATTCCATTTATTATAAAAGCGATGATAACAGCGCTTCCTGCAAGACCAATTGCTGGACCGACAAGAACAAAAATGGCACCACCAATCATACCTGCAATGCCAATCATAACTACATCTACAAGACCCAAAGTCCGCACAAGATGATGTTCATGCGGATGTTCAGACGAAAGATGAGGTGGTGTTGATTTACCATCAGCATTTCTGCGATGATGAGGCTGTGCCAATTAAGGTGGTAATGAACTCATACTCTCTAGTTTATTAAAGCTTGTGAAGTCATAACCAGCTGATATAAATCTGCCTACCATTGTTAAGCAGGTCTCCAGTTCTAATCATTTGCAGTGTATCCCAGTGATATGCTCTATTATCCAACAGTATCAGAGATGTGAGGCAGAGTAGGCTAGAACATCGACATATAATAGTAATCTGGTTGGACTTTATCGAAAAGGCTTTTAGACAATAATAAGATCCTTTAGATAGGAGAACTTTAGATACTTCAGTACCTAAATATCAAAATGTTGAAGTGACTATGTAAATGGGAAGCTATCAGTATTTTTTCATTCGAGGAATAAATTTTTGTTCAATACAAGATTAGGAAGTTAGAAGGCACAACCCGAGAAGAGATCTAGGTCACAATAGCATCCTTGCTGATCAAACCCTAGAAGGAACAGGTTTGTTTACTGCAGAATTAGATTGATTCGCTGAAACGTCTACTTAATAATGAGTTCAATGTATGTAGTTGAGGACAAATTCACTATCTCTCATTAATTGCAATGGCCCATGGGGTTTGTTGAAGATATTTCATTGGCCATAAAGTATCAAGTGTCTTCCAAGAATGGCCTGAGTCAGTGGAGATAAATAAGCCACGATTGTTAACACCATAGAATTCTCCTGGAGTCTTTGCGCTCGAAACGAAGCTCATAATTGTGGACCCTCTTGTATTGGGAAGCCCATCTGTAACAGTAGTCCATCTATTGCCATTAGAGGCATCTTTTCTATATACGAATGTCTCTGCGTTTTCTACTACATAAGATCTACTGGGGCCGATAGAGGCAGATATAATTACGACCTCAGGGTTACTGGAATCTACTGCAATTCCAAAAAGGTAACTATGCCTTAGGCCCTCCATGGGCCTGGTCCACGTTTCTCCGTAATCAAGGCTTTCGTAATAGCCATCGCCTGCAGAAGAATACAGACGCTTTGGAGCCTTCGGATGAGTAACTAGTGTATGAGTGTCGTATGGTCCTTCCTCATTTCGGTCAATCCAGCTCTTGCCTCCATCGCGACTTTGTACAAGAGCACCTGCTTCTATAGCAGCAAATACATAGTCTGGGTTGTTTGCATCAGGTTCAATCCATCGTATGTGATGGGTCCATGGTCTTGGAGGAAAGCTCCATGATTTGGATGAAGGTAAATCTGTTAGTGAATCCATCTTTTCCCAAGAGTCGCCTCCATCATTTGAAGTATAGATTGCACTTGGTTCAGTTCCGATGTATACTTTATTGAACCCTCTACCGCTATTCAGAGAGCTAACTGCAACAGACATAACATACGGACTGGAAATGACATCCTTTCCGATGTTAATCCAAGTCTGACCATCATCATCAGTTCTCCATAGGCCATTTCCGGACGTAGCACAGTATGCCCTGCCTGAAATTCGAGGATCGAAAGCTATGCTCTGTGGGTTAGTTCCTTTTAGAGATTCTCGGGTTTCACATTCATTTGAAGAATCCACTGCTAGGATTGAATTCTGCATTCCTAACAATATGGTAGTCATCTTACGGAAGGACCTCCAAAAGACACTTCTGTTCCCAGCCCAGCTTGAGTCACATCTATTGCTCTATCGCTGGTGATGCTCATGCCCATTCAAAGACTCAAAAAGTGGAGTATTAGAGACTGCGGTGAGCACCTGTGCTGACAAACTATGACTATTCCTTTGAATCGAATTCGAATAGTACTTAAATTCCGTCCCGTTACAAGTTACTGATTCGAATACCATAATATTATAATAAAAGATAAAAAGGGAATGTATTTCTTGGCTACACTTTGTATTTCTGTAATTCACCTATGGTGACTTTTAAGAGAACTTCTGCGCCATTATATCCTTCTACTTGAGATTTTGGCAGCTTGTACTCTGCACGATCACCCTGTGACATAATTACTACCGTATCTCCCAATATAGCATCTACGTTCCCAGCGCCTTCTCCATCCTTAGACCTCACATTCTTATGTACTATAGTTTCCCAATTTACAACGGCATCAGACATATTTCTTCAATGTTTCTAGTGTGATTGAAGTATATAAGATAGTCGCTGAACCATTGTTTGGTTAATATTTTGGTAACTCTTAGCTTTTTATGCCCTTCCTCTTGTATACTACAAACGGCGATTGTCGTACTATTTGATAATTTCCGTATTTGGTCACTCTTACATCTTTCTCTTTTTCTAACTTCTCAACCTTATGATGGCACGAATAACAATAATGGCATGTAATACAAAAGTGAGCCGTTCTTTTCCTACAATCGACACATTCACCATAAGTAAAGTATCTATCAGCTATGTACTCGTGCATGATTAAGTAAGATTTGCAGTCTATTATATTAAAATGAGAGGCGTGTTAAAGGGGGGGGAGAGGGTGTGTAAAGTTTGCGCGCTCTGGGACGGAGGCACTAAACGTTCCTTCACTACGTCAAGCCTGTCTAGTAGTATAACTTCGATTTTGTCCTAATAATCATGGGGATTTCAATATCTACAACTAAATTCTTCCACAAATTTGATATATGTATACCTTTTTGACAAAGGTTAAATGACCAAGTTAATGGTCAGGTGTAAAAATTGTAGGTTTAAGTTTCCTTCATTTACACAGATAAATGAAGTGGCATTTGAAACTACGCCACCTAAAAATTCTATGGAAGAATGTCCGGGTTGTAGTGAAGCGTTGACTTATAGTAAGAAAGACTATTTTTTCGAATAATTACTCTGTTATTGCGGTAGATATGCTACCTTGCATAACCTAACACTGAAACAGTTATTAGCTTAGACAACCCATTGGTTTTGTATCTTATGGATTCTTTCTCACCTAGGGAATTGTGGTGCTTTAATTGTAATTGTACAAAAGTTATGTGCATCCATGATAACTGCCCTCAACACTGTGATATGTGTATGAGGATCAGAGAAATAATGTTAAAGACATCAAGAGCACCATAGTAATAGCTTAAAATTACTAGATCTTGTGGAAGTTTGCTTGCTAATAGTGCAGGTCTGTTATCAATTCATTTTTTTGTTACTTATATTCAAGCCCAACTCGAGGACTTTCGATATTTTCAATCATCTTGCCTAGAAAATCTACATGTATCCTAGTCTTACTTGTCAATACTTTCTATTGGATTCAATACATGCAGCATGTTTATACCACATTAAATGAAGAGAAAAAACTCAGTGGCCGCAGCCACAACCACCCATACTGCTTCCATATTCACGATGGCTATGACTCTGTTCTGAGCATGATGGACATTTATCAATCTCGATTTCAGACATAAACATCGTGCCACAGGAAACACATTTTAACTTTTGAACACCCTGCATATTGAATTGCGATCAGAATTCCCCTAATTAAAATCTTAAGATATCTTAAAATAAATTTTAACGAACTAACTGTGATTGTTCAAGTTGGAAGCAATATAGTTACAGAAGGTGAAAAATAAGAGAAAAAAGAAGAGAATTTCGTTCTGGTTGGATTAGTTAACGATATAAACAGAAACCTAAGTCGTATCTGCCGAACCAGCTACCACTTCTGCGGTAGCAAATCTATTTCCTACAGAATTAATCTTAATCTTTATGTTTTTATCCCCTGCTTTTGTATTTTTTACAAAAATTACTAAGCCTTGGATCCTTGCGATACCGTCTCCCTCCCTACCGTTGTCAGTGATATCTACTGTGTATTCTTTACCTGTTTCTACAGGTCTTGAGAAGCTACCCGCTATTCTAGAATAGCCCCTCGAGCTTTGTTCGTAACCCATTCAAAGTCAAAATTGGGTAAGCGTCATGGTAATATGAACTAATGTTTTTGTGCATGTCCATGAATGATGAGGAAGAATATCCCTTTTTGAGCCTATTTAACCATTTCCAAGGATTGACTCAACTATTAGATCTGTGGTCGATAGAAATGCTTGGATACTGCCTTGGTAATTGAAGATCAGTGTCTTTTATCTGCACAAGGTAGACCGGCTTGTCATCTATTCTATATGTAGGCCTAAAGGAAGACCTGCATATTATCCTAAGTCTCTAGTCGTGCTGTTTCCTGCAACTGTTAAAGCTGGTGCAACTTCTAAAGCCATGATGTGACCATTGTAAAGCATTTCGTAGGTGAGGCCGCCATAACCTGGGGTCGCAAGGATACCAGGAGACATCGCAGGGAAGAAATCAGATTCTGCAAGTATTTTACCTGTGGCAGCGTCACGCCATACGATCTGTTCTGTATAAGTGTACCCGATACCTTGTGCTCCCTGTTCCAATTGTTGTTGAGTCGCATTAGGATTTATGTTGGTTGAGACTAGAATTCGCTGCTCAGGTGGACCAATAAGTGTCAAGAAGCTGATAGTTCTCTGGTCTACTGGTCCCCATGCTAAGGATATGTTACCGTCTTGGGTAAAGTCAACTGCGGCTACTTTGCCAGGAAGATAATCCATTGCGTAGATCCTGTTGTTCTGCAAGTCGACAGACAACATTGAGGGAATAAAGCTCTTCTGTCCTGGTTGAAGAGGAATCGGGTTAATCCTAACGACTTTGTTTGGGTCAGCCTGAGAGATTGCAACTACGCTTAGTGATACGTTTGTAGGCGCGCCGCCATTAGTTAAACCAATGACCCAATCACCCATGATGGCAGGAGCAGTTGCAAGCGTCTGACCTTCAGTTAGATACGGAACAGGTCCCCAGTTAGCATCAAGGGTTAGATTCTGTCCATTCCACTCATACCTGAATGCATTAGTTGTGCCGAATAGATATAGATAGTCGTTGCCTTGGAATTGGGTTACTGTGTTGCGGCCTCCAATCATCTCAGGGAGCTGTTCCCAGTCAAGTA
>CAYTQD010000065.1:0-7772 GCA_964439995.1 uncultured Nitrososphaeraceae archaeon
ACCATATTAGTGGTCAAATCAAATAGTTTATGACAGAGAATCACACAAGTTATGATGCTATTATTAGTCTAATTAAATCTGAAGCTAATCCTAAGGTAGTTGCAGGTATGGGGAAATTTGGTATAAATGTGACCAATGCATACGGAGTTTCTATCCCTTTCCTCAGAACTATTGCTAAGAAAACGGGGAGAAATCATACCATTGCTCAAGGACTTTGGGAATCTGGTATTCATGAGGCAAGACTACTTGCTCCCATGATAGACGATCCTCCATCAGTGACAGAAAAACAGATGGAAGAATGGGTAAAGGATTTTGATTCATGGGATATCTGTGATCAATGTTGCAGTAACCTTTTTGATAAAACCAAATATGCGTATAAAAAAGCCATTGAATGGAGCGGCAGTGATGAAGAATATGTAAAAAGAGCAGGCTTTGTTCTGATGGCCGTACTAGCAGTTCATGACAAAAAGGCAGAGAACAGAACGTTCTTGAAGTTCTTGCCCATAATTAAAAACCAGTCTATTGATGATAGAAACTTTGTTAAGAAAGCTGTAAATTGGGCATTAAGACAGATAGGAAAAAGAAATTTAGATCTGAACAGGGAGGCGATTAAGACTTCAAGGGATATTCAGAACACTTCCTCTACAAGCGCCAGATGGATTGCATCTAATGCTCTTAGAGAGTTAACGAGCAGTACTATTCAGAAAAGATTGCGAAGCAAAGGTTAGTTAATTCAGAGATACTTCTAACTCTAGATTATCGATAACTTCACTTTTGTTATTCCTATTTGCTGATGACTTCGCTGTATAGCATAGCAATATTTATCCGGTACCAAGGTTATATCTGAAAAACAGATTGACTGATAAGATAAAATGTTCACATATTCTAGTGAAAAAACAGAGTGAAGCATTCGCAGTAATAGAAAGACTAAAGAGAGGTGAAAGTTTTGCAAATCTAGCCAGAGAGTTATCAATAGACAAGGGAAGTGGGAAACGTGGTGGAGACTTGGGGTTATTTGGAAGGGGCACAATGGTAAAACCATTTGAAGAAGCTGCATTCAAGCTTAAAAAAGGAGAAATGACTCCAGAGCCAGTCAAAACAGAATTTGGATATCATATAATCAAGAGGGCAGGATAGGCTAAACTAGTTAGCGCCATCGGAGTTGTAAGATCGTATCTTCCAGATCTGAGAACTCACTCGTTTTTGCTTTGTCCTACCTCAATGATATATCCATCAGGGTCACGCATGTAGCAACGAATCTCAAAACGATGGTCCTTTGGTTCAGTAAGAAATTGAGCACCCCTCTTTTGCCAGTCTGAATAACACGACTGGATATCTGCTACACGAATATTGATGAAGCTACTGACCTCATTTATGTTACGAGGAGTGTGTAGAGTCACAGTTGGTTTATCGTCAGTTGGACCACCACCTACGTTTAGAATTAACCAGCTGTTGGCAATTTCAATAATGGTAGGTTCGCCTTCCCGAACAATATTTCCCCCGAACACTCGATGGTAAAATTCTGCTGATCTTTTCACATCTTCCACAGTAAGGAAGTGTGTTAGGACAAATCCTTCTTTGGGAGGCAGATCATAGTCTACCTTTTTGGCCATAGTCATATATGAGCAAGTAGCGTATTTATTTTTTCATGGCCATTCCCCTTGTTTAGAAATGGGATTTTATGGACAGCAGGGATTCAGTGGATCTGATGTAAACTATCAGACCCAGTAATCATACAAAACTACCAAAAGGTACATATAATATTTAATACACTGACTTCATAGTTCTCGTTACTATACTGTGGTCACGGACATCTAACTCATTTACTGTATACTTGCTTGATTTATTTTTTGAGTGGATTTGAGCCTTGCTGGTAAGTGGGTTCAACCACTTTTCTCAAAAGGCATAAGCATCGAACACATAGTCTACAATAACATTTCGTCCAACCAGTCAAAAATACGCTGATTTGAAATGGCAGGAGCACCACATTGACAATGCTCTTCTGCGCCCTCTTCGGTTGTAAATAAAATGTATTTTTTTGGACAATTAAGTATCTCATATACCTTTTTTGGCTGTCCTGGAAATGAATCGTCTTTCTCGGCCTCAAGAACCAAAGTAGGACATTTTATTTTTTGTGCGATACCTTTAACAGTGTATTCCTTAGATCCCTGTATGAGCTCAAATGGCGAGTCAGTACCAGTTGTCCACATACCATGTTTTATGTTAAATCTCATATTCGAATCTATGTCAGACAAAATTTCAAGAACTGTATTGACGGCATCTGCCTTTCCACTTTCAACTGCTACTCGTAATGATTTAGGAAATCCTGAAGCAAATGCTTCATATCCATCATACACTCCATTGTATAATATACAAGCAGCAATTCGATGTTCAAAAGCAGCAGCTCTTGCTGCTAAATAGCCTCCCATGCTTATTCCCATCAACGCAATACGACTAGGATCTATTTCTTTTCTTGATCTAGCATAGTCTAAAACAGGAGTGACTACTTTTTCCCAGTCATATCTAAAAGGTATTTTTTGTTTGCGTATTACCCCTCCTTGACCTGGTCCTTCAAATGTTAAACAGTTATAACCTCGCTCAAGTGCTGGAGCAGCGGCAGATGTATAAAGCTCTTCTAAAGTAGAATCAAAACCACCATGTGCTATAAGAGTAGGTCTTGAGGCATTTCTACTACTACTAGTACTACTACTACCAGTGCTACTACTATCTGCGAGATAAAAATAACCTGGCAGAGTAGTTCCTTCATATGGTATTTCTATTGATTCAAAAGGCGGAGAAAATAGCTCCCCTGCGCTGCTAAAACATTCCTTACTATTTTCCCAGGTAGTCTGAATTCTTGGATCCTCTGGATTTATTAGAAGAAATTCTGCCACCCTATAATAATTAGAGGCACGAAGATAAGCCTCACGTGCACTAATTTTATGACCTGCTGCAAGACTATCCTCTGCGTATTTGTGAACTCTTTTGGCTGTTTTCAACCATTCTGTATACCAACTCTCAAAATCTCCTTCTTTAATGCGATATGCAGTCGATAGACATTCACCTATGTCTGCACCTTTATAGTAAGTCTCACCAATAGCCCTAAGTAGTTGAAATGAGAATGTGGGGTCTTGGAACACAATCTTCATAATGATTATTACAATTCTAGGCCTTTCTATAAGTTCTTTTACAAGATATAATATAAGTGGACGTTTATATTGTCAGAAAATCTTCAATAATGGGATAATCCAAAAATAAGAGACCTATATTCTTCTTGCTTTTAGTCTGTAATTGACTTTAAAACATAGTTAATATATCCTTTAAATTCGTATTGGATGCACCTGCAATCGTATTCTAATTTCTATTTGCCAATTTAGTTGCTAGCTCTTTCGTGGCTCATATCAGAAGCTAGAGCTATCGGATAGTAAATGATAATTCCAAAATAATTCCCGTATACTTCATGTTCGCCTACTACTTAATGCAGTAAAGACTAAAGTCATAAATACAGCACCAAATCCATTCATCCTTTATATGGAAATTAGAAACGGGGAAATCAAGGAAGGTGCAGCTACATGCAAAAAGTGTGGATTGACAGCACGAAATCGATTCGAACTCGATGATCATATTCGTCATGCACACGGTGATAGCCTTGCAACCGACTCTTAGACTACTGTAATTGCGTTATTTTGGTAAATGAATCAGGTGGTAATTCTATAGATCTCGAACCTATTGGATCTATTATCCTTGCAAGTATCTCCAATCCAGTGATTGTCCTTGGTCCTGGTTTGCTAAAATATGCATTTGCGTTAACAGCATAAACTTCATTTCTTCGTACTGCTTGCAACGACATCCATTTGTCATTATTTTGTAGTTTCCTTGCATCTTTCGATGTTCTGTCTATATCAAATCCACAAGGCATTAGGATTATTTTATCAGGGTTGAATCCTATAATTTCCTCTATGGATACACGTCGTGAGGGATGTCCGACAGTGCTTAAACCATTTCTTCCTCCTGCGATATCAACCATCTGTGGAATCCAATGACCAGCAGTAAAAATAGGATCAATCCATTCGATACAAAGCACTCTCGGATTGGCTTCAACTATAGTGTTGTCTTTACTGCTACCACCTCTTTTGCTATCTCCAACTATATTCCTAATATTGTCAATCCTAGTTTGCAGTGATGCTACTAATTTACGTCCTTCAGTTACCCTTCCTACTCGATCCGCTATATCCATTATGCTTACTAGGATGTCGTCAAGATCATGGGGATCAAGGACGAGTAGATCTGGGCTATATCCCAAAACAGATTTTGCGCGGTCTATTTCCTTAGTAAATGGTGCACATACTTCACAAACGCCTTGAGCTATGATGAGCTGGGGTTTAGCCTCTCTTAATCTTCGGTCGTTTATTATGTATATATCCCCTCCTGTTTTCATTAATTCGACTATTCTATCATCAATTTCACTGCTTGTCAAGGCAGTCGTATCAAATGAAGAATTTATAACTCTGGGTTTATACATAGCATCGGGAGGGTAATTACATTCATGTGTTACCCCAGTGACTTGATCCCCTGCACCAATTGCATAAAGGATTTCAGTCGAGCTAGGCAAAAACGATACAATTCTAGTCTTTTGTTGTTCGTTACTCAGATTTCCTCACGAGTACCGACCAAACGGAAGAATAAAAAGATACTCTGTATCATAAGCAAGCCCAAATTTAAGAAATAGCTTTAACGCATCTTTTTGAAATTGAAATCGAATATTATTTTCAAGTCGATAGGAAGGAGTCAAATTGATTCTGGGGAGGATAAGATCGGTAGATAGCCTACTAACAATACAGTGATGGTATCTAGTCCAGTTATAGACCCTCACAGGATAACAGGTACTGAAGGGTCCAGAATCCACACTCAATGAAGAGGCATTTTTTCAACTAGACTAGCCCTAGACCCGCCTCTCATCTAATACCAGCTCCGTGCGTCTCCCATCAAAATCAACCGTAAATCCCACGGGTAGAAGATATTCAATTCCATCGCTAGGATTCTTAGTATTTATATAAAATCTTGCTGTCGCCTTCCCATTATTTTTCTCTAGGTGTCTCCTAATGACCTCGCCGCACTGTCCGGCGAGTACTCCAAATCCTGCTTTACCGCTTATCTTGGCTGGGCTTTCTTTTTTTATGACGCCGACCCTATCAGTAACAACTGTTAGTGGATTGCAACCCTGATCCTGTTGTTCAAGCAGGGTCTTGCGCTCTTCCACTAGTTTTTTAAGTTCCTCCTCTTTTTCACGAAGTTTAGTTTTTAGCTTTTCTACGGCTCTCCGTTCAGATTCAGAACTCCAAGATTTTTGCTCTGCTGGAGAAAAGGAGCAGTTTTCTGCCCCCGTTTCGTGGGCACCACCTGCTAGTATTGGATCAAGTAGCTGCTTTTGCCTTCCTTTTTTGCCTGCCTCTTGTTTTTGCTTGTCTTTATACTCATCTGGAATACAATTTCTAATTGTATTTCTCGACCAAATCCAGGCACAATCCTCTTCAACTCTATCTCTAATCCCTTCATTTGTCAGATTCTTCTCGGCTTCCTTGAGCGCCTTGCAAAGCTTTGGAATCCATGTTCTCGCGGTTTCTGTAGCTGCTGCTTTGGCTTGCTCCAATAGTCTGTTATAAGTAGAAAATCTACCCTTTTCTTGTGACATTTTTACTCCGAGCTCCATAAATCATAGGATGTCAAAAAGCCCCGTCCATTTGACGATTCGGGCTGTCCTTCAAATGATGCACATAATTTGCAGGCCAGACCCATCGCTTCATATTTTGAATTTTCTTGTGACATTTTAGATGTAAAGCTTCATTATTTAAAAGTCTTTTAGGGTAATTCTACGATGGAAAAAAGTGGAGCAGTCCTCAAAGTTTCAGTCGTGTCGTTATTACAGGACTACAGGATTTTGATAGCCCCTTTGTCCTTCTAACCCTGTTTGGAGTCTTCACCCTGAACGTTATCTGTAAAGGATAGATTTTTTTTGCTTATAAGACTTTGGTACTTTTGAGAATAGACGATTGTTACATATTGGATGCTCGGTGCTTTTATGGTCGCCACGCTCCGGCCAGCTTCAACAAAAACATTTTCTACTAAATATTATATTTTGATATAATATTTGGAATCAATTCGTGGAATCTAGGGAATTTATTAATAAGTCCTCGTAAGAATTTATTAAATTCTTAGAAGAATTAGTGCTAAGGAACTTTTAGTAATTGATGTAACAGTTGCTGTGCTTTCGCAGTAGGAGCAGCTTCAATAGAGAGCTATCGGAATAGACATGGTAGAATGTGCCTTAGTATGAGACATAGAATTGAAGAAGGAGGTGCAGCATACAAATTGTAAGTTAACGTAAGTATCTGAAATGAAAATCGGTTTGATATCAGACACTCATGACAATGTTCGTAATATCCAAAAGGCTACTTCATTATTCAACTACAAAAAAGTAAGCTTTGTAATTCACGCAGGCGATATGGTGAGCCCTGAAGCAGTAGAGGCTTTCAGCGGAGTAAAACTTATCGGTGTATTAGGAAATAATGACTTGGAGATAGAGAGGTTAACCAATGCTTTTGATAAGATAGGAGGTCAACTTAAAGGTGAATTTTGTGAAGTGGAACACGATGATTTGATATTCGCGATATATCATGGAACTAACACAAAAAGAAAGGAATCGTTAGTTTATTCTGGGAAGTATGATGTAGTGGTCTTCGGTCATACACATAGGATACAAAACATAAAGGTTGGAAGAACCTTGGTTGTTAATCCAGGCACTGCAAATGGTTGGTTTTTTGGATATAATGCTACTGCTGCAGTCTTCGATACACAGGTCAGACAACCTGAGTTTCTACACTTATAAGATTTAAAAAAAGAAATCATATACTGAAAAATAGTCATGCCGGAAAAAGACTTTCGATCAGAAAAAGGTTTTCCTGACTGGAATAATTTATACAGTAGCCAAAATGTGGAAACAATGCCATGGTACAATGAGAACCTAGATTCAGACTTGGAAGAAGAGTTAGAGAGAAGAAAAATTTCAAAAGGTAGAATCCTCGACCTAGGTACTGGACCAGCAACTCAAGCAGTACACCTTGCAAAAAGAGGCCTTCAGGTAACTGGGTCTGATGTATCAGAGTCTGCTATCAACAGAGCAAGTAAAGTCTATCTCCAGAATAATGATAAGGGAATCAGCTTTATAGTAGATGATATTCTGAATTCAAAGATGAAAGATAAGAGCTTTGATTATGTCTTTGATAGAGGTTGTTTTCATGTTTTGCCAGTTGAAAAGAGGCCAGTTTATATCACAGAAATAAATAGAATCTTAGATAACAACAGTATATTATTTTTAAAATGTTTCAGCGTTAAAGAACCAAGACATGAAGGGCCGTACAAATTCTCGGAGGATGATATAAGACAATTATTTGAAAATAGTTTTGTAATACTATCGGTTAAAGATACCGAGTATCAAGGCACGCTTGATCCGCTGCCAAGAGCTTTATTTGTTGTTATGAATAAGCGCTGACCATCCTTCTTTCACCTACCCAAACTCTATGCTTTCATTCGCAGGATAGCTAGGAAATTGATCTGTGTCAATGACGCATGGAAAATTGCAAAACGTAGATGCTTTCATATACTATACATGTCTAGTCATGACCTGCCCTAAGAAGAGGGACATTGAGATTTGAACCCATGTACATGGTAGGATTAGCATCGTCTAGTCAGGGTTTGTTGTGAGTATAAGGTTC
>CAYTQD010000066.1:0-7677 GCA_964439995.1 uncultured Nitrososphaeraceae archaeon
TTAAGTTAAGGACTTTATTACCAACTTTCATAGTCAAAACAGGAAAAATATCAGGCATGTTTTCAGCCCATATACCTTATAGATATATGGGCCTAGCTTCAAATATCATCATAATGGAGCCCGGAATAGTAATAGACCTGTCAGCAAAGGCAATCAATTACTTCCTATGACGCAAAGCTAGGAAAGCAATATCGCTTAGAGTAAGGGAATTTGGCTTAAGTTAACAGAGCCGCTATCTCGCTGTCAGATTTATCCTCCGATGCCACTAGTTTTTCTTGCAAATTCATCAAAGCGTGGCATCTATGCCACTAATGTCAACATATGATTTGGTTTCATCTTTATCAATATGAAAATCAATATTAGTGACATATCCTTCTATCAGGTGCTCTGTATTTCCATCTGGAAAACTTGCTGAAACTCTTAGCTTGCTAAAGACTTGAACCTTGTCTTTAGCTGGAAATGACCACATACCTGAGCGTTGTCTCATAGCTGTCAGCCTTATGACAAAGCTGTCAGTAGTATTATAGCTATCTTCAACTTCTATCTGTTTTATTTTTCCGTATAGTTGATCATCAACTGCCCCATCATTTATTGCAAGTTCATAGTGAGCCGCTGGCAAATAATTCAGAGACCTTCTTGCTGAGGTATTATTATCCTCTTGCATGGCACTAGCAAATCAGCTGGATACATTGTTGTTGCTTGGTTGGCATCACAAATAAGCCAAAACTTGGTTGGGTCCCCATAGTAAGTGTATGCCAATAAGTCGAGCCTATCGCCTTCTTTGACAATATCCGTAAGAGCTTTTTTGGCTGCTGTGGTATTCGCCTTATTCTCTTCACTTTATTTTGATTTCCTCTTGCGTCTAGTGCCACGTAGTCTTTAACTCGCTCATAACGACTTCCTCTAAAAAACATCTTCTTCCTATTCTCCTTTTTCTCCTTCTTTTTATCTACTACTATTCTTTACCTGTGATAAGCCTCTGTATAGTTTGTTTTACTGCTAGCCAGGCTTGCATTCTCTGAATATTTCTGCGCTGCATCATTCTTCTTCTTTGCTACATTCTTCTTTGCTACATATTTGTAAGCATTTGCAATTATAGTATCAGAACCAGGAAGCGGAATAAGAAGTTCCATTTCTAAACTGACTTCTGCCCTAATAGGGTTTAGCTCAGGAGTGAATTCAGTTTCACTAATTGAGAGTTGCGTAATCTTGATTGGTAGAATCCTTCTTTCACCCCACCAAAAAAAAGACAAGGGGCAGAACCTTTGGAGGGTTAACATGAGCAGCTGCTTCAACCAGAAATAGAGATAATAATTGGCGGAAGGCAAACCACAAGAAAAAAGATTATAGACCAACTACAAATACAAATCAACTTTCTGGTAACGGTGATCTATAATGAAATGCGCGCCATGAATAAGAACTTCCTAAGTGAGGTTGATGTTAGTAAATATATAGAAGGAAGATGGGAGCAGTTATTCTACAGTAGAAGATTTTCCACTCTTCCATACAAACTTGATTTCCTCACTATTCTACATGTTTTGACAGCAACGAGGTCTAGATAATGTCAAGCGCCCCATCATTCACTGAAACGTTTGCCGGTGTCATCTTGATATTTGATGAGCCATTGCTCAGCTCTATGCCAGTCGAATCCATTACAATCTTTAGTCCATTAGCAGTCTCTATTTTTATTCCTCCAACTCCAGGCAAATCATCTAGCGTTATCGTCGCAGTCTGAGTCTTTATTGTTTTCACTTCCTGCATAGCTGGCATCTTTGGTGCTTGTCCTGGTCCCCAATAGCAACCCGTCCAGATAGGATAGTCAGGATTTCCATTCTCAAACTCTATCCATACATTTGCGTCTACAGGTGGAATAAAGAAAAAACCTACTTCATTTCCAGCATATGGCACACAGGGTAATGCCCAACCAGTCTGCTCGTTACCCAGGACTCCAGGAACCCTTGCGCGTACCCTTCCTAGAAAAAGGGGGTCCTTGTTGTCAGTCACAATGCCTCTGAATTTTCCAACTAGATGCTGCTGAGTTGATCTCGGTTCATTCATGTCAATACACTCGGCACAGTCGATCCCAATCCTTCTCTTTTAAGCGTAAAACTCTGCTTGTATTCACCGCGCTTTATTTTGTGAACAACACTTTTGACATAATATAGACCATCGTGCAGATAACCAGCGCCCCGTAAGCCTACCAACCTCCGGGCACGAAGGATGTCTCCATAGTGAGCTGCATTGAGCTCGCCTGTTCCTGTGATAACATCTATAGAGCTTTCTGCCTGCGCTTGGGCTTGTGCTTGTGCCTGCGTCATGCTTGCACCCCCATCGGGTCGAAACTGCTTTGTCTTGACGTTAGGTTGGTTAAAAATCCAGGCAGGCATAGCTGCTAGAGGAGGTCTTGAAATCGGCAGGCTGATGACTGGTAGCTGAGTGTTAGTATGCCGGTCAACAACCTGTCCGCTGACCATTGTAGGAGACTGGGAGTCATTTTGAAAGTTAATGCTCCCTAAAACATTTGTTTGTCCACCCATGCCTACCGTAAGTGCTTTCTGTGGAATACTAGACACATTAAGTGGTCCCCAGTAGGCCTTGTTGACTCCTGGCACATCAGTTGGCTCGATATAGAATACTGCATGGTAGGACTTTGCTAGGGCATTTAGGTATTCCAAGTCTGTACCGCGCTGCGTCGGCACTCTGTCAACTTCGATAGGCGTTTCTGAAAATGGTGGTGGGAATGACTCTGGCATCAGCCCATACTGCGAGTATCCCAAAATGATCTCATCTATTATTAGCTTGTCTGGACGATTTGGCCTTGTTGTTGGGTTCTCCTTCTGATTCATCATCACGCTGACATCCTCTCCAGTTACGACGAAGGTTGATTGACCCGGTTCATTACTTGGATTGAACTGCAGATGTGTGATGACTCCATCAATTAGTACCCTAGGGATAAGGCCAAATAAAACCTGAATTATTACTCTATTGAAAGGCTTGAGAAGAGGGTTAGTTAATATCGGGTAGTCCATAAAATCTGCCAGACCACCCCTTCCCGCAGCAAATACTATCTGAAAAGCATCGCTACGCTCATCAGAATTTGTAACCTCGATAGACCTGATAGAGTCAATTATGGAGGGCGGAGCAGGGACCGGAACTGAGGGTCCGATTAACAACCTCAGGTGAATGCCTAATGGTGTACTCATGCCCCATCTACCTCCTTACCACGGTACTGCTATTCTTATCTGCCTGCCAGGATCAGAAGTTAATTCCAGAGGATGCAAAATATCATTGGAATCGCAGATCCTCCAGTATTGTTCGGGGTCTCCGATGATTCGTGCAGCAAGAATATCTGGTCTATCGCTAGATGTTACTGTTAATTCTTGTAAAAGCGTCATGGATTTGAATGGAGGCAGGAAACGGCGGCCTTTATACTGTATCACCTTCCTATCTGAAGATCTAGTCATGATCAGATTCTCACAATTTGCATAGCGGCTCAAAGGTTCAAACATTTGTTTTCATCTTCTTCTTCTTCTTCTCCTCCTCCTCGCCTTCATGGTATCCTGATAGAAGATACTCCAGCCGCTGCAAGGCTCCCGACGCTTCCCAATACTGCCATGCCCTCTTTGATCGCTTGATGTGCCAAGAAGAGGGAATAGCCGGGATGAGAAATTTTGAAATCTGCGTAGGTAAGAGTACGCATGCCCAAAGACACTTTAGCACGAATGGGATTCAGATCAGTGTCATAGGCCTCTTCTGTAATTCTAAACTCAGTTAACTTAACTGGTAGGATTCTTCTTGGCCCCCATATGAAGAGAGTAAAGGGTCCTTCAGGTGAGATTACTTCAATCGCACCCATGCTTGCCAAAACAGTATTAGCCATTACTACTGACGTCTTTGGATAGAGTATCATTTCAAGTGCAGCAAGCTCAGGATAGACGCCCATCCTTGCAGGAACAGAGCTCCCGTCTGAACGCTCAAGCTTGTCAGTAGCATCAAATTCTATATCCACACTTATAGTCTCGACTGGTGGACCTTTCATTCTATAGACTTCCGACGGATCGCCTTCTCCCCCGGCAGTCTGTGGTTGAAGTGATCTAGTCATGGTATCGGGGTTGTATTGAAATTGAATAACTTGAGGTACCGGGCTAGTAATATCAAATGAAACAATTAACCCCCTAGTTAACCGTGGTGAACCAGGATAAGACATTTTCAGATCGAATTCAAAGGGTGAGGCGACTATAAATACATTTTTTGAATCATGCGGCACCGTTAGCTTGACCGTCATCATCCATAATAGAAAATATATATCATCATAAATCTGATGCAGGCTCTGTACTAACAACTTCAGTTAGTTGATACATATGCAGCGTATCACATTCTACTTTCAAATTTTTAAGTCAAATGAGGACGGCGAGTGCTATCCTGCATTTCTTGCGTCGACATGTGACTAGTCTTTAATTCATCGTTGGTTGTAATGTTTCAGAATTCAAAGTTGATCTTTCGAAGGTGATTAGATCCAGGAGCTTTTTTCCTGCCAGAAATAGATAGAATTGATTTTTCTACGTTGCATGCGCGTGTTGTTTGTCTGTGTGGATGAACCTCGTATTTGAGGTAGCTACCGGGATGTTGATAGGAATTACTACAAAGGCTCGCAGTAGTTTGTTTATGCCCCTATCCTTTAGGCCTATGTAACATAGAATTTACCGATGAATTATAAGGTTGAAAGGTGGTAGTAGTAGTAGCAGTAGTGGTCTGTTGGGTTGTTATTTCTGCAAATTTAGCTCCATTTAAAATGGTATTCTCATACGATTGAGAGAAGAAAAATATAGAGACTAACTAGAAGTGTAGTTTAAAGTTTGAATGTACTATTCATTGAAATGTTCATCCCATGTCACAACAAAGAGACGAAACAGAAGAACATCGCGATGACGATTTGGATTTGCCATGCAGGAAACAGAACTCTTACAGATAGCGTTTCAGGGAAGGACGGGCTGACGTCATCCGTACTGTACTTGCATAGGGGAACAGACACGATATACGCTTCGTCTCGTCCCATTCCTCATGATACAGAGACTGGGTCCCAAATTATGGTATATATATCCCCTCGTTACAAAGCGACGATGAATTTATACAGGTATTATACGTCTGAGTATTCATTACTCTTATGTCAGTATATTCTATTGCCTGGTGGAATGTTGAGAACCTCTTTGATGCGGAAGACTCACCGATACGGACTGACAAACTGAAAAGGGCATTAGGTAAAGATCTGGAAGGCTGGGATGAAAATGTACTTGGAAAGAAAATAAATCAATTATCAAAAGCAATATCAAAGATGAACAACGATACGGGTCCTGATATTCTGGGAGTATGTGAAGTTGAAAATAGAAATGTACTTGATAAGATGAAAGACAGTCTTCATACTCTACCGCACTATTATGAGATCATACATGCTGACACTCAAGATAGGAGAGGAATCGATGTAGCATTTCTTTACGATGCTAACAAGTTTGAAGTCGAGCCTAGCAAAGTCTTTTTCCATTACATAGTGAAAAGATCTGCAACGAGGGAAATTGTGCAAGTTAATTTTAAATCAAAATCCTCTGAAGAGTATTTGGTATTAGTTGGAAATCATTGGCCTTCAAGAAGCGGAGGACAGTTAGAGTCAGAACCCTATCGCATGATGGCTGGGGAAACACTCGCGTATTTTAATCAAAGAATACAAGAGGAGTTAGGCGACAAGACCGCAATCATTGCGATGGGTGATTTTAATGACGAGCCCTATAACAGGTCTATAACAGACTATGCTCTTTCCACTGTAAGCAGGAAAAAGGTAGAAAGATCAATAAGCTTGCCCTGGCTATATAATTTGATGTGGCCTATCTTGTCAAATGGGATGGGGACATTTTATTATAATGGTTTACTTAATCTGCTTGATCAATTCATGGTATCAAAGGGAATTGTTACAGAAGATTCTAAATTTCAACTAGTATCTCATGACGATGGTAGGGCTAGCAGCAATGGTGGTGGTGGCGGCAGCAGCAGCCCTGTGCAGGTATTGGCTTACCCTGAACTGATAGATAATGATAAAACTGGCAAGCCCAAAAAGTTTGGCAAGCCTTCTGATAAGACTGGAATAAATGAGGATGGGTTCAGTGACCACTTTCCAATCTCGCTTGTACTGAGTGAATAGAATAAAAGAGTTGATTCATCCACCTCTCTGATGAATAGCCTACAAGAATAATATTCTCTCCAAGTATATAAAAGGAGACTGACACTATTTCTTAATCCCTGATTTAATTCGATGCTGATTACCTGCTTGGTCCTATTAAACAAAAACCTTGTGATCCGACCAGTAACTCGCAGCCGGCGAGTTTGATTTGCGCTCTTGATAACTATATTCGGCTGGACCGGAGGATCGTATCGAGTTTCGAAAAACAACTGATGAATAACATGACTTTCTAATCTACAGGTATATAACAAAAGTCTATTTGAGTTAATATCAGCAAATATAAGGATCAAAACAGAAAATATATGCGCTCCATTAAGTTCTACAGTCTCTAATCAAGAAATGTCAATAAATATACACAGCATATATCTTTGCATTGATGAACCTTTGCATATTGCTTTCAGTTCAGCACCATAAAAATACCTGATGGCCTAGCCTTAGCCGTCTGCAAAGATCATTTTGTACCATTGTGTACCCTCTTTTTATGAAACAGGTTCCTATCAAACCTGTGCCTTAAGTGAAGAAAAGAAGACAGCATGCGAAAATTGTACATTTTCCTTGATGTATATATATACATACTACATATGCGTCATCAAACTGAGATCCAGTTCAGACTCAAATACAATCTACAACCAATAGCACTAGTCCTTACCCCATCTGCCTGAATACGAGTTTTAGTCAACATATGTCCTCGTGACCAGATGCTTGTCTATCATGAACTTGTATGTACAATTCTAATTCTTCTGATCCATTTCCGAATGTATTAGTGGCTCTGATGTACTATGGTAGAGTAGAACATCTAGCGGCTACTCCTAAACCTCCCGAAATTTAACGAGGTACAGTAGCATTCCATATCTGACTAAAGTTCAGCGTTTACTAGTACTATCCTTGACCTGTGAAAAGCGAGAAGATGTGCAGAGCCATAGGGCTGTAGAGCTTGCCCCAGGTTAACAGCGCCTTACCCAAGGTCAAAGCCTTTCAACTGATTCTTGTTGCTATCAAGATTCAGATAATAACCAATGTCTCATTTTGGTAAACTGAAAGATTGCCTGAAGAAGGGTGCAAAGCACCATCCGATCTCATCGGTAAAGGTTTAAAGCTATAGTCAGAAACAAACCTGCCGAAAATCTTGCACCACAACGGTTCTTAATAAAGAATATGTCGAACGAGTATGCTCTGATCTTTCTCATCGACAATTAATAGCAGCTTTCAATTTTTTATAATATTGCTCATTTCAGTATGCACCGTCTGAGTCTTGAATTAGTATTCTTGGGTCAGGTGATAACTACATCAATGACCAATTAGCAGAAGCAGTTGATGATAAAGCTTACTTCATTGGGAATTTTATATTTAATACGATTAGACTAATAATAAACAAAATATTTAACCTGTTAGGCATAATTTATAAAAATATATACTCATTCGACATATTCTTTATTAAGAACCACACT
>CAYTQD010000067.1:0-7606 GCA_964439995.1 uncultured Nitrososphaeraceae archaeon
AGTAGATCCTGTTTTTCACTTGTAACTCAGATACATTTCCTATCTCTATTGGCTTGAACTCTGCAATATTGTTGAAAGAGAATAATCCCACTCTAGCAATAGTAGAATTATTCGCCGTGCTCTTATCTGCGTTAGTTGCTGTCCCAAAAACTTGGTCAGAATAAGCTTCGGACTGGACAGTTTTCCCTGGAATCTGAAAGGCTAGTATATCATTGACATACACATTGACAAAGTTATCTGCTATCATTATCTCAAGCGTATACCAGATACCATTTTCTCTTTTGAATTCCCTGACATTAATTAACTTCGCGTCGCTGGGTGCTGAGTTAGTAGTAGTAACGTCTGTAGACCTTTCTAGTATTTCTAATCTGTCATTTCGTATTGAAACCGTGTATTCTTTGCTTTCGTCGTCCCAAGTGATCCCAGAGTCATTGCTCGTTTCGTTCTCACCTATCACTCGAAACACAGCCTTGATATAATTTGCCTGTTGTTCTATGGGCTTAGACGTAAGTGTGGCTCTTTCCCCTTGATCTCCATATAAAGTAGAGTTTGTTCTCTCAACTTCGATCAGGTCGGACCTTGCAAGTTCATCAATATTTTCATAAGCACGGTTATCATATTGTAGCACTACACGGTTAGTGACTGACATTGAGGAGGCTAGGGGCAAGGTACTTGTGGGGAGCACCAAGCCGATATCAGCTTGAGATTGCGGAGGAGTTAAGGTAGGTACGCCTAGCACAACATATTCGCTGTCCTCATAGACCTTTTGAAAATTCTCCAATGCAAAGCTAAGAACCCCTGCTGCAGGTGGCGGCCTTAGATAGGTGGCCAGATCATCTTTAGGTAAGACTATGAACCGTGTATCGCTACCATGAAGAAGATCGAAGAAGCCTTCCAATGAAGACGCATTTAGTGTCAACTGGCTCTGCGTAAGTTTTGTCCATGGTATACCAGTAAACGTGTGAATCTTTCCTATCAAATCCCCCTCATGTAAAACATATTCATTTGAAGGAGCTGCTACATTAAATGCCAACGGATCTTTGATCCCATTACGAAGAAAACTGTATAGACCGATTGTATCCGGTGAAGGGAAATCCCTTCGGCCTAGCTCTTTACTGAATTCGGATTCAAAGGCTGAGGCATTATATCCCCAGAACAATAGGATAGAAAGGCTACTTGAAAGAATAACAACTCCTAAAGTTAGGCTTGTTGCCAGAATCCGGACTTGACCCCTTCGTATTCCAGGAGATCTTGCTGAGATGGCATATACAAATAAAGACGCAAATCCTGCAAGGCCTGCCAATATGTATTTACTGAATCGATGTTCATCGTAGTATGGGCCTGCAACAAAAGCTACCACAACTATTATTCCGAATACAAATATTTCCTTTTCAAACCTTCTGAAAAGGTATGAGAGGATGAATGCAATACCAAGAAGCCCTGTCATGCCTAACCTCATGGGATACAGATACCAAGGAACGGTGTAATCGAATGTCTGAAGCTCTACATCTTCTACTGATAATTCGCTCCAAACTATAAAACTAATTGCAAATAACCAAGCGATTATGAAAACTAGAAACAGACCTGGTGCTAGCCTACTGCGTCCGTCGCCATAAGGGTATCCCTTTAGCCTACTCGATAACGGGCTTTTAAAATGGGGTAGAGTACCGCTGTACTTTTTTTGATAAAATATTCTACGTAAAAAAGTTATTGCTAAATATAAAATCAATGTAATAAGAACAAATACAAAGGTAAGTACTATTACGGGGAATCCAAGAATTGTGTTATAAATGAAATATCCACCGGCAACTGAGAAGCCGGCTAAGGTTACTGCTAGTAGCGTAGCTAATAGTGCTGCATAAACTATAACAAAATTTTTCTTATCCTTCTTGCCTGATTTGGTAAAGAGCCAGAGGACAGGAATAATAGAAGCAACAATAACAAACAGGTAAAATTCATCATGAGAGAGAATCCCAAGAAGAGCTACTGAGAATAGGATTGCAAAATACCTAAGTCGGAATTTGAATCTGGTTTTGGTCATCGGTTCCCTGATAAACCCCAGTAAAGTAAATCCAGAGGGCAGAGCCAAGATAACTAGTGGAGTAGAATAGTCAGGATGGGCTGTGCCAATAAACGAGGTTGGCAGTATAATGTCAAGTGACTTTAAACCTGCTTGATACAACATTTGCAGCGAAGATATCTGGGTTTCTGGGGGATCAGTTTCAGCCAAGTAAAGCACGTAAACCCAGCCAAACCCTGAGCTTAACATGAGTAAAGTACAAGCAAGCAACGCAGCTCTTTTCAAATTGTCTGGAACCCAACATCTAAAAAAATAATAAAAAGCGAAGACCGGTATTATATTTAAAAAACTTATCGAAGCATATGCATTAACTGAAGGAAGACCTGATACTGAAGAAAAGGTCGCTAGAAAGGCGCCAGGGAAAGGTGAGAACGTCCTATCGTCTGCACCGGACGTCGATATGGAGTTAAATTCACCAGACATAAATGCAAGCGAACGTCCATGATGGTACCACTGGTCACCGATTATGACACCGGAGTATAGAGAATAGGTTGATATCACAATTAAGGCTAATAGGCTTGCAAAAACAATGGATTCTGAGCTAGTTTTCTCAAAGAAACTGTACAGACTCTTTAGAAGTTCAGAGGAACATGGGTATATATTCCTGAAAAAAAATTTCGGTCCATATAGACGCCTATACTTTAGCGATAACTGAACCAGTAGAACAACGAGAATAAATAGATAAACAAGTATAAGCAATCCAGCCGTAGCTGACAAGCCGAATCCAACGGATGCAACCACATAGCCCATCAATCCTGTAATAAGGACGCTTAAGAGGTATGCAAGTAGGATTTTTAGGAGAGGTCTGACATGGTTATCTGGCTTTCCGTATAGAATGGAAACTATTGCAAAACCTGGAAGAAAAAAACAAAGGGCAATGGATGCTCCTAGTTCTATTATTTGTACGATGGTGAATTGGTCCCAAGGTACAAATATTTCTTCGTGGGATGGCTCGATAATATAGAGATATGTAGTAACAATTAGTATGCAGACGGCATATCCTGCAACAAAGTAGAGGTTTGAAGTTATTGAGAAGGCATTGTAATCATTACTCGTCCGCGTTTGCTTGCAGAAATTCTTCCTTTCCTTGTTGGCCTTTTGCGGAACGCTAGAAAGACATTCCGAATTCAGAGTCCTGCCGTCATCTGTTAAGGTATCTGATTTCTTCCCTTTCTGGTTATAGCTAAATTGGATATTGCCACTGTTATTAACAGAAGTATAGTATCTAGTTAACCCATATACTAGGACTGGCATTATTATTGCAGAAGGGACCGTAATCCTATCGGGTACTAGTAGGTACGAAAGAATAAGATATATAGCAACACCCACAACCAAAGGTCCAGCTACTAACGAAAGATGATGACATGCATATGACGACGGCAACAGAATAATACAAGGAATCAAAAGGATTAGTATTAATGTTGTCCGGCTTAGGTTTTTCTCACCCCCTTAATTATGCAAATCGGGTCTGAACCACGCAGTGAAATTATTAACGCAATGGAGTATAGCTAGTCAAAGCTAAGACTTGTGTTAGCCTCTATTTTGAGACTTCTATCTAGCTATCTTGTAATATGATCTGTTATATTATTCTTGCAAAAATATTAAGAGGGTTTATTCGAATGTAGCAGTATCAAGTGATGCTTTTGGGTTGTTAACTATTAATTCACGTCGAAAACGAATTCTGTTTATAATTTTTCCGTTGGTTATCTCAGGGATTACTCATCTGTGGAATCCTATTGGTTTCCCAGGAATCCATTATGACGAAGGAACTTACATGCGGCGTACAATGCATGTGGTGGAGGGTTTAGGTCCACAGGATCCTTCGAGCCAATTTGATCATACTCAGGAATCCACAACAGCATATGACCATCCCTACTTTGGACAGTTATTCTTGGCCAGTGTATTGAAGATAATGGACTTTCCTTTTTCCCTGACCTCTAGTACACTAGATTATGTGCAGTCACTGTATTTGGCGCCCAGGTTAATTATGGGAATACTTGCAATTGTTGACACTTTTTTGGTATACAAAATAGGCGAGATTCGTTACAATAGAAACGTAGCTGTCATCGCGGCGTTGTTATTCGCTGTGATGCCTTTAACCTGGCTATTGAGAAGGGGGGTTCTAGACAGTATCCAGTTACCTTTTATGTTACTATCAGTATTGTTTGCTGTATACTATATTAATTGGCAAAAGAGTGGCTATAGAAACGAGGTAAATAAACAGAGGATATTACTTTCTCTTTCTGGCATGTTTATGGGACTGGGAATCTTCACGAAACTTACAGGAGTAACCATGGTACCGCTCATAGTATATCTCTTAACTGAAAATAGGTTGTTTGAAAGAAGTAATTTAAGACCCGTGTTACTCTGGCTTGTTCCTGTAATTCTTGTACCTCTAATCTGGCCAGTTTATAGCTTTTCGGTTGGCGATATCGGAGAATGGTTAGATGGTCTATCATACCAAGCGTCAGGAAGGCTAGAGAGGGGACTATCATTTGCATTCAATGTGTTTTGGGAGATTGATCCATTACTGCTATTACTTGGAGGATCAGGTCTAATCTTAACTTCGTTAAGAAGAGATTTTTTCCTTGCATTTTGGATTATCCCTTATATTGGTCTTATTTACCTAGTAGGGTGGGTTACACACTTTCACTGGATTCTAGTATTTCCCGCGTTCTGCATAGGGGGCGCTTTCATCGTCAGCTATCTTTTTAAACTTATATCAAGTCATACTCGGGGAAGAAGACCGCTAGTCGCAAACATGCCGAAGTTTCTGATAATCTTTTCTATTTTAGCTTTTGGATTAATAAACAATCTAATAATGGTTACAACTAACGTGTCATATCACCAATTCGAAACGGCTGCTTATATTGCAGATAGCACTAAAGAGCCAGTAAAAAATAGCACTGACGGAAACTACACAACGATAATTTCTGGGCCAGTATATTCTTGGATATTCAAATATCCCTTTGAGCAGATATCTGTACTTTCGGGGTATAGAGACTCTTCTCAGCCTATACAATCGGATGTCATTATGGCAAAAGACCAATTTTACAAAGGATGGATAAATAGGCAATCAGGTGAAGATCAGCGACAAATTGAAGCCATGAAGGCGATAGATAACCAGACAGAAGTAAAAAAGGTCTTTGATGCACCAAGTATAACTTATGACCGTGACAAATATCCCTATAATGGTTTGGGACATGGAAGAATAGGAGCAAGCGACGTTGAAATTCGGGCAAATTATTAATGCCGACAGGCAGGCCAAGATTCGATAATTCGTTTATCAACCTTGTCGTCTAATTATTGAGCAAAATACTTCCTAATTAGGCGTAATTTGATGGTTGTAATCTGTAATTGTCTTTTAATGAGTCAAACGACCTATATGGAAGTGATAGCGATAGAGGGACATAAACTGGAACATAAATTTCCTTGGCTCTATTGACGAACAGGCTAACCTACCTACCGTACCAGCAGGATTAGGTTTTTCTCTAAAAAATTATATAGTATGATTCTTCTCACAGCTTAATAAAGCTCCGTAATTCATTATATAGCAAGTCATATATGCCATTAACACGTAACACAGCATCGAGAAGGGATGTCATAATATAGTGATACTATTATGAAATATCAGACTCAGCAGAAGACAGAAATAAGCGAGATAGACAAGAAGAGGTGGCTAGTCCGCTGCCTTCTCATAGCTGCTGTTGCAGTAGTATTAATTTTAAAACTCTACCTGATATTATATGTAATTGATTTTACGCTAGGAGTCTACATGTTCTTTTCAAGCTTTGTATTGCTGAATATTCTAATCTTTTCTTATCTGAGATATCGCGATCCCTATGAAAGAGTAAAAGACCAGCCTCTTCCAAGAAATCCTCCACTATTTTCTATAGTGATCCCTGTCAAAAATGAGGAAGAAGAGATCAGAACCTGTATCGAATCTTGTCTTAGGCAGACTTATGAGAACAAAGAGATCATTGTCATTAATGATGGTAGTACTGACAAGACCGGCCAGATATTAGATGATATTAGAAAAGAATGGGGGGCTGACAAGCTACAGGTTTTTCATTTATCAAAAAGCGTGGGAAAGAAGCAGGCAGTAGAGGTAGCTAGCAAGATTGCCAAAGGAGAAGTTTATGCTTTTATGGATAGTGACTGTGATATGGCACATGATGCATTAGAAAGGGCGGCCAAGATCTTTATCGCAGACCCGCAATTAGGAGCGCTAACGTCCCATGGCAGGGTACGCGGAGCCCATAACGGTAATTTGCTGCAGAAGATGCAGGATGTATATGTAGATGCTGCGTGTAGGGCGGTCAAAGGCGCAGAGACCTCATTTTCTTCAGTTACATGCTGCTCTGGTTCGCTAAGCTTCTACAAGAGAGCCGCAATTCAGCATTTCATCCATGAATGGGCTCATGATAGATTTCTTGGACAGGAATTCAAGTTCTGTACTGACAGACGGATGACTGCGTTTGTGCTTGGAACAAAGCCCCCACTGCCATCGCAGCAAGAAGCATACAAGAAGCTGGAAGAGCAGAAGCAGATGGCATATAATAGTAGCTATAGCAGCAGGGCATCAACCGGAAAGGAGTCTGATACTCTCCCGATATTCCAGACTGGAAATGATGATTTTGAGACACTTAAAGTGACTTCGGACCCCGATATTGAGAAAAAGGAGGACCTACCTGGACATTCTTATTGGAATGTAATGTACAGCCAGGCCTTGCGAGTGAATATTGGAGTGCCGACTACGCTTACTGCTCTACTAAAGCAGCAGACAAGGTGGAAAAAAAGCTTTGTAAGAAGTCTGACTACAACAGGGGGGATGTACTGGAAGCGTCCTTTCTGGGTAGCCGTGCTTTATTATATACAAACCGTTATGAAATTTATTCGGCCGTATATAGTATTTCACGTAATTCTTCTGATGTTCACGGGTGATCCCAGGTCAGCAGCACTTTGGTTTCTTGGAATCATGTTCACTGGAATGATATATGCAGTTGACTTTAGATTACGCAACCCTGGCGATCCATTGTGGTTAGTCAGGCCGATCTTTACAATTCTTACTACGTTTGTATATACATGGCTTCTGCCGTACGCTTTCCTGACTATTAAGAATAAGTCATGGAGATAAGATGTCATTATCAATATCGTTGTTATTATCAATGTTATTATCTCGAGAAAAAAAGTTAGAATAATATAGCAAACATTGTTTGTTATCCATGAAGACAAGGCCAAAGTTCTAACAACAAAAGGTAGGTGGTGAAAATACCAACAGAAAGAAAGATTAAGAAGAGAAGATGGGATTCTATTCTTATTGGATCGCTCATGGCCATATCTTTCGTTGTATTAGTCCTGCGGTACAGCGGTTATCTTATGGGGCCTTGTGAAATCATAAATGCTACAAACATTGATAGCATAGTTTCATGCAGCAGATCACCTGAAGAGAATATGGCTACAATATATGCATCTATTCAGCAAGGGGCTGACTGGGTAGCAAATTTGACTCGCTGAGGCCGTGAA
>CAYTQD010000068.1:0-7514 GCA_964439995.1 uncultured Nitrososphaeraceae archaeon
TTTTCATAAAAGGTGGCAAGAGCATGCTTTCGATTTTTAACCCTGAAAATCCAAGAATTAAAGGAAAAAGCAGATTTCCTGTTCATGGTGCAATAACTCCTCCTGCATCTATCCATTTCTCTTTAGAGATAGATAAAAATGACTATGACAATTCAAAAAATATACTGAAGCAGAATGATATTGTTATTGAAAAAGAGATGGTATGGAACAACGGGAGCGGGTCAATCTACTTTAGAGACCCTGTAGGCAATCTTGTAGAATTTATAACTAAAGGGAATTGGCCTGTTGACGGTTGAGTTGTAATTAGAATTACTACAGAGTAGAACCTCCAAGGCTTGTGCTTGATATTTATGGCATTAAAATGTAGACATTGAATGACATGAGTGAAAAATGCTACCAACTGGCTCCTAGCTTGACAATATGCCGCATAGTAAATGGCATGTGGCAGGTTGCAGGAGGGCATGGATATATCGATGCTGAAATGGCAATTACAGATATGATGAGATACCATGAAGCTGGCTTTACGACTTGGGACCTAGCAGATATCTATGGGCCGGCAGAAGATTTTGTTGGGCAGTTTAGGCGTAGACTATCTGCCGTAAAAGGAAAAGAAGAACTCAAAAGAAGTCAAGCATTAACAAAATGGGTACCACAGCCCGGAAGAATTACTCACTCTATCGTTAATGAAAGTATAGAAAGATCGCTTCACAGAATGAGTGTTAGCTCGCTAGATTTACTTCAATTTCACTGGTGGGATTACAGTAATCCGTATTATATGGATGCTCTCAAATACTTATCCAGCGCCAAGGATGAAGGAATAATCAAGCATATCGGTCTTACGAATTTTGATACTAAACGCCTGGAGCTCATGGTAGATTCAGGTATACAGGTCATATCAAACCAGGTTCAATATTCTATTATAGATCGCAGGCCAGAAGTAGAGATGATCCCATTTTGCTTGAAGCATGGCATCAGTCTCCTCGCTTATGGAAGTATATGTGGGGGACTAATGTCAGAGCATTATCTAGGAAGAGTAAAGCCATCTGCTGCTGAACTGAATACGTTAAGCTTACGTAAATACATGAAGATGATAGATGTATGGGGCGGATGGAGCTTGTTCCAAGAACTGTTATCAATTTTGAAGAGGATTGCACAAAAATACAAAGTAAGCATTGCAAATGTAGCAGCAAGATACATTCTTGCTAAACCTGCAGTAGCAGGCGTTATTATTGGTGTTAGACTTGGAATAGTTGATCACATGAAAGATAATGCGCAGATATTTAGCTTTAGCTTGGATAAGTCGGATTGTGAGGCTATAGAAGCTGTATGTACAAAGTCAAATAACTTGTATGAGATAATTGGAGATTGTGGTGATGAGTATAGATGATCCTTCCATTTTCCCTGAAAAACTCTAAAAAAATAAGGATATGCTCCTGTTATCGTCTTTGGTATCCATTTACAGAAAACGGAAGACTATTGGACAATTAACAGTTATTCCTGCCGAACCATAGGGAGCTCCACCAGGTCCAGTTATCCACCCATCTTGCACGAGTCCGAGAATCTGAAATTCTTCAGTTACTCGTGATCTATATCCATTATCGATTGCCTCTTGTGTCCATTCTCCCAGGTTAATATCCCATAAGGGACTGTAGTCTGTGGCAACGGTTGGAATCCCTCCAAGTACATTGAGTGGAGATCCTTCCCCTAAAATAGCACTAGCTAGGCCTTGCCTTTGTGGATTGCCTAAGCCAGTTGGACCGTTAGATGTCACAAATATCCGCTCAACTGCACTGAAAGCACTATCGTCATGACCTACAGTTATAGCACCTAATTTTGGTGCATAAGTAACTCCTTCAAGGGCAGCTGCAAGTGGTGCGCTAGCATCTAGGCTCAGATACAAAACTGGTCGTGCAAAGCTAAATCCTGGAGTCAAAGACAAAGTAACTACACCTTCTTCTGGGCATATACTTACTACCTTGTCATGCACCACTGAAAAATCTGGGTTTGCATCACAGAAAGCTGAAAGTTCAGATTCCTCTATATCGTATGCTATTATAGGAGCATTATATATATGACCTCCTGTATTCCCTACTAGAACTAGCGGACTATAGTCGCTATCACCTATTGCCCCTGGATCTGCTTGACTTGGGGGAAAGGCGCTATCATTACCAGGTATAACTTGATGTTCAGGACTGAAGTCTACTGTTCCGTTGTCAAATATCAATGTGTTATTAGGGCCTAGATTGGCAACTCGAGCTCCCAGAGCTGAATAAGCAAGTTTAGGGGACCAGTTAAGACCTAGAGCGTCAGCATTTCCTTTATCTGTTGTATCAGTGAGTACATACCATACTGTTTCTCCTGAAGTTAATTGGCCCTTGTACAAAGGTAGAGTTACAGTACTCGCGTTAACGTCAACTGGGCCTGATCTAAGTAACTGATGTGGACCAATAAATGATGGATTGACTTCTGAGGGGGCGGGGCCAAAGTATGTGAGGGGGATATCTGCTCCTATTGAAGGAGGTGCAGGAGCTATATCTTCCTGTGCTAGTGCGTTCAACGATGTGCTTGCAGGGAAGCCTGACAAAATACCTGCTGCCAACGCGGCACCAATCATTAGTATCCTTTGTTGTTTTTCCAGATAAGACATTGGAAGTATGAATTTAGGATGCTATTAAGGAGTTTTTCCAGATCTGATCCAGATTAGATCCAAATACCTTCCAGGTCTTACCCCCATGTCTATCACATAATAATGCTACGTATGTCTATCACATAATAATGCTACAAACTAGACCATTAGCTTATTCATGATTTAAGCTTCAGGCCAAATTCTGTTTGTAGCTTAGGAATAATCTGCTCTTCTGCAATACCAAAGACTGAATTGTATGATGTTCTGTTATCTATTGCATTGGTAAATTCTTTTAGGTTACTTTCAATTTCAACAATAGCGGATGCGTTTTCAGTAGGATGGATATCCTTTGTCTCGTTGAATACCTCTAAGGCTTTAGGAGCAAGCGCGTGAGCACTTTGATATTCTGCAAGATTTACTACGGAATTGTTTCCGGTATCCTGCGTTCCGGTTAGTCCTTCAATTCCAAACGCCATAGCGTAGTGTTTGACGGTTTCACTTAATATCTCATTTATAGTCAGAGCTCTTATAGTGGAGTTATTCAATTGCTCTTCTTCAATCCTTACATCTACAATCTCTTGCAAAATGGCATCTATGTTGTCAACCTTATCTGTAATTTGTACTAGGTCGGTACTGGAAGATTCTGACATACTCGAATTCAGTGTTTGTTCCAGGTCTTCTAGTGCAGAATTCAGTTCATTTGCAACTCTTTGGTTTCTCTCTTCGATCTCTTCTGCTACTGTAAAATTATAAAGCTTAGCTGCACTATCAGCGTGTTGCTGGGCCAGAGTTTTGTTATTGTTATCGTTGGGGGATAAAAGGTTTCTTTTTACAAGGTCAGTCTCAGCCTCTATTTGTTCCACTAAGGCTAGGAATGAAGCACTCTCATCACCAAAAAATATGTGGGCATATACTAATTGATGACAAAAAAAATTACATGTAAACTCCACAGATGAATAGGAGATCAGAAGTAAGAATACAGATATTCCAACTTGATAGTTAATCATAGCTCGTATTGTCCACTCCTAGTTTATATAAGTAGATATGGGACATATACTAGATACTTTTTCACTCAGCTGTAACACGCTTGACGCTTTGCAAATTAAAAACCCAGCCGGAGGGATAACATATTATCTTTACGGCTTATCCTTAGCGCAGCTACCAGCTTGTAGAATCCGTGTTAATGTAGAGCAATTAAGCTGAACAAATTAATAGATAGGCAAAGGAAATAATGATAATAGTTATAACACACAATTGGCTACGCAAGTTGTGTAACTTGTTGATCTTTTGTCACTTTCTAAGATAATCCTCTGGTCTTATAACCACTATTAACTCTGCTCTGGTATCTTTCTTTTCGTGCTCAAGTCCAGACCATTTCTCTATAGGAAGAATCAAATGAGCCAGAGCACATGCGGACATTGTTATATCTAATAAACCTGTAAATACTGCAATCGCTTCCTCGATAGCGGGGTTGTGTCCTACCAGTAATACACATTTATGTCTATCCGACAGCCTTTCTATGATTTTCAGGTAGTCGGCTACATTAGCCCGATATAATGACTTTTCAAGAACAATATCTCCTTTATATTCACACCCTTCGGCCACAAGTTCCGTTGTAGTTCTAGCCCTTATTGCAGTTGAGCTTAAAATTAAGTCAGGGGTTAGACCTCTATCTCTGATCAGCTTCCCCATTCGTAGCGCATCCTTCTTTGCAAGTTCATCTAACGGTCTTTCGTGATCTGCCATGGTTGGATCCTTTAAGCTAGACTTTGCATGACGGAGAATGAGTAGGGTTTTCAATTTCTTACTATTTCAATTCACATACTAAAGATTTCTTATTGTATAGCTTATTCTTAACATATATGGGTGTTATTATGTTTCCTTTCGTCGCTAATAGTAAAAAAGTAGAGTCAAGAGGAAAGAAAAGTAACCTAAAACAAAAATGATTCGGCAAAGGAATTAAGTGGTTAGATAACTTGTGAACCCAAAATGAGATGGTATAATATACTATTGAATAAACTGTTGTTGCTAACTGATACCATAATTCATATATCGTGATTTGTATCCAGTTACAATTACTGAAATGACGTCACATGTAGCCAAGATAGTAGAGATCGTTGGTAGTTCAGAGAAAAGCTGGCAAGACGCGGCCCAGGCTGCGGTAACCGAGGCCAGAAAGACAGTACGTGGAATAAAAGGTTTAGAGGTTCAAGATATGACTGCGAAGGTGGACCCCAGCACAGGTAATATAACTCAATATCGAGTGTGTGTGAAACTAGCATTTGGAATAGAACACTGACCACAAATAATAACCAACTCCTTTTTTTCTAGTAATTATTTGGAATGGCTAAAAATTTTCGCTATTTCAAATGAACCGATCGTATTCTAGACTTATACTGGTAGCGACAACTTACCCGAATACTTTTCTAAGCCAAGTTCACTAGTGATTTTCTCAACAATTTCATTTTTGACGTCCTCTGTAAACCATTGAGCAATTGATTTAGCAATACCATTTTTGTCACATAGAACAATCATAGATCCATTACTTTCATCTACGCTAGCGATCAGGTTTTCTTCTCCTACAGGCTCCCAGATATTGGTCTTATCATCCTTTAACGCTAAAGCTGGCATGGCTTGGCCAGTATACCTATTTAGAAGTTCCTGAGCAGATTTCACTCGCTTTTCTCCTATCTTAAGAGCCGTAAAGTATTGCATTATACTATACTGTTTATAACTACACCTATATACGATATATTAAGTCACCTAAAGCCCCCAATGTTGAAGGTGCAATAGTTTTATTTACTCTCTTTCATTGATTGTAGATGTTTTGATCTAAACTCTGAGATTTAGATCCATGATTAGCTGTGACTCATAGTAGGACAACATAAGATATGGTCGGTGAGGGTTACTACCAGCTCAAAAATTGGATGGTTTTAATAATAAATGTTTAAAAACGAAAACCAAAAATAGTAAAAAATTTGTCTGATAGTGATCTTATTTATTGTCTATTGGTAGTAAACTGTTGCTGGAACGCTGAATAGGACGATGTCCAAGCCTTTGCTAGATTGGAGTTATATTCAGCGGCAGCTTCGACTGTTCTACTATAGTTTCTTACATTCTCTCTTAACGCATTTAATGCATTGATAGTTAGCTGATTGTTGATATCTGTTATTCTTACTATGTTGTTAGTAAGATCAGTTGATTGCTTTACCAAGCCATATGGTGCCGCTGTCCCTGGAATGTTCATATTGTTGAAATTGTTGAAGCTGTTGGCGAATTGCTTTTGAATCGAAATTGTTGTCTGAATGGAGTTTCTAACTACGTCAATATATTCTAGCTGCAAATTTGAAACGGCTTGTGCGTACTGTGGTTGAACCTTTGAGGATTCATTTACTAGAGCTAGGAAATTTTCGTTCGCTGCGTCAAATATCTGAGTTACGTTGACTGGTTCACTTGCTGTGCTGTCCTTTGATCTTTTGTTTTCTGAAGACATTCTTTCTTTCAGGAGTATCTTAACCGTCCCGATATATATACATTGGTATTAAATGGTATTATCCACCATCCATACCCATTCCGATGGTGGCTAATGATATATCACTAGTGAGTGATCTATGCATTGATGCACGTGCCCTACGACAAGAGTTCACATACCTGAACATGCATCATCTATAGTGAACTATCTGTTGCAGCAATTATGAAATGTGATGGTCATCTGCCGCTTTTCTTATATGACAAGTAACCGAAAGTAGCAGTGTATATTTTTTAAGTTGCTTTTTCGTTATCAGAATACTGTCAGAATGCTACAAGATATGCTGTTTCACTATTACATTTGGCATAATGGGTGGTCGACGCTCAAAGATAATAGTCAGTTAGTTAGAGTAGGGCGTAAGTATACTTATCATATAAAAATCAGGCATGATTTCTATCGTATAGGAAGCCTGCTTGCCTGTTTCATAAAATAAAAATATCCTATTCCCCATATAATAATAAGGCGTATATCGGAGATTTAGCCAAGAACCTGCAGGCGAAGCCATAGGCTCAACTTTACTACCAAGAGATTGTTGACTCATCACGCCTGTTGAGCCTCCTGCGGTTTTCAGACATCTGAACGACATCAAGCCAGGGTCTTATCCCCCTCCCTCTCTAAGATGATAGCCTCTCCTTATTATGCCAGCAACATTAGAGCTGGTCCCCCACGGCTTGGACGTGATAGGTGAGTAAAAATCCAACCTCTGCGGGGGGATTCAATAGATGGGGCCCAATCTATTGAGTCTATCCTTGCGGTGGCTGATTTAATCATGAACCTGATTAAGTTGCTATGCCAAGGCTTTCCTTCATATTCTTAACCAGGACTTCTGACCTGCCATAGTACACATCGATATCCGATAATAGCTCTTGTATTATAGCATAGTAAAGGTATTGATCTATCGTATCTCCACTATGGAAAAACGAAGGATTTGAAATAATGTGCACCATATTGACATTTGACGCTTTGATATTGAGCACCCAAAGATAGCACACAGGCTTGGAATTCATCACCTGCTTTCATCCCAATATTAGCTGGGAAACTGATTTCAGTATCTACCATTCTTGGCTCTCGAGAAAATGGTTCCTCATCATCTGTTCCCGGGGGCAGCTCTGCTCTTATATTCTAGAGCTATTGTTGACCTCTTATACTTTCACTTCTCCATTTCCGTCATCCATCTGTCCTGTTGGTCCTAGTATTTCTCTGTCTTGAGTAGCTACCAAATCTTCCCCGATCATGTATTCCTCGACTTTCTCTACAAGAATACGACTAAGTACATCTTGAATAGTATGGCTACAATTCTTACCTGCACCTGCATGTTTAGCTAATGCTACAAAAAGTTTAGTTGTTAATTTTGCAGTC
>CAYTQD010000069.1:0-7443 GCA_964439995.1 uncultured Nitrososphaeraceae archaeon
AGTATATCTATTCCTCCCTGCAATGAGAATATAGAACATAGGGGGTATCTAAATTGTGCGTTTTATTTCGCTTTGATGCTCATGAGGTCTAAAATATTAGAATGTGATATTATGTTATTATGCTACATATTTACCTTGTTTAGCGTCTTAGATCTAGTGACACTTTGTTCAAATTCTAAAAGGAAAGGGATGTTTCTTATAGCAATACCTCTTATCCTTACGTCCTTTTGCCATCTTTGGAATCCTGTAGGATTTCCAGCAATATGGGTTGCAGAAGGACAGTATATGCAGAGAGCTATGTCTGTCCTAGTGGGTTTTGATGTTCACGGTTCAGATGATATCAATCCCAACCTCTTTAGACAGGTCTTCCTGGCAGGAATTTTAGCAATGATGAGTTACCTTGACTTATTAAGCATGATTGATCCTTCATCTGGGAACGAAGTTAGCAATACAATCAAGGTTCTTTACTTTGTTCCGAGAATTATAATGTGATTGTTGGCGGTAGTAGATACTTACCTTGTGTACAAAATAGCATATTACCGTTATAATAGAACCGTGGCATTCGTGGCGGCAGTACTGTTAGCTGTAATGCCAACAACATGGATACTAAGAAAGATTTTTGAGTCTATCCTTCTGCCTTTCCTCCTGCTATCAATACTCTTTGCACTATATAGCAATAAAGATAGTATCTATTGATCATTGGCTTGTCACTACTATTGTCTGGCGACAGAACCGATGAAGAAATTGTCACGTCGTTCGCAACAGAAATATACACTGGCTTAATAATTTTATTAGTAATACTTTTCATGGACGGACATGACATACGAATATTAGAGTGACATCAGAATGCTGGAACAACCAATTATTAAACACCTTTTAACATCATAACCTACAGAATGTCTAAGCTAAAACATATCTAGATTTCTTTTCTGATCTTGTGTAATGATAAACTTTTATTCTAAATTCATGGTAAAAATATTTTTGTCAAAAGGTATAACACATTAGTGTGTCGCCGTCCATACGTACAGGCGTAATATTGGTTCTCTCTCTTTCTATTTTCTCTTCTCTTATTCTGGCTGAAATCGGCGGCTCGTCTCTTCTTCCTCCTCTACATGCTCAACAAACAGGAACCTCATCTCCTCTTCCTCCTTCAGAGATTGGAGTTAAAATCTTGTCACCAGAAACTGGTAGTAGCGTACCTATAGGTGTGACACAAGATCTGCAACTCGAGGTTTCAGGTATGTCTACAGATAGTTCTGCTACCGACTGTGAGGTTTCAGTCATTGTAAACAGTATAAAGCCATACCAACCAGTGATAGCAAATGGCTCAGGTGGAATAAAAGACTATTCACAATGGAATTTTTTACTAAATTCTAGCTATGCTTCCATAGAGGAAGGTCCAAACAATAAGATAACTTCTAAAATTGAATGTCCTCCAGATTTAAAAAAGTGGTACAGTGTAAATGTGACCGGACTTCTCTCCGACGCTAGTATTATAAATATTACATCTCCTTCTCCATCTGAGCAAATATCGACAGGCAAGATAACAGTTTACGGAACATCTGCAGACAACTTCTACAAGCCCTGCGAAGTATACGTCAAGAAAAATAGTCACCCCTTTCAGAAGGCAATCGCAGCAGGACTAACAGGAGCTAGAGATTATTCTGTTTGGAAGTTTACCTCTATTGATGATTCTAGCCTAATTACGCCAGGAAATACGAATATCGTAACTGCAAAGTTGTCATGCAATGGTAATACTATTTCGTCTGATTCATCCGTTTCCCCAAACAGTAATGTCGAAAGTACTGCCAGTACTGCATATGCTACTGTCAATATAGTTGGTATTAACGAACCCCCGTTAGCCGAAGCCAAGGCAAGTGAGAAAGAAACGAAGGAAGGTGAGGAAGTTACTCTAGACGGAGAAGAAAGCACCGATCCAAACGGGGATTCGCTGACCTATCTATGGAAACAAACAGGTGATGGTGAAAAAATAGGTATCATAGACGCTGAAAAAGCGGTGGCGAACTTCAAAGTACCTACTGATCTCATAGAAGATGTTGTTTTTGAGTTTACTCTGTTAGTGACAGACAAATATGGCGCGACAGCTACTGACACAGTTAGTATTGAAGCCAAATCCAATTCAGAACCAGACGCTGATGCTGGAGACAACATAGAGGCAGTCACAGGAGAACAAGTCACCTTGGACGGTACTGATAGTCGCGATCCTGATCCAACAGGAGAAATCGTATCCTATAGTTGGGAGCAGTCCGATGGTCCTGCAGTCAGTCTGCAGAGCTCAAATCAACCAATCGCTAGATTTTCTGTTCCATCTGTAGAAGAAGACTCTACATTTGAATTCACACTAACTGTAACTGATAATGAGAATGCTGAGGATACAGATAAGGTTGAAGTAGAAGTTGAAGCCCCTCCCGAACCGCAAGTACCGGATGAACCAGATGAGGACTGCTTTGTGTTGTTTGACCAAGATTGTGTGTGAAGTGAACTAAATATATTCTGAATAGAAAAGTAAAGCTAGTTGGACAGATTACCCACATTGTAGCTCAATATCTACACTGGGCGTGCGTATGATTGCCCAAATCTCTTTTTTCGTATCTGCCAGGATTTTTTCAAGTCTATATCTGCGATAATCAACTCTTCTCTAACAGATGATCCAGTCTTAATCTTTGGTATGGCTATTTCAGTCCTCTTATTATAGCTAAAGTCTACAACCATGCTCCTGCCGCCGAACAATTCTCCGCAGACGTTAGCTGCGACAACTGGAATTCTATTTTCAAGAGCTCTAACTTGTATATACATATGCCATGGGCTAATACCCTCTCTCAATATCTTAGATGGAAAGAATAGAATATCTACGCCCTTGTATGCTGCAAATCTGACTATTTCTGGAAAAACGAGGTCATAACATATGACCACGCAAAACTTGAATTTACCACTATCAAATATCTCTATCTTTGAACCGGACTTGCATCTTTTTCCCTGAGAGCCAAACAAATGAATCTTGAATTGCCTTCCCAATATACCTCTGTCTGAAGCTACGACAGGGCAAGACACATGGAGATTGCCTGCGATTCTTTCTAAAAATGCACCCGGTATTATCATTACGTGATTTTCTCTAGCTACATTGAATATAGCTTCAAATTCATTTTCGAAATCTTTTATAGGTTTTGTGTACCACAACTCTGGTAAACAGATAACATCTATCTTGTAGCTATCGGAGGCCTGCCGAAGCATATTTCTTATCTGCTCAAATGCTTTCTCGTTGTTGCTGTACTGTCGCAATTGAAGAAGGCCTATCTTCACCACGTCAAGAGACTATTGTTAATCCATAATTTATTTTCTTATGAGCTACTCATTGAATCTTGCCATGAGAAGAAATAGCTAATTTTATACTAACAAGAAGCAAGAACCTACTAAAATTGTCCGCGTCATCCGGCATAGACTACATAATAACAGATCCTACTAAATATAATTTATTAATTATTAGTAGAAACAACCTCTCTCACGACCCTCCATCGATATGCATAGAGAGCTAGTATCAGTTGAAATACAGTCTAACGAATAAAATGATGGAGGATGCCCATTCAAAAATGGTGCCTAGCTGAGACACATTATTAGGTAGCCCTGCACTAAAAAAGGGTTGAAAATATTTGTTATGTAATATACATACAATTTACCCTCGAATCTTTTAACTCCGATTTATACATATAGAAAAATGCTGCTGGTTCCGATTCTGATCCGAGTGTGAAATACAGGGGACAGAACAGTTCAGATCGGAACCAGTGTTAGCCTTATAATGATTATCCAAGGTTGCGGCAATTAAAGGTTTAGAACATTTTTTATTGGTCGACTTGTCACATTGTATTAATGTTCGATTCTTAGCTTCGTTTCGAAGTAAAAAATAGCTTTGATTTAATTTAAGATAGGACAGGTAGGGTCATGTGTTTATATTGAGTATTTATCTCTGCATAGATAATGCTAGAGCCGTTACATTGATTAGATCCCCTAGTGACCTGAACTAGTTGAACACGCTTAGATACGAAGTTTTGAGATGCATTTTACGATTAACTTTTCATACTGACCAACTTTTGGTTACAAATTCAAATGGTAGGAGCAAAATTATTAAAAGCATCCAACGCCTAAGAAGGAACTGAAAGCCAATTTACAGACTTACAGAGTTATGGACTGCTGAAGACGATCTACTATTTCTAAATTAATTCTACAGTCAACTTCCAGCCTCCCCCCCGCAGTTGTCCGTGTTCCTGAGACATTAATACCAAAATAACTTGGGAAGTCATCCTTTTGTAATTAGAGAATAGCGGCCGAACTTTGACATTTTTAGACCAAAATTAATTACAGCCTTAAATGACCTGAACAGATTTATTTAGATCAATCTCAGCAAATGCCAGTGCTACATTAATCTACATTGAACTTCAGGTGTTATTTCGAGGTAAACAGTCATGTTGTATTTCATTGCATTGAACTATCTACATACTCTTTAGCTTCCTGTGTTAAGCTTTCGAGTCAAGGCGATAAGTACGACAGAATATTTTGTGCTGGTTCCAGAACAAAACTATATGGTACTCCATTATCCTGAATAATTGGCAATGAGAGAGAGACCAAACGATTCTAACGACCTCTCTCCAATAGGGGGCGGAGGCTTAGGCAGTATATTGGTACTGCTTTCTGCTATGGTGTCTATTGTCTTAGGAGCCATATTTCCAACCACCGGTATATCTCTTGGACCATACATACTCATCTGGCTCAGCGGTCTAATGTACGTAAATCTGATTAACTTACATCCCATTCAATTGGTGGGAACTTTTCGCAAGCCAAAGATGCTCGCAGTTTTCACAATAGGTAAACTTGTTCTATTACCGTGCATAGTTTATATCATAACATCATTAGTTTATCCGAAACTGGCTTTATCTGCAACCCTATTGAGTGGCGTCTCAACTGGGTTTGGCGCGCCATTTGCGGTGAATTTCATAAGATCTGGTGAGATAAGCACAGTTGCTGCTTTGGTGACGATCTCTTCCCTCATTGTCCCAATTTCCCTGCCCTTCATCCTCTATGCATTATTTGGAAATACCGAAGAGTTTGTAATACCGACATATGATATAGGCTTTCTTCTCGTTATGGCATTATTCATTCCCCTATCCCTTGGGTGGAGTACAAGAAGATATGTGCCTAAGGTTTCTAAATTCATTGCAGGCAATTCACTAGTACTTTCTGTAATCTTTATTGTGTTAATTAACTTCACTATTTTCGCAAGATTTTCCCGATATTTCTTTGTCGATCACTCTCTAGTTCTAACATCATTGATCTCTGCGTCACTACTCTTTGTCATTTATTTGCTGGTCGGGTATTTGTTGGCTCTATACGTTAAAAAAGAGTCATTAGCAACAAGAATTAACGGCATCATCGCTATGACGTACATAAACAACATCCTTGTCTTTGTTGTTGCTGAACGCTTTTTCGATATTGAAACAGCTGCCCTCGCTGGATTCTACAACATTCCTTACTACGTAGGATTGCTAGTACTCCGAGTGAAATATGCACGATAATTCACAGGATTACTATCACAAGATGAGATGGCTAGTGTGGACATTCAAATGCCCCGGACTAGGCAGTTAAAGTATGAATACGGCAAAAATTAGAAAAAGAATGATGGCTCGGTTAGTAGTTGGTTAGCTAATCTCCAGTTTTTTATTATCTGTACAGTTCAAATTAGGTCCAAATTCAGTTTTTGTGGACTCTACATAGACGTTGCCTGAGGCATATTATGTACATGCAAATTCCGATCTTTAGATCTAAGCCCTTGTTTTTGCGATCATGTAGTAGTTCTGGAAATCATGAGGAAGGTGTTTTACTTCGATATCTGCAAACCCTGCTTCTCTTAGCATTTCTAGGGCTTTCTCTTTTCCCCACACCGTTCCAAGCCCAGCACCTTTCTCAGCTAAAGACACCGTCATACAATGCATACATGACGCAGTATACAGAAAAGGTCCGATCGGATGGTCTATATTATTTTCCAAGGCTGATGAAGCTGCGATATCCTGCATTAGGAATACTCCTGTTTTTGGTCTTATGAGACTAGCAATGTTTCTCAGTACCGAAGCAGGGTCTCTCTGATCATGGATAGCATCGAATGCAGTAATAAGGTCAAATTGTCTTTTTGATGAAATTAAACACTGGTCAGATTGTGATACGTCTTTTACCTCGAAGGTAGCATTTGTATTTCCTAGCCGAGAAGCTTCTAGTCTCGCCTTACTTATAGCCTCATCTGAGATATCGTATCCCGTAAACTTGCTTTTGGGAAATCTGTGCGCCATCATATTTACCGCTCTTCCGCTACCACATCCAATATCTAGTGCTAAAACTCCACTTTCAAGCTTATCTTGAAGTCCTTTAACTAACGGAATTATTGCATCGAAAAGAGCAACCACAACTGTTTGAGCACTATCTTCAGCCATTACTTCGTGGAAACGTCTAAAAGATGAATATGGAACACCTCCACCTCTCACAAAACATTTTACTATCTGATCTTCAACTTGAGCACAGGTAGGAATCCATTGCATGGCTGCAGCGAAATTATATGAACCTGAAGCCTCACCGGTTCTTGTTAGAAAATTCGCTTTAGTCCTATCAAGTTGGTATGTCTTAGGTCCAGGATTATAGTCTATTATTTTGCCTACAACCATTGCACCAAGCCATTCACGTACATATCGTTCATTCAGCTTTGCTATATTAGCTATTTCTTTGCTTGTCGAGGGCTTATCTAAAGAACCCACTACATCAAAAAGTCCTGTTCTATGACCTACAGACAACATTAAGGATAATGCACCTTTGTTTAGCGTATCTAACATGTATTCCTGGAATGCAAGCGAGGAAGACGCATCATCTACAACTAGGTTTTGACTATGTTGAGAATCTCGTTGGACGTCGTCTGTCATATCTTATCAGGCTAGATCTATCATTATATTTAAGTGTGTATTAGTAGCAATACCACAACAACAATCATAAACTTCCTCAATTGAGTGCTAACTCACGACAAGTGTCTATAGATGAGGTTTGATCTGGTTTAACAAGGATGGACACATAGGATGACTTAGTATGTTCATCGGCTAAATCGAATCATTTTGCTTGCATTCCTTGAGGTGTAGAATGTTCAAACGTATTATCACAATGCTAGGTAATGAACCTCAATAACCTCTCATATTAATACAACCCGGGAAGATGTGGAGATCAGCTTTATAGATTGACCGTAGTTTGTTTTAGAACCAATAACGCTAATTTCTGAGTGTTTAGTGGAATAGATATTAATCCATGATCCACTTGTTATCCTCAAGTCTATTGCTCAATAATCCGTCTCTTTCATTGGTAGTATTGTTATCAGTATTGACTTCAGGTCCTGTTTTTGGG
>CAYTQD010000070.1:0-7067 GCA_964439995.1 uncultured Nitrososphaeraceae archaeon
CTGCCCCCGTAAGGATAACCAGATCTTTTAAATGGATTTCGCATTAACTAACTAATTAATTTAAGCGGAATCTCTTTTTAAGCTTTAGTTGACTCCTTAAATTCCCTGCTGAGACAATAGCATTAGAATCTGATATTGCCGTAAACTCCTATTCTTTATATGAGGAGTTTATGCTATGTTTAATTAATTTGTATGCCCTATGGTCTGACAAAGTTTTGCTAATATTGCTTATTTCTAATATTATTACCAGGCAACACGAACTCGGCTAGAGCGCAAGAGGAGGAGAATGACCCCATGGTGACTATATCGAAAACATCAGAAATACAATCATTCCTCAAGCACGAGAGGTAAATAAGCGTTGTAGCCCTTCACCAAACACAGACTGTGATAATATGCGATGTTTGCGCTGCTTGCCCTAAGTATGTTGCTACATACATACCAAGCTGCGACGACTCAAGGCTAGTTAGCTATCTTACGGCTAGGGGATTATTGGAGTAAAAATACCTAACAAATTAGTCACACTGTTGTAGAACAGCAAAGGGAGGATAAGATATTTTATATGACGAGTATATTCTTACCATAATGAACAAGCGGTATATCTATTATATTGTTATCGCAGCGGCGATTTCTCTTACCCTGTATTTTTATAATAATCAATTTAACCGTCCCACCCTAGCTCTTGAAGTGGATCCAACTAAAGACACCACAGATAGCGGTGTTATGTATCGAATCCGCCTCACGAATATTGGTTCGAACGAACTCACCGGAATAGTAGTTGATCTGGGCGGAAATGATATCCAGAATCTGACATCACTTAGCTCTGGCCAATCTTACTTCTTTTATCCAGCACCTGACACCGAAGTAAGTAAAGTAAAGGTTACTACAAGTGAAGGAATCTTAATTCACAGCGATTTTCGCTCTCCTACAAAGGTTATTGGTTTACCTGGCGCAGGTCGGTGAAAAACAAACTGACTAGTAAACTATTCAGAGTGGAACTCAAACTAACTATTCAGATAGACTGCCCAAATTTAACGCCCAAAAAAAAGAATAAATAGGTTTTTATATTATAATCTAAAGAATTAAAGGATTGCTGCAGGGTAAATTAATCCTTACAACAATCTGTATGCTATTCTATGTAGTTCCGTCAGTTTTTGCTACTAGTCCTCAACTTCCTTTCACTGAATCACAAGAAAGTGCAGCGATCTCATCGCTTATTGATAGTGCAAATATCCATATTGATGAGGCAATGCAGGCGGTCCAAGATAATAATTCATCTGAGGCTCTAAGGTTCTTATCAGCGCTACGCAATGATATATCTGATATAAACGGCAACGTAACCGACTTGATCTTTTCAGTATCTGCTCAACCACCTTGAATTGATTCCTTGTCAAATATCTTATCCATACAAGTGATGCATCTGTATTTTGATAAAACCGGCTACATGTAATGGTGTATGGACCCCAAAGATCCCACAATTCACTATAGGATCTTGGGAAACTGCATTGTAGCATTTCATTGTCATCCAGTATGCAGTTATTTGGAATATCAAGCATATGAAGATAAAATATGGAGCCGCAGACCTTGTTTGCGGCACCTGTTGCATTGTTGTTGTTTAGTGCCTCAACGGCCTTTCCCTGCATCTGTGGATTGCTACCTGATTGAGCGTTGGTACAGATGATAGTAATCCCAATAATGGTAACGTACAGCGAGTTCATCACAGCATCCATCTAGGCTTTTCAAGTTGATTGTTCCATGTTATATTCCGTAAGATGTAGATTTGCCTCTTCTGATCCATCACACAGATCTTTCTACCTTGACCAAACAGGACTAAGAAGAAACAGCAATGGAGATAGACGCATGTGGGTGAAGACTTTGCAAAGAGGTTTCCAGAAAAGGTTAATTTACGAAAAATATAACTAGAAGGTATTGTTACGCTCTCGATTTAAAAATAGATGGAAAATTATAGTATTCCTTTGCGGTATCTGGATGCTTATCGTATTTCCCATTCCACTATTTCCGGTATGGGGTTGGCCAATCGATCCTATCTCACTTCAAACACTACTCATAATCACTGGCATCATAACGATACCTTTTGCCCTATTAGCTATATTTATGAACGAGGGAAATAACAGTAGAGGTTCGGTTAGGGTATAGTAGAAAAAAATGAGAAACAGAACCCTCATCCAGCCAGAGCTCTAGAGTAAGGGATGTTGCAGCTGATGACCCAATGGACATACACCATCATCGTGACTGCCGGATGAATATTCATGAAAATTTTTATCAGGATCATCAATTCAATCTGACAGTAAAGGGATACCAAATCATATCGCCCATTTTGAGCGGCGATTTATCTACACTCATGTCAATATTGACGCCGGTAAGACGTTTCAAGTTACTGATAATACAGACTTGTAAAGCGCTACAAAGCTGGAAGTCTGCGTACCCCCACTGTCATTATTACTGTTTCCAATCTCTGAATCGTAATTGTATAACAAATATACAATTAGTACAAAGTCACCTTGAGATGGAAGCCGAAGCCTAAAAGTATTTTCTAACGCAGAAGGTGTTTCTAATGATTTATTGTATAGCACAAAAGAATCATATATCTTTTTGTCAACGATTATTTCCCCTAACCTAATTTCTGTGTTATTTAAGGGTGTTGTAGAATTTAACACCTCTACACTTACGATATCTGGAAGAGTCCCATCTGTAATTTCAAGGCCCAGGAGTTGATTCGGTTTAACGTAGATGGTGTTAAGATCAACCAAATCGCCAGCAGAATAATTACCCAGATATGTATTACCTACAAGTATTCCATCCATACCAATTTCTTTAGATTCAGTCCATTCTAAAGGCTGTTCAGTTGGACTTTGTAGTACTTCAACCTTTGGTAATTCAAACCCAGCTCTGTTGCGTAAGGAATCTAAAGTGCAGTTGCATCTAGTTTCTGTGGGTACGGTATATGCAGCCTGGTACTCGCCGATATAATTCAAGGAATAAGAAAGTCCAAAGCCAAGTATGAATATAGCTAGTTCGAAGGAATTAACCACAACATTAATCCTGTTTGGATGTTAAAATAACTTTGGTTATCAGGAGGTAAAAACCAATCTGGGGACCTTCTATTTTCGGCTTTCCATGTCCACACGATTATTCATGGGCCTCAAGAACGGTTGGATGCAACACTTCCATGCAAGAACAGCGGAAGGGGCTGATTGGCAGACTAAAGCTAAGATTGGCCTATTTGGAATCCAGCACCCTAACAACACCGTTTACGAAGAGGGCGAGTACTAGCCGGTAACTTGTGGCAGGTTCATTTTACTATCATTACAGGACAATGGGAGTGTTTAATCACACCTGACGTAACACTACCAACTAGCAGTTTCTTAAATCCTGAGTGTCCTGCCGTTCCGATTACTATTAGACCGATTCGATTTCTTTCAGCATATTCTACTATAGCCGACTCAATTGATGATCTTGTAGTAACTAGTTCTGTTTTTATCACCTGAATATTCTTCTTACTAGCGTCTGCTTTGATCTTGTCAAACCACTCTCTCGTCATTCCCCTAGATTCTTGCAGAATTTGCTTAATTTCGTCAGGTGTCTCAATATCATATAATCCAAATGCCCCCACATTGTGTTCATAAGGTATATCGTTTAGTACGTGTATAACAAAAAGTTCAGAACCTAGCTTGTATGATAGGAGTATCGCATAATCTGCTGCTTTAACCGACAGTTCCGATCCATCTATTGGAACTAAAAGCCTAAATATATCAGGTTCAGGCATTCGTGTCTATAATCACTTTTATGGTGAAAGGAGATTTTGCTTGACGGGGGAAATTTTCGACACAGTAACTATGGTTAGATGAATTCACAAAAAAGGATAATGTCTGGATTAAGGACAGTATAAGTGGTTAGAATTCGGTACCGTCATACAGTCATCTTGTATGTTGACAGTTATGCTATCTGGCAATGTATTGTTTACATCAGAAATGCTACTACCATTTATCAAAATATGCTGATCGTCCCCCAATAGATCTGAAAGTTCAGCTGCGGTTTCTGTATCGTTAACAAAAGGGCTTTGTAGTACACGCCCTCCTTCATATTCAACCTCTTCTTCCTGAGCAATAGCATGTGTACCAGAAAAAACAGCTGCCAGCGATGCCATGGATAATGCGATTGATAACGCTGCTATCCTTCTTGTTGTGTCTCCCATGTAATGAGCATAAATTTGAAAAGATATAAGTCTTTCTTCAATCCATCCAAGACTGTTAAAGCAATCAATAATAGCGTTGTGAGCTCATTACCTTGATTGTGCTAGGGAATAGAACATTTCGTACTATGAATGATTTTCTTGAGAACCTACATAAAGAGGGGACAGGCCTAATTGACTACGACGGAAGTAAAGTACCCTGTATATATGTGGATTTAAGACGACACGAGGATATACTGACCAGAACCTGTGGAAAAAAGATGGCTGTCGATACTTTACTCAACATTTTTTATGACGGCATCAATGTTTTTGTGGACATTCAAATGAGGTTTCTCGACTCTAATGAAAAAGAGTACTTTCTAGTATTTGCGAATGACATGCTAGAATTTTTTGAAGCATTATCAAAGACTGGTCTCATAGCCATAGCCCCACAGAAGGAATACTCCAGAAAAGAGCAGAACCTGTTTGTCATTCAAATTCCAAGGCTAGAAGCAGCAGAGAAAGCTTTTGAAATTATCAAGTCTAATGCTAGAAAACAGAAAAGCCAGTAGGCTTTTTTTGGCTATCGTGTTGGAGTTTAGTAAAAAGAGTGGAAAGTAACTTTTGAATCTCGGCCCAGAACAACTAACTAACAACAAGATACGCGTCACGTGTTTGGTGCATTATTGCCTAAGAGGAAAGGTGTAATGCAAACTACTGATAAGCAATAGGAATGGCATTATTAGTTTTGAAGATCCTGCAAGTACTCATAAACTCGATATATTCTGCTACTGCTGATGTGCGAACGATAAGTCCAGTTTTTTGGGTCTAGGTTTAACTCCCTAAACCTTTTCAAGTTCTTACTCAAGGTTGAGGGGAAGCTATTGTAAATGAGTTCTCCTACGAGCACCTGATTGGGCTTTGCAACAGATGCAATCTTCGAAGCCATGCTTATACTCGATCCTATAATATCAATATGGGCCTTTTCTATATTTTTTCCATACAGTACGACTAAAACATCACCGTAAGCCATTCCTATCCTCACTGTAATTTCAGGTAGTCTATTTGCCTTAAATGCAGGATTAATGACTTCTCTTACTATCTCCAATATAGCCTTTGAGCAGCTTAGGGCATTTTCACACGCTTTCTCTTGATTAAATTCTGCTGGAAACAACGAAATGACTGCGTCTCCTTCATATTTGAAAACATAGCCTCCATAGCCTGACACAGCAATACTTATCTCCTGAGCAAAGGTCTGGACAATTAAAGCAAACTTATTATAATATAAAGATAGACTCAGGCTTGTTGAATCATTAATATCCACAAACATAATAACAAAACTTGTCTTGGTATTTACATGCCTTCTGAGCATCTTATCAGATTCTTCAGTCGACATGTTAAGCTGAATCCCTTTACTCAACGTTTTATTTACTCTAGCGCGAATCTGTCCAAGTAAAGGCATTTCTTTAAGAATCAAATCTTCATCCCCTCTGAAGAAGGAGCTCCAGTCTTCCAAGATCGTTCTCTTAAATTGACATTCATTCCAGGCCGCTATCACCCTTACGACACACTCCCTAATTAAGAAATGTCTACATAAGCCTTATCTTCCAGGGTTGTTCTCTTAAGACACCCCTAATTAAGAAATGCATACATAACCTATATGAGTGCATTATTATCATTAGTGAATTGATAGCAACAAAGATGTCAGGGGAGACAATTAAGAAAATTCTTTATTCGACTATCGAAGAAGTAGGGAAGGAAAAAATTCGAATTGATGTTTCAGCAGATCTTGAATCATCACGGAAATATATTGACGTTATAATGAAACAATGTGCCCCAAAACTGACTAACCTAAAGACCTACGACCATGATACAGTTTTTGGAATAATGGCAGAGGCACTACTCCATTTTATGCTTACAATTTCTACTCTTCCATCTGAAAGGAAGGTTGAAATTGGAGATGGCCTGACAGCTGATATAATTGTACCAAGCTTGGCGAGCTTAAGAAGAAATACGAAAACTTCAATTATTATTCAGATTATTAAAAATAGAATAGCTGACATTAATAAAGTGAAACTGCTAGAAGCCTTGCAACCTAATCCTCAAAATATTTGGTTGATATCAACCAGACCACATTCATTTGCAAAGTATAAAGAGTACTCTATCTTCCCAAGCCAAGGTTCATACGATTATTCGAATATTATAACAGACACGGATAGGTTTCTACAGGTTACGAAAGATAAGAGTTTTAGATTTGTTCCCTAGTTGATCTATTTTGTGTTACTAGCGAAATACATGTAGGGCTACTCTGTAGTTGTTTCGACGCGGTTAAATCAGGGTTAAAACGATCTTTCAGATAAATCAGGATTACGTGGATTTGCATCAAGTAATTCAAACAGTGAAGTGGTACGGACCGGTGCCAGCTTCCATGTTAATTAGTTCAGATGGTAGACCAACTTTATTAGTCTTAGAGAGTAAATCACGCTATTATCAATGGATATTTGATGTAATGGAATTCTAGACCTAGCTTGAGTTTGAACCAAAAGGAATCTATAACTCCCATAATTTGCGAATACAAGTTTTATCTCTAAACTATTGCACATAATGAATTGTGCTAATTGTTTACTTGGAACCTTTCTTACTTTGACCTGATCTCCCGAGGTTCTCTTAAATGCTCATACGCGTAACTGAAAGTCTACTCCCGTATCATTCATAGTTAATGTTGTGTAAATTACACAAAACTAAGGCCTAATTAGCGGAAGTTATCACATCAAGAAAATAATGCTTCCAGAATTAGATTCTTACTTACTTAATGCTTCCAGAATTAAATTCTCCTAGAACTGCAGTAAGTAGTTCTAATTGGCTGCATTAGTGACAC
>CAYTQD010000071.1:0-6996 GCA_964439995.1 uncultured Nitrososphaeraceae archaeon
ACTCAACATGGAAATAACCAAGCAGATCAAGATACCCAAAGAGCTGACTGAAGCAGAATCTCTGGAAAGAATAAGAGGAAACATGGCATGGAGGGAAGCGAGAGCAAAATCTGATTTTAGGATGTATGAACCCCACTTGAAGAAAATGATAGAAATAAAGAAGCAAATCGCTGAGAAGATAGGTTACGAAAAACATCCATATGATGCGCTTTTGGATACCTTTGAAGAAGAGCTTACAGTAGATGACCTGGATAAAGTATTCAGTGCGTTGACTCCGCGTATTCAGAAGATTCTGAAAAAACTAGTTGATTCAGGCAGCCCGTTTTGCAAAGAGAGCAAACTTGGAAAATCAAAGTATGATATCCAAAAAGTTGATGAGCTCAATCATGATATTTTGAATCTCCTACAATACGACATGAAACGTTTCAGAATTGATGTATCTACTCATCCTTTTACTGAGGCTATGGGGCTCAACGACGTCAGAATAACTACTCGGTATGAAGGGACCGATTTCAAAAAGTCGATATCTAGTACCATTCATGAAGCTGGTCATGCCTTGTATAATCTTCAATGCGACCAGTCATTGTCATTTACTCCTCTTGAGGGTGGATCTTCGCTTGCGCTACATGAATCTCAGTCAAGGTTTTGGGAGAATATTTTGGGTAGAAGCCTGCCTTTTATTCAATTGATAGCTCCCTTGATTAGAAAGCAAGTAAGTTTCGAAAACCAAGCAACAGATGACGAGTTGTATCTATATTTCAATAATGTCAAGGCTGATTATATACGAGTTGACGCCGACGAAGTTACATACAATCTCCATATAGCAATAAGGTATGAGATAGAGAAAAAGATATTTGGAGATGAGCTCAGCGTCTCTGAGATTCCTGAATTCTGGAACGACAGAATGGAGCAGCTGCTTGGAGTGAGACCAACTAAGGATTCACAGGGAGTGCTTCAAGACACGCATTGGAGCAGTGGCCTTTTTGGCTATTTCCCAACTTACACTTTGGGAAACTTGGTTTCAGCGATCATTGCTTCAAAGATGAGCAAAGATCTGGATGGTTACGAGGAAGACATCAAGAGGGGCAATTTCGATCCTATTAGAGAATGGTTAAGATTAAAAATCCACCAGCATGGATCTGTTTATGCCCCCAAAGTGCTTCTTAATAATATCTTTAATGAAGGCTATAACCCGGATTACTTTGTTACCTACTTAGAGACTAAATACCTTGGGTCATGAACCCTAGCCTATTTGATTAAAGCTATATTCTAACTCTTTTTATACATTTTTTGATTCTTATTGCTAGAAGTGGGAGTATTTCGCAGACAACCTTAAAGCTTAGTCAATAGAACCCGTCTCCTGATCCTAATAATATAATAATAGGTCTTGCTTGCTGCTACAACTACTGCTAATCCCACTCCCGATATAGGGAATTAAACCTATTTTTCTCCTTTACTTATAGTTAAGGCGACATTTCTTACTCGCGTTCAAGCATTTACTGTAGAAGATATATAGGTATAGCTATAGATATGGCTTAATAATAAAAAAGAACAGAGGAGGGCTTTATTGTTCCTCCTCCCTTCTAGTTCTTTAACGTCAGCTGAACAACAAAAACCAATAAATTCTGATTCAAACTATTAGAAGAACTCGAAGGCGAATTGCTACGTTAAGGGGTGAAGCGTGCGCAGCATCTCCCTTATACCAGGCTTCTAATCTTCCTAAAGCTTCTCGCGTAGCCTCTTGACTGACATGAGAATTAGTACGGCCGCAGAGGGGATCATTAGAAGAGAAGCTACTCCGAGATAGTCATCCTTTACCTCTCCCAGGTCGACTCGAATATATGAAATGACATACAAAATTACTACCGGTAGTATTAGCGACAAGATCAGAATTTTGTAATATGTCTTTGAGGTAGCTGAGATCTTGTCTCCTCGTGACAATTGCAATCCAAAGATCACTACTGCTAGGCCTACCAAGAATGCCCCCATTCCCACATACGAACTTAATAATGAATTTCTATCATTTTGTTGGTTGGCTATTATTCTGTCAATTTGTTCTGTTAGCCTTTCTAAACTTCTCTCTATATGATTGGCTGTAGTATCATTTAATGTGATAGGAGAAAATTTACCTCCTTGCGTCTCTTCCTGTCCTAATGTATTCTGGCTTATTAATATAATAAGTATTGCCAGCGCCAATGTAGAAATTTTCCAAATCAATTTACATTCCAATGGCCAGTTGAATGTCCCTGGTTTCTAAACCTTTCCTCTCCATAAATCTAGGCAGAAAATGCAACAATGATGATCAATCAGACAGCTGATAGAAATGTAGTTAGAATTAATTCTACTGTCTAATAATAATTTTTTGTATTTGAAGGTCGGAATATACATAAATATTCTCAGGGTTTCTGCTGATGAGCTTCCAAGCAATTAATGACTTACCTCTGACGCTGATATGTTTGCAGTTAGTCCCAGTCGTGATTCACTCCTATTACTCACTATTGACGATGAAGCAGACGGAGTAACAGTAGGTGCTGTGTTGCCTCAAATTAGCCAACTAATTTACGGGTATCTAGATGCTCTCTAGCTCAGTTCATGCCTAGGCTTTACTATAATCCCATGTAGAAAAGAATTTTGGACTAATTGCGATGAGTATAACTTCTCCCTTTTTCGCGCCATCCGTTATCATCTTTGCTACTGGGTGATCAAGTGTGCCTAGGTATTTTAGACTCATTTTATCTCCTACCGAAACGGTTTTACTCGTATCTCCTATCATCGTTACAGTACCTCTGCCCTTGACGCCCTTAGGAGCAGACGTCTCGTCATCTATGGAAAAATACACAATGGGTTTAACTCGAAGATTTTGTATTTTCTTCGCCGATTTTGATGTCGTTATAAAGAGTTTTTCTTCGATTTTATCATAGTAAAACCAGACAGGGTGGATATTGGGCCATCCTTGGTCATCGATGGTAGCCAATTGCAAATTTAGTTTGCTTTCAAGGAATATATCGGCCTCCTCCTTAGTCATACTAGGAATCTCAGACGTGGCTTGAACAATTTTCATGATCATTTAACAGCATACAAACAGAAAAGAATTTCTCTCTTGTGAGTCTAACATCAAGGTACAACCATACAGTAGTAATTGCTATGGCTAGAAAAAATTCCTTAACCATCACGAAATACCAATTGCGTAATAGGACAGCAACGGTTTATGAGCGGGGTAGCAAACTTATCACACTAGGAGACAACATAAGTAAGACGGAGGAGTTCAGATAGATATATTGAGGTTGAAGTTTTATTCTGAAAGACTATGAATTCAAAATAAAACTACTTAACGTCATAGCACTTATTCATGGGACATATTGCGAAGATTCTTTATAGTTGTCATAAGATTGTTAAAGTCATCTTGACTTATATCTTCAATTCTATCTATTTTACCTTTTATTAGCATCTTGGTTTGATCGGTTAAGCTAGGTTCAACAGTACTCTTGCCCCTTTTATCCTCTTTCCTAAACCTTGACTCTATAAGGCCGGCTCCAAGTGTAGATATTAGGATACCTAGAATGGCGATTCCTCCAATCATAAGCAATGACGCTACTATCCTTCCTCCCGCTGTTACAGGATACATATCACCATATCCTACAGTTGTAACCGTAACTATTGCCCACCAAAAAGCATCTTCAATGTTAGTGATTTTTGCTTCTGGGTCAGTTGACTCAACTAGGTATTCAGCTACAGCTCCGAAGGTTATTGCCATAGCGGAAAAGGCTGCAATATAAAATATCCTGCGAGCTTCAAAGAATTTAATTGTTCTAAAAAACAATCGAACTAGCCTGAATAGACCTATGAGTCGAAGGGAGCGTATAGCTGCTGCTCCTATGAAACTTAAATCTTGTTCAAGGGTTGCAAGCAATATCAGAGGTAACATTGCAGGTAATTCATAGCAGTGAGTTAGAACGAATCTTGAGCCTTGTCCTGATTCTCGGAGTCTTACGTAGAAGTCTAATGCCAATATAACTACGACTATTAGATCGAAAGTGTAGATTGTGTTTAGCTGGGTAGATGTCAGAGAAAACGCTGAGGGGATAAGAATTACTACTACCGAGATCAAAGTAATGATAGACACAAATAATTCAGTCTTTTTCTTCACGGATGGACTCAATTTTTGTCCATAACAGTCACTTTTAATACAAATTGTCAGAAGGTCTTAATCCTAAAGACAACAGAAGAAGACGAGAGGCTTTCGAATCTAGATGGAGTAGGTATACTCAACAAGGCTGGGACTTGGTGGGCTATTTGTACATGACGGGGAAAAACGAGGAAATGGTACACATTACGTTCTCAAAAGCGAAACCCAAGTAACCGACTGTCATTATCGGGTTCAAAGGAAAATTCTCTACCATATCAGATCTCCTTATACTAAAAGCGCGGCGACATATTCAAATTTTTATACTTCCAGATAGAGTAGAAAAAGAGGAAGTTAAAGCAAGTACATCAGGTAATTCCGTCAGAAGTTCGTAACGTAAGCTTCTACAGGCTAACGGAAAAGAGAAGCTGTAGGCAAACTAGAAGGAGCTAGAAGCGATAAATAGCGCCATAATGAAGGAAGATGTATACTAATGAGCACTAAGTTCAACAATAGCTTGGGAGATGAAGAACTTTCACTACCCAGACTAAGAGATGAGCCTTGTATCATGGTTAGTGATCTCAGGAAAAAATATGGCAATGATAGTGCTTATACACTTAATGGCATTTCATTTAATGTAAGGTACGGAACAGTCTTTGGATTTCTAGGTCCTAATGGCGCCGGGAAGAGCACAACACTGAAAATTCTCACTAGTCTTCTTAATCCCTCATCTGGTGATGTTCGTATATTTGGAAAAGATCTTGTCAAGAAACAGGCAGAGATCAAGAGAAAAATAGGGGTTGTATCTCAAAGTCCCAGTTTTGAAGCAAACCTTACAGTAGAGAAAGCCCTGGATCTCTACGGTCTATTGTGGGGATTAGGTGATAATAAGGTAAGAAAGCATAAAGTAAAAGAAATACTAAGTACTTTTGATCTTGAATCCATTAAGAACTTCAAGAACGATGAACTTTCCATCGGCCAGAGAAGAAGGGTACAGCTCGCCAGGGAATTTATGCATGATATGGAATTATTATTTCTCGATGAACCTACAGTAGGTTTGGATCCTTCGGCTAGGCGTATGCTCTTAGATTATATAAAAAGACATGTAAAGTCGGGTCTGACAGTTTTCTTTACCACCCACATCATGGAAGAGGCAGAGTATTTGTGTGATGAAATAGCTATAATAGATAAAGGGAAAATCATCGCCTTCGATACCCCTACTGGTTTGAGACAAAAATATGCAGGGGGGGCCAAAACTATTGAGCTTGAGTTTAAAGATACTCTTACTGACTCCTTCATCGATCTAATTAATGCTACAATTAGTACCAATAATAGTAACAAAATTAATAATTCGCATGTCCACATCGGTGATGGTGGCCGCTCTGTTACAATTAAGGTAAAAAATGTAGAACACGTTATATCAAAGATTTTACATGCTGTTTCTGAAAGTGGTATGCAAATAGAGAACATATCGATAAATCCGCCATCACTTGAACAGGTTTTTCTCTCTATAGTCAATAACGGTGAGGCTAATTCAGTTAATAGTTAATGTAGTAATAGAGGCAAAGAACTGAAATGAAGGAAGCAGGTGATTATGCATTCGTATCCAGCATATTTTTGTTAACATATAGGAATTTAGTCGCTGCAATAGATAAGATGTTTCTCATATGGCAAATAGCTTTTCCTGTGGTTTATATTTTCGTAGCAGGATATGCTTATTCTGCCTTGATAGGAGATCAAGGTGTCACTATAGGTTCTTTATCTGTTACATATGTTTCATTTTTGACAGTAGGTATGATAGGATTCAACGTGATGAACGGTAGCCAGATAGCTGGGACCATTTTTTGGAATGACAAGAGAAATGGTATGTTCCAGCAGATCCTTGTCATGCCATTTAATAAAGTACAGTATGTTGCTTCAAATCTTATAACGCTTATAATAATAGGATCAGCCAGCGCTGCAGTTATTATGATAATTGGTCTGCCCACGGTACTTCATGATGTGAACATCACATATTGGAGCCTGCCTTATACCATATTCGCGTTAGTAGGTGGCTCAGTATTCTTTGGTTCCTTTACAATAATTCTATCAACAAAGATGAAAAGTAGTGAGGAGTATAATGTGGTTAGTAACGGACTTTTTCTATTCTTTGCGTTTGTTAGCTCAGCGTTCTATCCTGTAGAAGGTTTACCAGAACCCTTAGCAACTGCATTCTATGTTAATCCGTTAACCTATGTAGTAGATATTACTAGGGCTGGAATATATTCCCAAGTAGATGGATTTACCCATATCGAAGTTCTCATATTGAGTTTGCTAGCAGCATCGGTATTTATTATCGCAACTAGGGCGATGGTAAGAATCCAAGTTTAAACTTTTTCTATTGCCTTGGCATTATAATCGTATAATATCTTTGAGATCATAAATATCAGCAAAAATAAATGTGAAAGGCAAAACTCTCCATAGCATATTATTCACTCCCAAGCTACGCACTAAATTCAACCCATAGCGGCCTATGATCTGAGATCCTTGCTTCACAGTACCCTCGCCATTTTTTCAACTCTGACTTAGAATGAGGATCGAAATTATTTTTTTCCCATATGCTCTTGAACAGGTGTTTGTCAAAATTAATTATACCTTTGTAAGACCTGCTCAATTCCGTGTCAGGATAAATCGCAATCTGATCATAATGATCTGTTCCAGAGAGGCTAGTTCCTACTCTGGTAGACCAATTCGTTGGTTCATAGCCAAATCTGGTGAGTTGGATGTAAACAAGATCAGACTGGTCCATCTTTGGCACGTTCATATCGCCTAGTAAAATGATATCCTTATCGTATGTGGTTTTGCTGCGTCCTTGATCATATGCACATTTTGGG
>CAYTQD010000072.1:0-6829 GCA_964439995.1 uncultured Nitrososphaeraceae archaeon
ATTGTTCAGGTTAAGCAAGCTTAATTGTAAGCTCGCTCAGTTAGCAAAAGATCTTGATGTGACAATGCAAGAGGCTCATAGAAATGTCAATAGGTTGCAAGGTTCAGGATTGATACGAAAGGATGCAAATGGTCAATTCTCACTCACCACTTTTGGTACTACTATATTACAACAGATTCCAACTATGAACTTTCTTTCCAGAAACAAAGAATATTTTTCAGATCATTATTTGGGAGATATTCCGATGAAATTTGTTCATAGAATCGGAGCGCTCGATAGGTCGGAATACGTAGATGGATTAGTAGCTGTTCTTGAGCGTTGGAAACAGATCTACAATAGTTCCCATGACTATATTTACGGGATGCTACCCCAAATTCCGCTCGAGCTAATAGAAACATTACTAGCAAAGCTGAAACAAGGCGGAGTAAAGTTCAATTACATATTATCCCAAAAGACGGTTGTTCCAAAAAAGAGAACAGATTTACTAAGAGACGCAGGATTTCATGATCTGCTAAAAAAGGGCCAAGTCGAGAGAAAGATGGTTGATAAAATGCCGGTTGCAGTGATATTAAATGAAAAAGAGGCCACAGTTATGTTTCCGATACTTAAAAGGGGACAAGTTGTAGCCGATTTGAATTCTGTATTTTATAGTGGAAAAGAAAACCCGCTATTCCATGAATGGTGTCTTGATTATTTCAGATATTGCTGGTATGGAGCAAAGACATTTGATGAGAGCAAATTGCTAGAGGTCTAGACGTAGATAGGATATAGGATGCTCGAGAATAGTCTCTTTACCTCCGAATCTACAGCTACTCCCACAGTCAATGATAGGACGCTCTATTCATACCCGGATCTCTAGGCCGTTACCTTTCAGATATTTCTTGACTCTGTCAACACTGTATTTATCATAGTGGAAAATAGAGGCCGCCAAAGCTGCATCTACATCTGTCCTCCTGAAGACTTGTAGCATGTGCTTTGGCTCGCCACAGCCTCCCGAGGCGATTACGGGAATGCGTACGGCTCGGCATATTGCCTTTGTTAATTCTATATCATAGCCATATTCTGTACCATCAGTATCGATACTAGTTAAAAGGATCTCGCCAGCACCAAGGGATTCTATTTGTTTAGCCCATTCAATTGCATCGATGCCAGTTCCTTCTTTACCACCTAGGATTTTTACTTCAAACCAGTACCTTTCGATACCAGCATGAGATTGTCTTGACATATCATCGTCTGCGCCTGTGCAGTTTTTCTTTTCCTTCTGCCTAATATTTCTTCGACCTTTGTAGTCCATTAGGAAGACGTTTTTCTTACCATATATCTCTTCGCAGTCATAGCTTCGCTTCGCATCGATGGCCGCCACTACGCACTGCTTTCCGAATATCTCCATTAATTTTGTAATTAGTCCTGGGTTTTTTACTGCTCCAGTATTGATTGATACTTTATCTGCTCCATTGAGCAGAATTGCCCGAGCATCTTCTAGCCTCTTGATTCCTCCACCAACGGTAAAAGGTATATCGATCACTCTAGCAACATTTCTAACAATATTTTTTATGGTATCCCTGCCTTCCCGAGATGCTGTTATATCTAGGAAAACTAGCTCATCTGCCCCGTCATCACTGTACTTTTTTGCTAAAGCAACCGGATCTCCAGCATCCTTTACATCTGCAAAGTGGACTCCTTTGACCACCCTACCATTATCAACATCTAGACAAGGGATTATTCTCTTTGATAAGGGCAAATCTTATGCTAACGCCTTGGCCCTAGAGATGCTAAGTTTTCCATCATAGATTGCCTTTCCTAATATAACAGAAGAACACCCTATTGTTCTGAGTTTTACTATGTCAAGAAGATTTGATATTCCACCACTTGCTATGATTCTTGCACGATTGAAACTGCATGCGTATTGCAAAGTTTGAAGGTCTGGGCCTTCAAGTGTTCCATCCCGCTCAACACTTGTTAACAGAAATTCCAATATGCCAATTGACAAAAACATGTTTATAGCATCAGCTAGTTTGGTTCCCGAAGGCTCCTTCCATCCATGAACCATAACTATATTATTCAGTTGGTCAACCGATATCACAATTCTTTCAAGCTTCTTTCTTGAAATTTGTTGTATCAAACCTGGGTCTTTGAAAGCTACGGTCCCTATGACAACCTTTGCGGCTTTTTTATGACCAAGCATTTCATCTATAGCTTCTTTTGACCTTATACCACCTGCAACCTGCACAGGTATCTGTACTGACTCTATGATATCTGAAACAATTTTGGTATTATTCCTGCCAGTGCCTAGTGCAGCGTCAAGGTCTACAACATGTATCATGTCTGCTCCTTCAGCTTCCCATTGTTCTGCAATTTTTCTAGGGTTATTGCTATAGACTATCCTGCTCGCAGGGTCACCCTTAAGTAATCTTACCACACTTCCTTCCAGGAGGTCAATTGCAGCTATTATCTTCATTTACACTCAACAGAGATGGGTGAAGCACAAATTTTCAAGAAATTCCTTATTATCTTAGAACCAGCTGGCCCAGACTTTTCCGGGTGGAATTGGGTGCCAAAAATATTGCCCTTTTCTATTACAGCAGGGATCTTGTTACTACCGTATTTTGAATTAGCAACAACTATTTGGCGTTCGGTTTTCCCTGGAACTATTCTATAAGAGTGCACAAAATATACCCAGGAATTATCCGCCACACCGTGTAAAAGTCTGCTTCTGCAGTTACAGCTTTGGTACGAGTCTTTAATTCTCTTTCGTGTATTTGAGACGCTATTGTGCTTTACGAATTGAATGTTATTCCAGCCCATATGCGGAACCTTGACTCTCTTCCTGTCAAGCATTAGTACTTGACCGTCAATTATCTTGAGGCCGTCGTGTGTACCTTCTTGACTGCTATTAAACAACATCTCCATGCCAAGACAAATTCCAAGAACAGGCATCCTGTTCTGGATGGCAGAAACAAGTAATTCTTTGTCTTGGCCGATAGAACTTATTGCAGGGTCGAAATTGCCAACCCCCGGTAAGACGAGACCATCGAACTGATCAAGTGACTTCATATCTTTGATGATTGATATGTTGCCACCTCCATTCCTTTGCAAAGCAGCCTGTAAACTGAACAGATTTCCGGCTCCATAGTCAAATATAGCTACTTTTGGACCATGGTCAGTAGTCTTGTTCTCCTGCTGCCTTAGGTTTTGATTGTTGATTTCTATCGGTATGTTGGTCTTCATTTTATTCACTAATTTTTACATTGCGCCTTTTGTGGTTGGAATCCCCAGTCTTTTTTCATCTATACTTACAGCCATCCTGAGTGCTATAGCAACGCATTTGATAGCAGATTCGACCTTGTGATGATCGTTATCTCCATACTGTACCACAACATGTGTGCATGCATTCAAATTTTGTGCTAGGGATAAAACAAAATGTTCTAGATCCTCCTTAGGTATTTCTTCAATGGTGTTTCTGGTGAGCTTTAATTGTATGTTGTGGAACTGGCGTTTTATCAGGTCTACCGCGGCATATGACAGACATTCATCCATTGGGACAAGTGCATAGCCAAATCTCTTGATTTGCGACCTATCTGATAATGCCTTATCTATCGCTAGTGAAAGAGCAGTTGCTGCATCCTCGATCAGATGATGTACTATTCCATCTTTGGATTTTGCTTTTAGGTTAATGTCAAACATACTGTGTTTTCCAAACGAAGTAATTAGATGATCAATAAAGGGAAGACCAGTGCTAACTGAAGTCTGACCAGCACCATCGATATTAACATCCACACTTATTGTAGTCTCATGTGTAATTCTCTCTACTCTTGCAGTTCTATCGCCATTCTTCTTGTTAAAAGAATCGTCCAGACGGCCCTCTTCCATCTCCACACTATCTCTAACTATTGCCCTTATTCTTTATTGTTACTACCTCTGGTACATATTCCTTTTAGTCTAGGATATCCATCTGTAGTGCAATGTTCGACATTTAAGGTAGACATTTCGTGCTAAAAAGGATCGCTTCGTTTTAGGGAAACAGGGACGAAGTCTGGAGGAAGCGTAGATTCAAGTAACTGGGTGGATTGGAGGTAACTTAGATTGTGGACGTTCTTTAAGGAAATAGGGATTATTATTGATGTTGATGCCTAGGATGCATGCAAGGGTGGTGATGACAAAGTTGGCAAAGTAGATCGAATTGTTGGACTAAGACGGATTCCGAAAAAAGTAAACGAGTTTTTAGCAATACAGGACATATCAGAAAGGAAAAAACAGGAATGGACGCAAAGCGATGTTTAGTATGCTGCTCGCCTATTACTAATTAATGAATATAGGTATACTGACAAGATGTGTATTATCACTAACCCACTCTAGTAAAGTAGAATAATAAGCAATGACCTAGGAAGGTTGCAACGTACGTATAAACAGCAGAAAACGGGAAACTAAGTGTAAATTAGACATCAGTCTCGGAATCTATGTAGAGCCTCTATATGGTACATTTTTCATACGTTCCGGTTTTTTCAGCCTATCTTATGTTATTTTTGTGGATCATCACGCAATATCTCCATTATAGATTCCTTGGATAACTTCACCCAATTCCCATGTCCCTTGACTCTTAGTTTCATGATCTTTAGATGCAGAATGCCCTGTACTGGGTTTATCTGAGGACAGATAGACATATTGTTTGAATATCCTACTGAAATACACAAGTAATCCTACCAAGATCGCAACAAGTAATCTGTCTGTTCCAATTTTTTGTAGCTTCTGCTCTTCTATTCGCATCTCTTCTACTTGAACTTTCTTCTCTGTGCAAATCTCTTCCAGGCGCTTTAACTCTTTTGTTAATAGGCCGATCCTCTCTGTTAGTTTAGATTTTCCGTCCTCTAGCAAAAACTTTTCCTGGTAAAGCTCTCGTTTTATGAGCTCCAGTCTGTCAACCTCGTTTTCAACCGCACGACAGTGCACCTCGGCAGATGGAAGATTTGTTAGAGCCGTATCTACAGCCCTGACTATCTTTTCGTTGCTAATGCCTTTTTCCTTTGCGAATCGATGTAACTCTAGATATGACCAGGCGTCGTCACCAATTTCCTCGTATAGTGAAACAACTTCGGCCCGCCCGATCAGTCGTAGGTATTCTTTATAATAAGCAGAGACTTGAGGTTCTCTTAGCTGAAGGTCGCGCGCAACTTGGATGAGGGTCTTTCCCTGATCAAAAAGTGAGTAGGCATTTACTGCAACCTTGTCCTCTTCCTTATTCTTTATATCGCTATGGACTCTTTGTCTCCTGGCTTCCTCTTCTCTTAAAATGGCCGATATGTCACGAATAGACATTCTCTCTATGCTTGCTATTTCACGTGTGTTCTTGCCTTCACCATAGTAGAGGTTCATGACCCTCTTTTTACGTTCTTCTATCATTTAGACTTCCTCCTCGTACCTGAATAACACTTACAACATATACATTTTGTGTCAAGGAGATTCTGTTCGGACACCTTCTGATTTCCTCTGCTACCAACTGATATCGCTTGATTTCCTCTGCTACCCTGTAAATTCATTTTATGCTTAAAATAGATACCCATCAATCGGTTGGTTCTTGATATCATATAATTCGCCTCTACATAATTAGTTTATTAGCAAGCTTCGGGACCTTAAGCATGATATGTTTCCAATTGAATTGTAGTTTGGGATATATTGAACTTCTTTTCCAGAATAGCAGAAATCTGTTTTAGAATCATTTGTGATCTACTCGGGTCAATTATTACCACATGTGCCGTTAATGCATCCATACCAGAAGCTATAGTCCATATGTGAAGACCAAAGACTCCTGTCACCCCTTCCGTTTGTAGTATGGTTTTCTTCACCTCTTCATATGAGATATCTATAGGAGTTCTTTCCATCAAAATATTGATCGATTTTTTTACCACAGTCCATACTCGGGGTAGTATAAATAGTGCTAAACCAAAACTTGCAATAGAATCTACAACATAAAATTGGGTATAGTATATTATGATCCCGACCATAACAACACCTATAGATGCGAAAGCGTCTTTTAGAACCTCTAAGTACGCCCCCTCCATGTTTAAATTCTCGCTAGCATGTCTTTTCAGAAGCTTTAATCCTATCAGATTTAAAGCCAGTCCCATGGCAGCAACTAATATCATAGGAGCACTCTGTATCTCAGGTACTTCGAAAATACGTCCGTACGCTTCATAAATGATGTATATAGAAACTAAAACCAGTATAATGCTATTAGCTAAGGCTGCTAATATCTCTGCTCTATAAAAGCCGTAAGTAGATTTAGGAGTTGCCGGCTTTCTAGCATAATTAACTGCAAATAAAGCCAAAGCTATTCCGCCTGCATCAGTGAACATATGCGCTGCATCTGCAATCAAAGCCAGGCTTCCAACCAGTATTCCACTGATTATTTCTACAACGATATATGAAGAAGTAAGTAAAAGAACTAGTTTAAGACGGTCTGCCTGTTCTTCTCGTTTACGTCTATCTTGCAATTATTATCTTTGTTATACCTTGTCATTTAAAATCTGTTATTGTGGCGATACAATAGAATGGACACTTTAGTTCGAAATGAATTGTCGTAGAGAGGTTGTACATATCGTCGTAACTTCACTCAAAGAGGTTTCTTTTAGTGCTAAGGCTTAAATTCACTTGGCTTGAGTTATTTGACATTGTCACCAAAAAGCATACCTACCATAGTGGAGCTTAACTCTAGATTGCTAGTTGTTGGCTCCGTACTACTTGTAGTGTTATCCTTGACATCGATTAATTATATTATCCCCGTAGTTGCACAGACTTCGGAAAGTACCCCTTCTCCTGGAGCCACCAGTCTTCC
>CAYTQD010000073.1:0-6772 GCA_964439995.1 uncultured Nitrososphaeraceae archaeon
GTGTTTATAGGAATAAGTATTGCAATAGGTTTATTTTAAATCTACAATTGGGGCATTCAATTATTACTATAAGCAAAGATGAGAGTTTTTGGACTGGAGACTAGTAAGAACTATCAGTAGTAACATGAAACAAAAGCAAGTGATACGACTCCTATCTTCTCACTATACTACACATCTGACTACACATCTGACTTAATAATTAGTTGTGCGAAGAATATACAACTATGAGTACTCCATATAGTGATGATAAACAATTTCTCCTCTATCAGCTGAAATGGATAGGAATATACATAGCCTTAGGTATGAGCATAGCGTTAGTTCTACCATTTCCTGTCTCCCTAGTCGTAGCGCTCGGAGCCTTCTTAGTTCTAAATTTCATACGAACAAGAAGAATGTTAAAGAGAGCAGGGATAGAGGATATATTCAAATTTTTCAAATCAAAATCATCATCTGCTGCGCCATCATCTTCAGTTTATGGTGGATACAGCCAGGTAAAGTATTACTGCATGAGGTGTGGTAAAGAGCACAGAGAGATTGCGTGTCCTAATTGTGGCTCAAAGATGAAGAGAGTATGACAGTAATAGCTGGTAAGGGACTTTGATATTGATGCTGTAATATCATTTACTACGACGCCTGTATTGATGGAGCTGTAAAGGTGGGAAAAGGTAGAGGACATACAAAAGGAGTCCTTGTGACCATTAACTTATCGTTGTTGTTAATGTCCTCAAACTTTCTTGACAGCCATTGCAGAGGTTTCCCAACCTATCGTGGTCTTCCTTTTAGGTCCTAATATGAATTCAAACCAAATTATTTCAACTACGTATTTGTTCGTCCTGTCACTGCTCGAACATCTGCCGAATGTCACCTTCAAGCACTCCAGCTCCACCCTGGTGAATCCTATCCATATGCTTTGACAATCCTTCTTTTGTATCAAAAGGAGATTCGCAGTACGGACACAAAAAATTCGCCTTGCTGGTATCCCTGATATAGCTTATTGATTTTGAGTCAATAATGCAAACAGGTGTCCCACTTAATGCAGTTTCTTGTGAAGAAACTGATATTGATTCGATTAGTTGATATATATCATCTCTTGTCACCACTCCAAGAACTGCAGCATATGCATGAACAAATACCTGTCTCACCTTATGTTTATCCATGACGGAAAGTGCTTCAGAAACAGTACTATTAGGACGAACAGCCAGCACTGGGCATGTCATAATCTCTCGCAATCTGACTTTATCAGGACTTCTATTTTGAGAAATCACTCTAAATAGTATGTCTGTTTTGGTTACAATTCCCATTACTTCTCCTCTATTGGAAACAAGAACGCTCCTTGAATTTTTTTCTGTCATTAGCCTAGTTGCTTCACCAACAGACGCATCACTTTCTAGGATAATTATATCGGGTTTTAGTACAATACCTACAGGTGACGAAAGTAAGCTTGGGATGGTGCTCGGAGTGGGATTACTATCCACATATTAAATATGTAACAGAATTATTTATAGTTGCTGAAGTCTGTTACGCAAAGTTGGCTGTCGATAACTAGTAGCAGATACAATTCAGAAGAAGCGTAATAGAAGTCTATTCTTTGTCAATGAACTCATCAGGGTTTGGTGGCTCCGGATTTAGCCCTTTCCTCTTTCTCGTTTCTGTAATTAAGCCTCTAAGTATTGACTGTGGAACAACTTGCCAGTCCTTGAAGTATGTATTCCAAATTGCTCTTCCAGCGGTTCCTCCTCTCATGACCTCAGACAAATCGAAGGTTTCTGACGCCGGAATTTCACCCTGAATAATCGAAATTATACCTTTTTGGTCAACATTGAGCAACTTTCCTCTCTTGCCAGACAGTATACCTGCTACCGTACCAATCTGTTCCTGAGGACACTTAATCTCGATTCCCAGCACTGGTTCAAGTAACACTGGCTCGGCAATGAGCATTGTCCCTAGCATGGATCTTCTCGATGCTGGCATCAATTGTGCCAGGCCTCTATGTGCCGGATCCTCATGTGGAACAAAGTGATCCAATACAAATTTAACTCCTCGTAAAGATTCATGAGCAATCGGTCCAGAGTGTACGACATCATCGAACCCAGATCTTATAGAATCCATTGATTCCTGCAGAAATTGAACACCTTTAGTTTCGTCAATCAACATGTTGCCCCCAGGATCTATCGCAGCGACATTTCTGGCTTCATCTGCATTCCAACCCTTTTCTCTAAGAATCTTGGCCAATACTTTCTTATCCATATCCTCTTTAATTTGACCGGTTCTTAACATCTCAATTATATCCTTATGAAGCGGTTCTACACGCATGAAGATTTTATTATGTTTATTAGGCGATTTACTCATTATAGGACCTGCTCTGCCACGAATAGTTTCTCGATAATTAATCAAAGGTTGGGTTGTAGTAATTTCAAGGCCTGCTTCTTGCAATAGAGACGTGGCTATTTCAAGATGCAATACACCCATCCCAGCCATCAGTGTTTCACCAGTTTCTTCGTTTATCTTGATTATAAGGTTTGGATCTTCCACAGTTAGTCTGCGAAGTGCTTCCACAAGCTTTGGCAAATCCTTCGGGTGTTTTGGTTCTACTGCAATCGTAACTACAGGTTCTGAGACATATTTGATCGACTCAAATGCTAGTATACTTTTTACGGTTGCGATAGTTTCTCCTGCAACAGCATAATCCAGGCCAAGCAATGCAGGAATATTGCCTGACGGCAGCATACTCACCACCTCCCTTGTATTGCCCATGTAAATGTTCACCGATTGAACCTTTCCTGATCTCTTTGCATCGATCAAATATACCTCATCACCGTCTTTAATAGTGCCAGAGAAAAGTCTGCCTGTTGCAATTCTTCCAGCCTGCGGATCAACATTTATAGTGGTAACCATCATTACCGCAGGACCTTTTTCATCGCATGTTAAAATCGATCTTCCAACTTCAGATTCTAAATCTCCTTGCCAAATCTTTGGAATTCTATACTTCTGGGCAACGTGAGGGGCAGGATGATGTTGCACAACCATTCCTAATACTGCCTCATGTAACGGCATTTTTTCTGCAAGAGATCTTACATTATTAGGATCACTTGAGGTATAGGCATCGTATACATCTTTGAAACTCACTCCCTTCTTTTGAGCTATCTTAAAGTTAAAACCCCATCTATCCTTCGCAGAACCAAATGCTACACTATTTCCTTGAATACTAACCTTCCACTTTTCTTTAAGTTCCGGTTCTGCATAGATATCAATGAGTTTATTAAAATCAGCTATTATGTTAGAAAGCCATTTTTGCATTGCTGTTGCATCTAATCTTAATTCCTTTACCAGTCTATCTATCTTGTTAATATAAAGAACAGGCCTCACTCGTTCTTCAAGAGCTTGTCTTGTGACAGTTTCTGTCTGAGTCATGATACCTTCAACTGAATCAGAGACCACCACCGCACCATCAATTGCTCTAAGAGCACGAGTTACTCGTCCTGTAAAATCAATATGACCAGGAGTATCGATCATGTTGATTACATACTCCTTCCCTTCACTTTCGTAGAAAAGCGTTACATTAGCACCCCGAATAGTCATTTGTCTATTTTGTTCGAGTTTCATTGAATCAAGCGCTAGAGCTTGACCTGCAACTGAAGGAGAGATAATACCGGAGGCAGCTAAGAGACTGTCGCTCATTGTAGTCTTGCCATGGTCCACGTGAGCAATAACCCCAAAATTACGAATTTGGTCCTTATTTCCAATAATTCGTATAACATCTTGTGTAGACTTAAATCTCGGCATACCTCAATCCAAATTTTTTAGGAGGTTTATTAAACGTTCCTTTGTTGTAGAATTCAGTAGGTTGTATTGTTTAGCACAACTGCATCCGACGTATGATAATAATACTACCCCCCTCACTATACGATAAGAGAGGAAACGTAATCGACGATATTCTCGGGAAATACTAAATAGTCGTACCCAGGGTACTTTTTAATATTCGCAGCGAAATACTGGCAATACTGCATATGGAAATAAAAACAAGACAAATACCCACAAATTAGGTAGAATATTGTTAATATTTTATATTAGTTAGCTGGAGAAACTAGGGTGATCAAGCACTAAATAAATACAGGTTCTTCAGAAGAGTCTATAGTACTTGATAGTCATATCAATAGAAAATTTGCCAGCGAAGAGGAAGAAAGAAATTATCTCTTGAGGAACAATTATAGAGTTTTGAATGAGATAAAATTAGGTCATACTCCGGACGCAGATGATGCCTTTATGTTTTATGGTATTGCCTCAGGAAATGTAACTTCTCCTGACTTTAAAATAACCCATGTCATTGAGGATATCGAAACCCTTAACAAACGGGCGCTAAAGCACGAACTTGATGTTACAGCCGTTTCGGCTCATGCTTATGCTTACTTAAAGGATTATATGATATTGAGAAGCGGCGGGAGTTTTGGACTAAATTACGGCCCCATTGTCATTTCGAAAAGGAAATTATCATACTCTCAACTAAGAACCAGCACAATTGCAATTCCAGGGAGAATGACGTCTGCCAATTTACTGCTAAACCTTGCACTCGGCAAATTTCAAGAAAAAGAAATGCCTTTTCATCTAATTGTGGATGCAGTTTTATCAGACGAGGTGGAAGCAGGTTTAGTTATTCATGAGGCACAAATTACTTACGACCATGACCCCACGCTATGTAAGGTCCTCGATTTGGGAGAATGGTGGGCCAGAAATACTAGTGGACTACCTTTGCCTTTAGGTATTAACGTAGCGAGTTCCAAGTCTATGACAATTGGACAGATCAGAAAATTTGACGAATTTTTTAGAAATTCAATACTTTATGGTCTCAATAATATTGACGAAGCAATAGACTATTCAATGAAATACGGTAGAGGCCAACAAAGAGAGGCGATTACCAAATTCATCCATATGTATGTGAACGATTTAACTGTGGATATGGGTGAAAGAGGTAAAAAATCCATAGAAAAAATATTTTTATTGGCATGCAAGAATGGGATACTAAACACCAATCCCCCAATTGAACAAAGTAATATAAAATTCTCCTCCTAAAACTTGATTGTAATTACTTACGATAGTATGATAGACTCATCTTATTGCGTCTGAAATGGGCTTTGTGATGTCGCACTCTATCTGGCAAGTCAATCAAGCCAGACAACTGAAAGACGATTGAGAAAAATACTGCCAAATATGAATATCATTTATAATATAATCTGGATATTGGCCGGCAGATATCTAGTAAACTACAAGACTACTAGTCACAAGTTAATCATTAAAGAATTCCCGAGTTGAAATATTATGAAATATGATGAGCTTTCCCTAGCGAGCTGAAGGTTAGGCTGGCAGTCTATTCTAGACTCATATCTAAGCTGGTTACTATTCAATTGAATCTCCTGATTAGATTAAAGAACGTATCTCTCTGAGCAGGGTCTCTCTTTATTTCCTTAATTAAACTGGATAGCTCCTGAATAGAAACACCAGAATTTTTGCCCGCTGCCTTGAATATTTCTTCTGAATAAGCTGTTCCAACCAAATCATTTCCCCCGTATGAGAGTGCGACCTGAGCCAGTTTTTTTCCCAAGGCAACCCAGTATACTGAGATGTTATTCAGAGTTCTTGCCAGCAATAACCTTGCGACAGCAATTACTCTCAGATCGTATGTAGCGGAGCTTTCTCTTACGATGGCCGCCTTCTGTTCCAATTCTGTGTTATCTAAACTAAACTTAAGTGGTATAAAGGTAGTAAATCCTTTTGTTTTCTTATGAAGATCTCTAATTTTCAAGATATGATCAATTATGTGCTCTGATTTCTCTATGTGGCCAAAAAGCATTGTACAGTTGCTCCGTATTCCTAGGTTGTGTGCCTGATATGCAGTATCAAGCCACTCCTGGCCAGAGCATTTCCCTCTGACAATTATATTTCTAGCTTCTGGATCAAAAATCTCAGCTCCTCCACCTGGAAGGGCATCCAAACCGGCATCTTTTAGCCGTAATAGTACTTCTTTAACAGAATTTCTGGTTAGACGGGCGATAAAAAAGATTTCTGCAGGGGTCAGTGCTTTTATCGTAACATTAGGAAACTCAAGCTTTATGTTCCTAATCATGTTCTCATAATAATCAATGCCTAGCTTCGGATGGAAACCGCCAACAATATGAAGTTCAGTGGCACCCATTTGATTTATTGCAATTTTAGCTCTCGTTACAATTTGCTCAATGGTAAGAGTATAGGAACCAGATTCGTTTCCCTTCCTATAAAATGCGCATAATGGACAGCTTGCTGCGCATATATTAGTATAATTCAGATAATAAGAGGCAACAAAGCTTACAGTATTTCCTTTTAGATCGTTACGGATTTTATCTGCGGCGGCGCCCAACAAGAAAAGATTTTCATCATTTATTAGTTCCATACCGTTCTTGTATGATAATTCTTCTCCTGCTAGCGCTTTCTCTAGTGCAGGTGTTCCTTCCAGCTCTGTATTTTTTAACATAGTCAATTACTCTAACATACTCAAAAGCTAAATATGTGTTTGTAACAGGATTTCATCGTAAGACAGACGACGACAGTTTTGTTAAACAGGGTTTTATTTTCGTAAATTCATATATTTCTAAACATAGTTGCTCTTTTAAATGACAGCCAGAGGTTGGCTCAGAACGCTTATATACTTACAACAGCGTGTATGTCTGAATGTTTGAAGTTACTTTGCCCTCGGGTCGCGAAATTGTACCTGCTCTAATAGTTGTAGATATGCAGAATGGTT
>CAYTQD010000074.1:0-6355 GCA_964439995.1 uncultured Nitrososphaeraceae archaeon
TAGGTCTGGGAGTTACGGAGATTCTAGGCTTGATGGTCTTGAATTTATCGCGGCACAGTATTGGCCTAAGGCTATTCATGAATGAAGCGGTATTACCCAGCTGTTCATTACCAATAAAGCTAATGAGGGGCAAGGACGCCCGCTTATAAATATTTATTCAGATACAGTCTATTTTGATCTATGAAAAAATCAAATTCAAAAAATAATGACAAGAGGAATAAGAAGAGAAATAGTCCATCTATTAGTCTTGGCAAGGTATTTGATAAACATGTTAAAAGTGAGTTTGAAGACAAGGATCTGGAATCAACAATGAAAATGATGGTCAAGGAACCTTACGTATATCATGTACCTGTAATGACTGGTGGAGTAGGTTACGATAACGTATACAGTTTCTACAAGAACGATTTCATTGGTAAGTGCCTAAAGACGTCAAGTTTACGAGTATCTCCCGCACCGTTGGAAAGAACCAGGTTGTCGATGAACTGATCATGAGTTTTACGCATGACATAGAGATTAAGTCTATGCTTCCTGGGGTACAGCCTACAGGCGAGTCAGTAGATTTACCCGTCGTAGTTGTAATGAAATTTATAGGTAACAAAATAGCGCATGAACACATATACTGGGACCAGGCGTCATTACTAAATCAGATAGGTTTACTGGATGCAAAGAGTCTTCCAATAAAAGGTGCTGAACAATCAGAAAAACTAGAAGCACTTTCATCAACATAGGACTCTACACTACGACACTCCGCGTATTTTAATAATATAGAAAACAGAACACGCGACAGCAGGGCATGATGTAGCAAAGAAATAAAACTATTATTTTTTTTCATTCTTCAATACCAATTGCACGTATCGGTGAACCCGAAGCACCTGCAAGTTTTAGCGGAGTGACTAATAGTGTAAATTTTCCCTTCGTAAATTTGTATAAATTACATAAATTTTCTATTACTAGTATTTCATTCGATAGGAGCTTTTTATGAGCTATAAATCCGCTGTCAATACCTATATCAATACTCGGACAATCTATTCCTATAGCATTAACTTTCTTCTCTACTAAATATTCAGCTGCATCCTTTGATAAGCCTGGATTATTTTTTATGTAGTTATCTTTTTGCTTAATTTGATTTTCCCATTCTGTTTAGAAGATGACTGTGTCTTTTTCTTTTATTTCGTATTTACTATTCTGTTCTATATCGTCTTTAGTAATCATTTCGTTAGCCTTTTTCTGTATTTTTATAAGTATAGCATTATTACAAATATACCTGTTGACTTCAACCTGGTCTATGGTTTGCCCATCTGGATTGAAATGAAATGGAGCATCCATATGTGTTCCTGTATGAGTACTCAAAAACATAACTTCTGAAATATAACCTTGAATGTCAAATTTTGACCACTTTATAAAATTAGGCAAAGGATATCCAGGGAAGGTTATCATATCTGAATTAATTTCAAGTGTAAGGTCTACTATTTTCATCTCTTATTTCAATATCTTACCAATGTTATTATTTTCTTTCGTCATTAACTATCTACTTCATGGTGAGCGATGTAAGCATATTAGACCGATTAGAATCTGACATATGATCTTCAAAAGCTCATCAGGCTCATCTTCATTTCTATTATATAGAGATAGGGTGAAGTCTATACATGTCCTTCTTTGTAACAGAACAGATTGAGCTATCAGGTTTCAATCCTAGATCCGACTTTCGTCTAGCTCTAATTCCACAGAATTTCTACCAATGTCAATTTTGACGTTTACAGGAATCAAATACTCGATATTAGTAGTGACATCTTTCACATTCAAATATAATCTCACGGCGGCTCTGCCGTTGTTCTGCGCTAATTTTCTTCGGACTACTTCACCATAGCGGCCTACAAGTGTCGAGTAGCCTCGTTTGTTGGGTTCGCTTAATGTGGCTAGGCTGGCTTTTTTTACGAGTCCCACTTTATCCTCTACAATAACCCCGCCGGGTATATGGTCCACGTCCAGCTGGTTTCTCGGCATTTTAGTGTCTTCCAGTGCGTTTTTCAGTTCCTCCTTGGGGTCATTCAGTTCACTTTGTAATCTTTTGACCGTTTTCCATCCTGACTCCCGTCCATATATCTCCTCCTGACCAGTAGTTGAAACCTCTATCGGAGGCAAAGAAGATTCTACCCTAGAAATCTTTTCCTCGAGTGGAAAATTTTCTTCTGTACGTTTTTTCTTGTACTTTCTTTTATGTTCAATGCCAAGCCCCTGGTATATACGACTCTGACTTAGTACCCCTCGCGAGGTCAGCTCCTTTACCACCTGTCTCGCCACCTTATTTTTTGGGACTCCCCTTTCTTCCACCCGCCTAGCTAACTCCTGAATAGTCCTATCTATGGAAGAATCGAATTTCTTGAGCTCCCCGGCTGCTTTGTCGTAAAGGTCTGAACAATCAACCAGTGCTTGTCTTGACTTGGAGACTGGACCATTTGACATTATCATCCTCTTAGACCTACAAACTTATTAATAAGTAGTGAACAGTTAATACCATGAATATTGAACCAACAGAGCACAAATCACGCTTGGGTATTCAGAGGAAAATAGAACCAGTTCAATTTTATCTTGATCATTATTTACGAACTCTGTCAATCTTAAATGGCGGCAGAAGGATCGGTGTCAATGAAATCTTCAGGAATTTAAAGGGAATTGATAAATCAAAATTCAGCCACAAAAAATATACTATAGACGCAATTAGGCATCTAAAAAGAGGTAATTTGGTTGTACAAACGAAGGAACCTAATAAGAAAAAATTATTCAGTAGGAGAAAATGGAAGAAACAAAAATTGGTGACTGAACTAACAGACTCTGGAAAGGAGTTATCAAACTCAATTAGCAAATACTTTGATATAGGAGGCAATAATGGAAAGCCTATTTCAATTAGCCAATTTAATTACAGACTGAAAGTAAAAGGGTGGGAGAAGAAAGATATTGGCAATTATCCTAATTGGTTGGAAGAAGTATATCAGGTCCAATATCTATCGTCACTTGCTATCATCGAAACACTAGTCGCTAGATACTTCTCTATTATGTCCAAATTCAACCTTAGAGGACTTGCAAAAGAAATTCTAACATTTCTGATAGTTAATACACTTCGAGAGTATCTTTTCTCACGATTAGAAGGACTACCTAGTGAAATGTCATCATCTGACCGGAAACAATCTATATACAATGGGATTTTGAACCAGCTTACAGGGCGGACGATGGCATACTTTTTAAATTATGCTCCACCAATACAGAAAAATAAATTTATCCAGTCTGAATCTGTCGAAGTAGTGAAATCGCTATACAAGATATTGGATCCATCAACAGAATTTTTAAAAATGGCATTCGGACTGCAAGCTAATAGAGATCCAACTGTAAGACAACAGTTGGACTATCTCGCATCCTTAGGGTATCAAGTTTGAGCTCCAAATTTTGCTCACGACTCGACTAGACTATCTGGGCCACGGCATTTTTGGTCCATTTCAGGTACCAGACCTATCCAAAATCTGGTCTGTGTCTCAACAACACGTACTAAAATTCCATGCCCTCCTTCTGTATAACCTTTTCACAACAATGGCTATTCATGTCTTAAAAGTGAAAAATACCGAGAACATACCATTTCAGATAGTTCTTCGATGTGTTAAACTTTCTCAGAGCTTGGTTACGTCTATAGCCCTATAGTAAAGGATACGCTGCCGTCTATAAAAATCTTTTCAACTGGGTCCAACTGGATAACCATTAATTAATGATGTTCTATCTAGGTCTGTCTATATTTTCTCGATTACAGATCCCTGTGCTGCTATGCTGTAGAGATGGAATTTGAGATAGTGTAGCCAAAGGAGTGTCAGCGGACTAATCTCTGCCAGTACCTACTGATGAAGACAGATCTCATGTGCTATACAATGTTTCAACCCTTTCAATTCCGTACACATACTTCCATCGGCTGACAAAATCCTTAGATATGCTCAGGAGCTGTTGTTCTATTATTCTTGTATGCAAATACATACTGGACTTAACTATCTTTTCTAAAGAGCCCTTAGAGCATCAACGGGAAGGTATCGTGATGCCTTCCAAGCTGGATAAAATCCTGCTATCATGCTTAATCCAACTGAGATTAACCAGACTCTCATCATATCTTCTACAAGAAACACAGGATTAAAAGTTTCATTTTCTTGAGTTTGTTGAGTTTCTTGATCAGTCGTTTGCATATCATCATCAGCACTATTTGCTGTACCATCAGTAGTTGTAGTAGGAGCATTCTCATTTTCATTACTCCCTCCCCCTCCAGGACTCGCGCTCACAAGCATGTATCCCATTCCAATCCCAGCACCCAAACCCAAGGTCGCTCCAATAATACCAATCAATAGAGCCTCCACCAGAAATAGGCCAAGAATGGTAATGTCCTTCGCACCAATTGCTTTCAATGTACCAATCTCTCTTATTCTTTCAATTACCGAAGTATAGAGCGTTGTAATAATTCCTACCGCCCCTACTACTAGAGAAATAATAGCTATGCTAGAGAGAAATGAGTTGATTCCTCCAGTGAACTCTTCAATGGTATCAAGGATAGCTTGCACCGTAGTTATACCAATGTCATTGCCATAGATGGTCCTTATTTCTTCTTCAACCACATCAACATAATCAGCAGATGCAGCAGCGACGAAAAGAGCATCATATTTACCAGCTCTTTGAAGTAATGCATCACCAGGTTGTAAGCCGATAACAGCAGCATCATCTATGGTTGGATTACCAGTAGATTCTATTATTCCCCGCACAACAAAACTTTTTGACTCTTCCTTAGCTTCACCTGTATCTGGATTAACGAATGAATAAGTAAGCCTAACACTCTGTCCCAAGGTAATAAATGGAGTAGCTTCACCAGGTGGAAAAGCTATGTCTTCGGCTACAAGAATAGCCGTTGGATCAGCCGAAGAAGGGAAAGTGGATCCTTCTGTTAGCTCAAGAGAAGGGGCAACAAGTAATAACTTACTAGGATCCATAGATAGCAAAGAGAAGGCCTTGGATTCGCTGCCAGACTGGATCGTTATATCGCTTTGATAGGAAGGGACAACTTGATCCACATATGGAAGAGACCTAATTCTTGCCTCTACGGCGGCATTAATTGTTATCTTAGCAGACGTCGGTGCTGCGACACTTCCTACAGCCGTGTTATCCGGATCCGGCTGTACGCTTGAAACAAATATGATGTTCGGAGCTAGATTGCTAAACTGCTTATTGAAGAAGTCAGCGAAGCCAGCCCCAAAAGCGCTAACTGCAACTAGTAAGCTGCTTCCGACAAGAACCATCAAAATTGTCAGAGCCGATCGAACCTTTCTATCTTTAATAGCGTCCAGTGCTAGGGCGAATATCTCTTCTATATTCAAGCTATTTTAGGCCCTCCATATCCTGTCTTACAATGACTGATCTCTTAACTAGGCTAAAAGTTCTTCTCAGATCTGCGTCTGCGATAGGATGACTGCTATTGGAACAATCAATGTTGTTCGTTCTAACACCTGGATATCTATCTAGATGACATGGCGATAGGCGTACTTCCTTCTTTGAGTGAACTTCGTGTGGTAAAGATCAAACATATGAGAATGAGCTTCCGACAAGTTCATAATACTTGGACATTAAGAACTGATTGTTGGTCTACGATAGGGCTAGCTGTAAAACTGAATCAAAACTACAGTAAATTATCTCATTAAATGAGATCGTCAGCATCCTATAGGGAAATTTGATTGTATATCATATCTTGTAATGACATCCTCCTTAGTGCTTCTCTTTCTCTTCTGGGGGTTTTATATTTCTGAAGTTTAGAAATAGTAGCACATCGTAAAATACTTTTAATGCACCTCCAATAACAAATGGAGCAGCCAAACTAAGAGAGTTTATGAGAATGCCTGTTAACGAAGGACTTATAGCCTGAGTTACATTTCTTGAAGTATTTGTAATGCCAGCAGAAACAGTTCTTTCGTCCTCTCTTACCACAGCTACAATATAGGATTGTCTCGTAGGTACATCCATTTGAGACAAAGCCATTCTTAGCAGATAAAGAACTACAGCTATTGAAATGTTGGGAGCAAACGCAACAGCTATAATGAGTATATTTGCTGGAATATGAGTAAATACCATTGTGTTAATGAGTCCAATCCTATCAGCAATTTTTGCAGCCGCCATAAATGAGAAAGCAGTAAGGATCCCTGATACTGAAAAGATGTATGATAATGTAGTTAAATCCGCTCCAAATCGTGCAAAAAACCAAAATGATACTATGCTTTGGATCATAAAGCCACCAGCATAGTATCATTTTGGTTTTTTGCACGATTTGGAGCAGATTTAACTACAT
>CAYTQD010000075.1:0-6317 GCA_964439995.1 uncultured Nitrososphaeraceae archaeon
TTATGATTGGGCCCGACAATAATCTCTATGTTCCGGTAGGAGATGTGGATGGATCATTTAATCAGGATGGGAACTTTGTTCGAACCATGACTCAGAACTACTTGAATTCAACCCTTATTGATGGCAGAAGTGGGATTCTTAGAGCTGACTTATACGGCAAGCCCATATCAGCTCCTGGAGTTCTGGGAGACGAGCATCCGTTAAACTATTATTATGCCTATGGCATTCGGAATAGCTTTGGCATCGATTTTGATCCCCTGACTGGAAAGTTGTGGGATAGCGAAAACGGACCAGCTTACGGTGATGAAATCAACCTTGTAGAGCCAGGTTTTAACAGCGGGTATACACCAGTCCAAGGGATATGGTCTCACGGAGTGGACCCAAAGTCCAGTATATCTGAATGGAAAATCGCTTCCGCTACCCCAAACCATTTCGTAGATTTCGACGGAAGGGGAAACTATAGTGCTCCTGAATTCACCTGGGCAGATACTATTGGTGTTACTGCCCTAAAGTTTTTCCACTCAGATAAACTTGGAGAGCAGTATAAAGATGATATATTTGCAGGAAGCATAGTCACGGGCAATATTTACCATTTTGACTTAAACGAAAATAGAACACAACTCACACTTAAAGGAGAATTGGAAGATAATATTGCGGAGACAAGAGAGACTGGAACTGAAGATATAGTATTTGCAGAGGGGTTTGCAGGAATTAGCGATTTGGAAGTCGGACCTGATGGCTATCTATATGTTGTTTCGCTGGGACAAGGCAAGATATTTAGAATAGTGTCAAGCAATGGCTAAGGAATCACAATTCCAGCTGGAATATTATTGAGTTCCTAGCTTGAACATTCTACTCAGCTTTATGATTACATTCATCGATAAATACGATAAAGATGAAGCACATAGAGAAGAAATGATCGAGGCTTCTACTGCGCCTGTTTCTACTTCTAATAACAGGCCGTACATTATCAAAAACCTTGATACGATATATACTATGTCAAATACTAGATATGCAATAATTAAATGCTTTATAATAATTCGATTTAAAATCCTTGAATCTAGCGTTAGAGCTGCGCCGTGTCCGTACTTCTTTTTGTTATCTCTATGAAATAAGAAGATAAAGAGTGGTTTAGAGACAAAATAGCCTATTAGTATTGTTATTATAGAGATATCAAAAGCACTCTCAATATTTAGTTCAACAATGATTTGAGTGACAATAACACTAACAAGAAATCCAACTGTACCAGAAACAAGTAGGTTCCTATTGAAAAGCAAAATATCTCGATACTTTTTGCGGAAACCAACGTCATTTTTTTGGCCCTTCTTGGTTTGACTGTTCAACGTATTTCTTCTTCTTAGAGAGTACACTGCGGAGAGGTTATATAACTATAGAGTTGAGTCCAATTATCTATATTGTATCTATCTTTTTACCAAGCCTCATATAGGCGTGAATTCTAGTCACAGGCTCTATTTTTTGCTGTCTCTCGACTCGAAATCTTGTTTATCGCTTTACAGCGCGAGGCAGTAGTCACTGGCTCATCTTTTGCTACCATAGCACCATATAAGATTCTAGCTTGAAACCTCTGATATGGCATGCTTTAATACGTCATAGTATATAGTAGTGCGTATATCTCCGTTTCCTGTAAAAGTAATAAGATCCATATTAGGGGCAGGCCCGGGTATAATATTCCAATTCCAGTATGCCCACCCCCATAGATCGGCTTCTTCAAATTCTTCTAGAAATCCTACTGCTTGCTTCTGAGACAGCCCACTTTTTTCTGAGTTAATTTCATAAATAATAGTACTTTCATCGTCATTAACCTTTTCACGTTTTACATTATTCCATTCCCCTATATATTTTGGAACACCTGCAAGTTCTGCGGCATTAACAAAAGTAATAAACCGGTTACCTTGATAGGTATCAGGAATAGGTTCGCCGTACATTGTGAATTCAAAGACAACATTAGTTTTGTTGTTGGGAGCCATTTTTGCTATATTTTCTGGAGTGATGCTTATAGGGGAGTTTTTAAAACTCGTAGGTATCTGCTGACTGTAAGCTATTGTCTTTTCTGTTAATTTTCTTAATTTATCTACTATAAACGTGTTGTAAGTACCTACTTGGGACCATTGGCTATCTTTGTGAACTTGCGGCTCATTGAGTATCTCATATCCCACGGTACTTTTGTGCTCATCTACTTCTTGTACTACTTTTTTTAGAAAACCAGCTTGAAGATTCCATCCATCGTTGCCTTCGGCATCTGTGATAGTTCTATCCCACCATCTACTCCACCATATCTTTGCAGATTCATGTCTGGTTTCTCCCCCACTTCCTTTTTTATATACAACAGCATCCTGACTACCCCGGAAGAAATCTTCTGGAAATCCAGTGCCATTCTTTGGATCTAGCCAACTTGAGGTATGGTATTGGTGATTATCGTAAAGCACAGCAAGCTCCCATTTATCAGCGTAGTTCGCAACAATAGCGAGTTCTTTCATGAACAGTTGTGGATATCTTTCGTATGCTTCCCAGTAGAATACATAACGAATATGGTTCATACCTGCCTGAGAGATTAGCTTAAAACTCTTATCATAATAACCCTCGAGAGGGAGATAGGTAGAAGGATATCTCTCATGCTGCAGACTGGTATAAATGCCTCGCACATTCACACCATTGTAGTAATTATTGTCTTCCTCATCGCTGCTCTGTTGGACATCCTGGTTATCAATTTGCTCGCTAGCCCTGACAAGCGCCACTAGAGGAGGTGTCTCTGAACTACCATCGTAATACTTGCTGTTAATGAGAATTGAACTAGTACTTATAGCGATCACTATAAAGAGAATACGTATCTGATTAACTGATAGACGTAACATATTGCTTATCCTTCAGATTCTAATTATTGAAATGTGAGGTTTTCTCATATGTATTACATCCCTGTTAATGGCAGTCAAAACGACGATTGGGTTTTTATTCATTTCTATAAGTCGCCTGGTTTGGCGTATATGTGCTTCCGTAGAAAATTTTGTAACAAACTACACTGCAAAAGTATGGCCATAAGGTCTTATTCTTTCCTTCGATTTGCTTTAGCTAAAACCAATAACTATTAATTATGGTCAAGTTGCTTACTGGAAGGCGACATTTGAATATGGGTAAGGGTATTAGAAGTTCTTCGTTGTACTATGCGGCAGCGGCAACAACTGCTATGGGAGGAATATTGCATCTTATGTTGGTACCTAACGTAATAGGCCGAAATCCAAATGTTGGGATGTTCTTTATCATTTCTGGAATAGCCCAAATTTTTTGGGCTATACCTATGCTAAAGAGATGGGGTCAAATATGGTATTACATCGGAATAGGAGGGACTATAATATTGATTATAATATGGGCCGTCACGAGGATACCAGCAAATCCTATCACAGGGAGAGGGGGACCTGTTAGCGAGATGGCTATAGCAGTTGAAATCTTTCAGATCGCCTATGTTACAATAACAGCTATAATAATAGCTAGGAAACGATAAGGTCACAAATCTAAATAGACCTAAAGTATAGCTGCCAGGCGGCATCTATAGGCTTTAGGTCAAACAAGCAGGCGGGAATTGAAAGACTCATATATTATACTACAAGGAGTACATAGACGAAATATTATGCTACAAGGAGTGACCCAATATATCATAATATCAGTAATTGCTATATCGATAGCCTTTATGATAACAAAATCCTTGCAAATTGTTGAAGGTTCTGTCTTGAATTTGACTACAAATCAACCTTCGAACCTAACTAACGGTAATACCACTGCCCAGATCAAAACCCAGCCCCAACCAAATATGACAATGTCAGCCGCTACCTGTGATAAGTCTTCAATACAACCACAAGATCCTATCGACATGGATTCGATCACATGGGTTACGTTACCTGAACCAACGGAAGATTTACAGCCCACCGCGCTACCAGTAAACATGAAAACAATATATACAGAAAAAGAAACTTTTGACTGCAGGACTTCTACTGGAGCCCATAAGGTGGACGTAATTATGCTCACAGAAGTGTTTGGAGATAGTATGAATCCCGGATTCCGAGCTAATGAAACTAGTTTCAAGGTATTAGAATGCGTGAGAGGCTTAGGAGGAGAGACTCTTGGTTGTACAGAATATTCGGTTCCGGAAAGAGGTTCAGATCTAAACCAATGTATTGAACAGGAAATCGCCTTTCCAATTGAGAGGAATTCAGAAATTCTAGACATCACAAAACGTATAGTAACAGCTGAAAAGCATGTTTACAACTGTTCAGATCGGATCAAAGATGTTGCTGTATTTACCACTTTACTTGGAATGGATAACAACCGGACAACTGGATTGGCAGCATTAGCTACAGTATGCATCAAAGATACCACCAAGGCAAAAGTCGAATCATGTACGACTACTAATCTCCTAGAACCTAGGGCTATATCAAACGGAACCTAGTTAGCCATCGATCTCATTCTTGATTCCGAAGTAGTCACTATCTCTTCATGTGCGCGGAGACTTTAATACAGGCCTATTGCTACCTATCGATCGCTTCTTTTGAAATGTGTCATCATGGCCGGTGGTTGTGCCACAAGAATGCGTCCCTACTCCTATTACACAGAAAAATCTTTGCTACCACTGACAGGCGGTAAGCCTATAATCAGGATCATTGTTGAAAGAATAGCACAGTATTTAGAGCAACTTCCAGCATCTGACTTTATCTTCTGTGTTTCGGAAAAGTATCGGGATCACTTTGCGTGGGAATTTAGATATGATGGTTACAACTTCTCAGCGCAAGTTGAGGCTATAGGTACAGCTAGTCATTACTACTACGCAGCAGAAAAGGAGTTCCACTTTGACCCTGATGAGACCGTGCTTGTACATTATGCTGATGCGCTACACACGGAACTGGACTATGCTCACTTTCTGAAGGTATTTGAAGAATCAGGGAAAGAAGCCATGATAACAGTAACTAAAAATGTAAAACATAACTATTCACAGGTAGTAATCTCTTCCGACAATAGTGAGCAGGAATATGCAATATCTCCAAAGCAAGCAGTACGGGTTCATGAGTTTCACGAAAAGCCCAAGCTAACAACACCAACATGGACAGGCATCGTGTTGCTAAAACATAGAGTTATGCAAGAAGAGTTTGGCAATACTCTATTTGGTATTAAGGCAGACTTTGCCTATGACATATTTCCAAGATTGGCAAAAAAGAAGAAGTTATACGCCTATCAATACAGCGGTACGTGGATGGACGTAGGAAACCTGTATTCGTATACGAAAGCCGTTGAAAAATACGGAGGAAGTTCATGGGGCATGCAAGACCTTAACTAACGTCATTAGGGGCCTTTCCTATCAAATTATTCTGTACAATTGTTAAGAGCAAATGTTGGTTGGAGTAATGTTTGATAAATAGGTTTATGTACTTGTAACGTGTATAATATATGCCGATTAGCCGAAAGAGTCGGCTGATACGTCATTATGGCCATACACGCAAGTAAAGGCTTGCATGTACTTCAGGAATGACGTATGCTGTCCTGTGCAGTAGGTAAACCATCCCCAACAAGGATGGGGAGTATTAGCGCGGGGGCAGTATGGGCAAACCACAGGGCTACCTTATATCCTATCAAAGTAGTCTTGCAGGGGAAACCGCATGCCTTCGAATGCTAATCGGCCTCCTCCTTTTTTTGCCTATTATTTTACCTAACAGCGGGTCGTTCTAAGAATTTAGAGAAAACGAAGGTCCGCTTGCTGATCGGCGCTCTCATTGTTATTTGCTCGTATAGCCCAATACCTACTAAACCCTAACAATAGGGACGAAGTAGGATTATCCTCCCTAATCTATTTTAGTCTGAATACGGCAATTATGTTTATGCAATGTGATAATTGCAGGAAGATGGATCCAATTATAATAATTCAAGTTCGTCGGGACCGCGGTGACGGTCCTGCTCATATGGAGAATTGGTGTTTAGAATGCATTCAAGGTAAAAACCCACTTAGAAGAAGTTACATTCCTTAAGTAGCCGTTAGATATGAATATTAGATGTGAGGCCTCTAATATTTAAAACACCCAATAAGAAGGATTTTAATAAACTATTTAGGATTCCATACCACAACAAAAAAAGATGAGTAGTAATCACAAGGTTCATTTGACAATCAGAAACACTCGACCGGAGGATATCGAAAAGATAGTGAAATTACAAGCGGAATCGTTTCCTGCCTTGGCTCGTTATAGCAACATATGGCACCCAGACGAATTGAAAAGCCATCTTCAGATCTTTCCACAAGGTCAATTCGTTGCTGTTGAGGA
>CAYTQD010000076.1:0-6097 GCA_964439995.1 uncultured Nitrososphaeraceae archaeon
TTTTTTCTTTTTCTTACGTTTTCAAACCAGGACTTTGCTGCTTTTGCTGGTATCCCCCCTTTTCTTAATATCACACTCATCAATTGCGGATCGGACACATTCAATTCACGCGAAATCGTTCTAATCTTGTTCGAGTAGTTCTTATATAGACCTTGTTCTTCGAAAGTTAATTTAGCCTTTACTGGGACTACAATTGGTCTTGCGAGTCTTCCATCTTTGACAGCTTCCTTAATCATGTATTTTTTCACTGGAGGTAACAAGGAGACAATTGTATTGTAGTTCGGATGCAGTTCATCTATAGTCGCGGTCAATCCCAATAAAGCTCTCTTTCTGCGATCTTGTTCTTCGATTAAGAAATAGAACATCCTCCTCATGTTGGTTGCAGAATCAGTTAGCAAATGCATTTCATCAAAGACTATTGTATCAGCATAACGAACTAGTTCTAGATTGTTGATAATACTTTGGTAGGTGCTTATTGTTATCTCGCTTACTTCCTTACGTTCTCCAAAATATACGCCCAGTGACTCATTTGGTATACGATACGACAAAAGCCGTCTAAAGTTCTGCTCTATAAGAATAATCCGAGGCACCAAGTATAAAATCAATGGAACATTACCATTAAAAATAGGACTAGAACACAAATCAAAGGCTCTCCTTTTTGCGCATTCATATGCAATTTCCGTCTTACCGGTTCCCGTGCTGTATATTATCGATCCTCTGTACTCGTTATTTACCCAAGCATCAACAGCATCGAGTTGATCTATTGTAAGTTTGAAAGGAAATGTCAGGTTCAAAACACCGGGTTTCGGCAAAGCTCTCCAATATTCTCCTCATAAGTTAGTTCGATGCAAGACCCTTCAGTTCCTTCCTTGTGCGGGAGTATTTCTTAATACTAGAATTGAATTATGATGTCGAAAACTTTTCCCTGGATGATTATCCCATGAATTTGGAGGTCTCATGCTATTCAGTTTACGAAAAAGCAATTTCAACCCTACTAAGCATGCTAGACCAGAGTATTTCAAGAATCGATGATCATATGTGTAGCAAATAATTAAATTATTCCTTCTACCCCGCTCGATCTCATATCTGGTCACGAAAAAAGGATATCTGAAATGGGTATATGCTTTTAGGATTGGGTATCCTCAGCTTTTCGACCATATCATAAGAAAATTATATCATCACAGTCGTGCGTTTATTGTGAATCTATTAATCTTGATGACTTGATAGAAATTTTGAACCACGTCCAGTTAAAAACATGAAACGGCATAAGTCTAGGCAAGAAATGACATTCGATAGGAAAGGGGCCATGTTAGGTAGGACCCATAACTCAGGAATGTTCTTACTAGGGATCGCTTCTATGACAGGTCGTCTAACACTTGGGCTATTAGTAATTTTTGGAAGAAAGGCAAGAACTGAGGGAGGACCATTAGCAGTGCAAGTAGGTCAATTGGTGAAAGGTCAAACACCGATTTTCTTCAAGAGATCAATTTCGCTAATAAACCCTCATGTTAAAGGAGCCGGGGCGATTTTGAGGATCCTAGTTGCCGTTGCAATTAGAAATCTACAGATCAAGGCAAGACCTCGAATTATTGAAACATCGAGACTATTGAGTCGTCAGAGTACGATATTATTAGTAAAGAGTAGAAAACAAATAGGGAAAATAGAGAGCGTTAAAAGGAATAAAGAAATCTCTCATGAGGAACGGGATGACGAAAATATTAATCTTCAGACTGGCTAATTACGTGTTGCTAAGATAATCCTATTCGACTCACAAGGGCAAGGACACGCCAGAGTTGACATCGCGCGTTCTCTCCATGGACCATGAATACCATGACACTGCTTCGTACCTCTCGTATAGATCTCAAACCTAATAATGCATCTTTAAGTTACAAATAGGAAATCACGTGCAGTCCAGGGAAAAAGATCCTGTACTCACTATGTTTAGCTACTCCATTTCTTAGATTTGGGGGAAGTAAATAGGCAGCTTTTTTCTTGGGTAGTACCTTTCGATACAATTATAACTTTTTTATTAGGTATCATTAGTATTTAATGTTAGACAACGCTGGTCAGTATAAACAATCGAAAATCTTGTTTAGTAGAGCCAAAGCAGTGATTCCATCTGGAGTAAACAGCCCCGTTCGGTTTTATGAGCCTTTTCCCTTTTTTGTCAGTTCTGGTAAGGGTAGCAAGATTGTTAGCGTCGACCACAATGTATACATAGATTATTGCATGGGGTATGGTGCACTATTTCTTGGTCATGATTATACTCCAGTTACTAGGTACGTTAAATCCCAGATAGAGAGAGGAAGCCTATTTTGTGTACCAACTGAAAACGAAGTTGTACTGGCAGAATTGTTTTCCAAGATAATTCCCTTTGCCGAATTGACAAGGATTGTAAATACTGGTACCGAAGCAACTATGAATGCCATAAGATTGGCACGCGCCTTTACTAAAAAGAGGAACATCATTAAGCTTGCTGGTTGTTATCATGGGACATATGATTACGTACTAGTCAATGCAGGTAGGGGACATAGAGGAGTTCCTTCATCAGACGGAAGTTTAGACGAAGCTGCATCTCACACGCTAGTCGTTCCTTACAATAACTTTACAGAACTGGAGCAAGTCATAGAAGCAAGTGACGATATAGCTGCTGTAATTATGGAACCTGTCCTAGCCAATAGCGGCTTAGTGCTGCCGGCGAGCGAATACCTGAATAGAATCAGACAACTTACGAGAAAAGAAGATATTGTACTGATATTCGACGAAGTAATAACAGGCTTTAGGCTTTCCCTAGGTGGCGCTAGCGAGTTTTTTGGCGTAGAACCCGACCTTGCAACATACGCAAAAGCTATGGGGAACGGATTCCCCATTGCAGCTATTACGGGCAAAAGAGAACTAATGGAACAACTTGCACCCATGGGTAAACTATATCAGGCAAGCACATTTGCCGGAAATCCTGCTTCTGTAGCAGCAGGCATTTCAACGATTAGGACTTTGGTAGAGCAGAGAAACAGGCTTTATCCCAAAACGGCAAGAACATGCGACACCATAGTCCACGGAATACGCGATGAACTAGACAGATATAACCTAGACGTTGTACTTACTTCTATAGGTTCGATGTTTCATCTATTCCTGAATCAAAGTAAGGCAGGAGATACATCCTTAATGAGAAAAACCAACCACCACCAATTCATGATATTGTATAATGAGCTGTTAAGGTCAGGAGTGTTTATTCCTCCCTCGCAATTTGAGACCTGCTTCGTATCGTATTTACATAATGAGGAGGACGCAGATCAGACTATAGAATCATATTCAAAGGCATTACAGAAGGTGAAGGGATTGTGATCAACGAATTAAGGGTCGGGACACGAGGAAGCAAGTTGGCTATTACCCAGGCAGAAATCGTGGTCACAGCACTTAGGAACGAATTCCCTACCATAGAATTTAAGATGGTGACGATAAAAACCAAAGGAGATATCGACAAGAGACCTATATTTACCATTGACAGGAAGGGAATTTTTGAAAAAGAAATAAACGAGGCAGTGATAAGAAATGAAATTGATTTTGCTGTTCATAGCCTAAAAGATATACCCACTGACCTTTCAGATGCCATTGTAATAGCTAGTATCCCAGAACGATCTAAACCAAATGATGTATTAGTCTCTGCCAAAAGAACTAAATTAAAGCATCTTCAATCTGGCGCAGTTGTTGGTACAAGCAGTCTCAGGCGAGCTGTACAGGTAAAGAGACTACGCCCAGACCTTGATGTCAGACCGATAAGAGGGAACGTGGAAACGAGGATATCTAGAACGCGTATAGGGGATTATGACGCCATTGTTCTTGCGGAGGCAGGTCTCATCAGGCTTGGACTAGTCGACAGGATATCTGAAAGGTTTACTCTTAAAGACTTTGTACCTTCTCCAGGCCAGGGTTCGCTGGGGGTTGTTTGCAGGTCAAATAATCGTGCGTTAATAGAAATTCTTAAAAAAATTGACGACCCTAAGTCAAGAGCGGAGTTTGATGCAGAGCGTGCGCTATTGAATCAAATAGGTGGTGGGTGCCGCTTCCCGGTAGGAGCAGTTGCAGTTACTAAGCATCGGAAGACATCCAAGGACCCATCCAGGCTCCCAGGATGTCCCGTCCTAGGTCAACATGATTCTAGCTACATCATCATGTATGCGAGTGTATATTCTGCCGATGGAACACGGAGCATTAAGTTAAGGAGGACTGGTAGTGTAAAGAATGCAAGGCATCTTGGATCTGTTGTGGGTAAATCACTTATCAAGGATGGCGTCTTGGACCTGGCCTTGGGTTGGCGCGAAGCCGTACAAAAATGGAATAGAATATAGTTAGCGCGAGAGAAATGCCCGGTAAAGTTTTCATTTGTGGTGCTGGACCGGGGGATCCGGATCTGCTGACCTTGAAGGCGATTAGGCTTCTCAAGACATGCGACGTAGTACTCTATGATAGACTAGTAGGTAACAATATTATAGAACTAATTCCTGATACTTCCAAAAAAATCTACGTTGGCCGAGAGACAGGTGAGCCTAACTTTCACCAAGATGTGACCAATGACCTTATGCTGAAGTACGTTAACGACGGTTATAACGTCTTGCGTCTAAAAGGTGGTGATCCTTTCATATTCGGTAGAGGGGGTGAAGAGGCTGGATACTTGCATGAACATGATATTCAATTTGAAATAATCCCTGGAATTACTTCCCCAATCGCGTCAGCAGTTTATGCTGGTATACCTCTTACGCATAGGCAGTTATCGTCTTCTATTGCCATTGTTACTGGACATGAGTCGGCAGAAAAGGGGGAGCCTGTGGTAAGATGGGAGAAATTGGCTAATGCTGTAGATACAATAATAGTAATGATGGGGGTGGAACGGCTGACGCAGATCTCTACAGACTTGATCAAGGCAGGTATGAATAAAAACACAGATACTGCTGTAATTGAGAATAGTACTACCTCGAAACAAAGGCTTGTCAAGGGTACTCTTGAAAATATTGCAGACATCTCAAAAAAAGGAGGGATAAAGCCCCCAGCGGTGATAATAATTGGCAGGGTAGTTTCTTTACAAGAGCAGCTATCTTGGTTTCACAATAAATCTTAGATTCGCTTTGACCCCTTCTTTGAGAGACAGAATAATTGCCATTACGTATAGTGGTCGATCGATCAGGGAATTTTCAGACCGCGTGATTTCAGAAGGTGGAAAAGTAATCGCACTTCCGACCATTGAAATAGTCCCAATGGATTCAAAGGTGGTTGAGCAAATTATTAAGCTACTTAGCTCGCGAAACCATGATATCATAGCATTTCTGAGCGCTAACGCTGTAGATGTATTGATAGATCTAGCTTGCGAGATATGCCTAGTAGAAGAAGTGGTTTCGCTCCTGAATTCCAGGACTATAATCGCGATAGGACCGAGGACAAAAATGGAGCTCGATAAGCACAATATTAGAGTCGACATTGTTCCTGAAAAATATTCCACACAGGGACTGATCGAGACGCTTGCCTCGAATATCAGTTTTGTAAGAGGGAAAAGGATCATGATACCAAGGAGCGGCGAGGCTGACGACTCATTCAGAAGGTCACTTATGGACCTAGGTATCATCGATATAGATGAGGTAACCCTATACAACATAAGAACCCCGAAGAAACCTAATAATGAGATTTGGGGGGAGTTTGTTTCCCTTCTCGCTGTTAGAATGCTGGACTGTCTGATATTTACGAGTCCATCTTCAGTAAAAGCATTATTTTGGACACTTAAGAATTCCTATAAGTTACCAGACATCGAGAAAGAACTGAATCATATAAAAACAATTATAGCAATCGGTCCTCGGACTGGGCAGGAATTGAGAAGGATAGGGATTCGTGCATCTATAGCAGAGATCCATACTACAATGGGTGCTCTTGAACTTGCAAGAAAAAACCTAAGCGAGTAGAAAGAAATAATTGCTGATCGGGCGGCAGCACTCGCATAAAATATATAAATACATAACACCGTTATACTTTTCGATGGCAAGCGAAGAGCTCAATATGGATTACAGTAAGTATGATTTTAAGGACTCTACGGAGTTATATGTATACTTAA
>CAYTQD010000077.1:0-6095 GCA_964439995.1 uncultured Nitrososphaeraceae archaeon
TACAAGATTTTAAGAAACCTGAGTTTCATGACAAACTATCTAGTGTTTATGCAGGCTCAGATGGGCATTCAAAACAGAAGTATCCTAATAGAAATATGGACAATTTTATCGACACTTTTACTAGTCATGATATAGGTGACTTAACGGTTATCGGTTGGGAAGGCACTTCCTCCTCTCGGATCAAGTACGCAGGATTTCTTCCCAGGAGATCGATGTACGAGGAAATGTTCAGGCATTCAGTAGGTTTGCTTCCCTGGAAAAAACACTGGTCTCATGTTTTCGTTAATCCTAATAAGATCTACGAATATGCGAATGCCGGGCTATTTGTAATGTGCACATCTTCGTTTAAACCTGTGCCAGCGACCCTAAAAGAACACTGTGCCACTTTTGAGGATTACGAAGATATGATCTCGCAGCTAGAATACTTTAATCACAATTTACAGGAGTTGTATACCAAGAGGTTGAAACTTTTCGATTATGCAAGAGATAATCTGATATGGGAGAAATACGAGAAAAACATTCTTCGTGCATATCAGCTTTGCTGACAAGTAATGTCTCGAATATAATAATCTCAATATGTTACTCAGCGTATATGCTACGCGTTACTCCAATGTCCAAAAGATCAAGCATCAATTTTTTCAATTGTGCTAACTATTCGTTCCGAAGCACCATATTTGCCGAAGAGATTCCTATGCCTGTATAATTTGCTCTTTATGCTGTCATAACATCTCTGAACTTGTTCTACCGCATTTATGATGTGATATGATTTGTATCCTGCTAAAAAGTTAACTCCAGATCTTACTGTCTCAATCCATTCCGTAACCTCTCTTAGAGTTATACAAGGTGTTCTTAGTAGAGCTGCTTCTTGTTGAATGCCGCCTGAATCTGTTAAAACTAGCTTCGCATGTTTAATTAGGCTTAATGATCGAAAATAATCCACTGGCTCAATCACCTCTAAATTTCTGAGATATTTTCTTAGCCCGAATTTCGTTATTTGACGTCTCGTATGTGGGTGGCAAGGAAATATGAGTTGAATTTGGTAAGAGATGGTGTTAAATGCACGAAGTATGCTGACAATTTTCTCCCTGTTTTCGATATTCTCTCTTCGGTGCAATGTTACCACCGCATAGCTTTTGACTTCCGATGCAAAATCATTTCTCGGAATTCTATTCCTTAATCGGGACATAAGATCGACTATTGGGTGTCCCGTTAAAAAAATCTGACAAGGTGCTATACGCTCTCTTAGAAGGTTTGCTCTACAATAGCGAGTAGGCGCGAAATGCAAGGTGGCCACATGTGAAATGAGCACCCTGTTAATTTCTTCAGGCATTTGTTTGTCAAAAGATCTGCAGCCGGCCTCGATGTGCCCGACAGAAATACCTAACTTTACGGATGCGATTGCAGCTCCTAGACCGGAATTAGTGTCTCCTTGGACTAAGACGATGTCTGGTTTTTCAAATGTCAGGACTTTATCACAGCTGGCAATAATCTTTGCTGTTTGGATCGCCTGGGATTTTGATATAACCCCAAGAAAGTAATCGGGCTCTGGGAGTTCAAGCTCTTCTAAGAATATAGTAGACATGTTATAATCATGGTGCTGTCCTGTGTGTATAAAGATCAGTTCGTGGTGAGTCTTTTCAATTTCTTTTATTAAAGGCTGCATCTTTATTATCTCAGGCCTAGTGCCTACAACAGAAGCTATCTTCAATTCTTCGACCTATTAGTTTGCGATGACTGGTGCCTCATATATGACTGTTGATATGTTAAAATCTAAGCGGATGAAAGCTCCCGCTGAGATAGAAAGCAAGTCGTAAATATGTCATCGCGTACCCTTAATTTCCTCTATCTCGTATATAGAGAATAAATTACCATGATATACTTGCTTAGCTTCTGCCCTACCTAGGTAAGGTGAGTCTAATGAAAGAGTCAGAAGGTAACAGTAGTATGGTTGACAATCTTGATTAAATTGGAACATGCCATATTGATCTGAATTATAGATGAACGACCTGCCCTCTTGCAGTTTTATTTCCATCCATCCCCTCCAATGTTTTTCACCAAAAATAGTTGCATTTCTTGGAGAATTTTCATTAATCCAAGAAATAGTTTCTAGCAGTTCACCTGTGTCCTCGACTGGTACAGAATTAAATTGCATAGTCACTGGACCAAATGGTTCGATGCCTAGACCTAGTATATTTTCTGATGATGCGAAACGATAGGGCATTGTCTCGTATGTCAGTCCTAGTATGATGGAGAATCCTAAGATGCATGATGGTAGGGATTTTCTAAGACTAGTACGGACTATTGTCTGAGAATACTTGATAATACCATACCCCGCGAAAATGGCTAAGAAAATTCCAGATAAAAAGATCCACCGGTCTGCAGCTAAAGATTTCGAGTCAGGAAAGGCTAACCAAGAAAAGGATCCGATTATACTGACTGCTAAGGCAATCTTCAACAACTGGTTATCCGATACTACTAAACCAAATCCAGCCGGAACCAATAGAAGACCATTAACCAGCATGAACAATATCAAAAGTTTTGTCGGAACGTATGGCTCTTGATTCAGTAAGTTATTCTCTATGTTTCCAGTACTTGCGTAAAAAGATTGCCCCGTGATGCCATATTGAGGAGCTACCACAATAGCAAAAAATGTGGTTATTATTAATGATAAAAAGATTACATGTTTGATTCTGACGACGAAACTAAAAATCATTAGTGAAGCAATGAATAGGATTCCAACCATTTTGTCGACCAGTACGGCAATTGAAGCAAGAACAGATGAGCTAATTAAGCTATGCCAGCTCATCTTATCTCTTAATGGGAAGATAAGAGACAAGGAAATCAGTAATATGGTGATGGAGAAGACATCCTTATGAAGGTCCCAAGCAGTTCTCAAAACTGGTAACTGAAATATCACAAAGAGTGTTAGATACATGCTATAGTGTTGGTTTAACTCCAACAATTTACGTGACGTTAAGTACAAAGATACAGAGAACAATCCGTACAAGATAGAGGCAGATGCACTTACAAGAATCTGAGGTTGCAGATTTGTCAATAGTTGAAAGAAGTGTAATATCAGGACATAAAGAGGGAATTGCCCCGAGACGGTGGGCCAGTGTTCCTGAAAATTTGTAATTACCGGAATATAATAATTAACTACATCATAACCAACGGGATATGGGTATGCCACTATTTCAGGAATAGCTCGGACCATACAACCTATGCCGAAAATGACTAAAATGAAATGCTTACGAATCTTGGTAGAAACAATATCCAGAATTATGGGATTTCTTAGGATTACAATAATTAGGATGAGACCCTCTCGGAATATAAAATGTTAGGTAAGTACATCTACTTAATGACCCTAATAGTAGTTGTATTATCCATATCTCGTACTGAACCGACGAGGAAACGACAGAGCCTTTGTAACAGAATTTATAGCGCAGATATACTCAACGGATTTATCTAACCCCCTCTGATAAGACTAGGTATATGTTTTCCTCCAAAGACAAGATGTGTATAAACGAGCGTCTAGGCATATTTTTTTGCCAAGCCAATATATCCTGGTAAATCCATCAATTTATTAAAGTCGTCGAAGGTTACCATCCTTTTTCTCGACTTTTTAGTTGAACCAGTTTGTATAAGCTCTGTAAATACACTACGTATTGCATAAGTCGCGGAATAAAGCCCTGAGAGTGGGAACACGGCAATTTTGTAACCCATCTTCTTAAGCTGGTGTGCGGACAAATTAGGGGTTATACCATGTTCTATCATGTTCGCTACTAACGGGGCATTAATCTTTAGCGGGATCTCCATCAGTTCTTTCAACGATCGCGGAGCCTCTACAAAAATGACGTCAGCACCTGCCTCGTAGTAGTCTATTCCCCTGTTAATCGCTTCTGATATTCCAAGTGTCGCTCTTGCGTCTGTCCTCGCAACTATGATGAATTCTTCGCTCCTTCGTGCTTCTATCGCAGCCGTCAGCTTAGGAATAAACTCAGCCTTGGGAATTACGTCTTTGCCTGTCATATGTCCACACCTTTTTGGCCATACCTGGTCTTCCAAGAATACTCCACCTGCACCGATCTCTTCGAGGTCTTGTACCATACGCCACACGTTTAGCGGATTTCCATAACCTGTATCAATATCAACTATTACTGGAATGTTTACAGCTTTGATTATGCGTCTAGCATTATCAATCGTTTCTCCTGCGTTTAGGAGACCAAAATCTGGCATTCCTAGAAGCGCGGCAGCTGAACCGTAGCCGGTCTGAAAAATAGCAGGATAACCAACTTTTTCTGCAATTCTCGCGCTCAAGGCATCAAAAACTCCCGGCAGAGTCAAGAATTTTCTCCTGTCGTCCAATAACGATTTTAGGGAATTGCTATTCTCTTTTCTAGACATAATTCTTCGGAAGTGCTACGCAAAAATAATGTTTACTACCATTACCCCAATATTCCTGCCTAGCCTAGTGCATCAGGTTTGAGATTCCAATCGTTCCATTTCCTCAGATTCATCTGGATACTTTATTATATTTAAATTGCAATGTCTGCAGGTGTAGAACTTGGTTGAGATCTCGTGGCTAATGGATCCGTTGAGCCATACCATCAACTTGCCGCAGAACGGGCAGTTCTTCGTCATATAAAAATGAGGCAGTCATACTGTAATATATTCATTCATTCGTATCCAATACAAGTGGAACCGGAGAAGATATTGGTGTAGATAGATTGTATCAGGCCGAGGAGCATTTGAAGAAATACCCTACCCATTTGGAATATAGTGACAGAAAAGTCAATCTTGACCAGATAGTTTGAGGTCGGAAAATGTGTATCCTAAATGGCATATTATGGTCTCTATCCCAAATAATACTGTTTGATTGTTCACATCTAGCACAACTACGTGAAGAGGCCTTCCAAAAGGAGTACTTTACGCTAAAGAATCCAAGGGTGAAAAACATACGCAGCATATCGGTAAGAAGTCAAGGCTTGAACTCTAAGGTAGAACGGCTAAGTGGAACCATGAAAGACAGCGAAAAGGTCATGAGAGGGATGCACACTGCGGCATCGGCTCAAAAAGTGATCGACGCCATGAGAATACACTATAACTTCTGTAGAGAGCATGAGGCGTTATGGGAGACACCTGCACAAAGAGCAGGGCTTTGATTAGATTTAGAAAAAGGAAATAAGGTTGAAAGTTTGATTAGAATATCCTCAGGAGGAAGCCAGTAGAATATCATCGTATGAGTTTATTTGAAGTTTAAACTCACCTATTCTATCTAACCTGAACTTCAGGTAAATCTTTGTCGTTGTTGGTATTGGAAGCATAAGCGACACTCCATCGACACGTTTTACGAACGTATTATCATCATACCAATGGTAAGTGCCAAGATCCGATGTTATCAAGAATGCAAAGTTAGATTCCGGTGCGGTAAATAGAAAATACAATTCTCTAGATTTTCCCTTTGGAATGTTGACTGAGTCATTACCAGTGGATAATAATGCATCGGTGTTATCATGACCAAGCCTCCTCGAAGCTCATGTCGGTAATTGTCCTCCTCTAGAATTGAAGCAGCAGTGCTGTAGTTCGTAGGAATGCTTTGCTCAGGTTCTGGTTTCCATATCAAGGACAACCATCTTTCTACGAACTTGATTGATAGCATCACAGAAACATCCTCGGCAAATTTTGATATTGTGGACCCATTTCTGAGTTCAATAGTCCATACAATTCCATTAAAGAGCTCAGATGCTAATGGTTCTTTGTTCGCTCTGATGTTGACATTGTATCCTTTTAGTGGATAATTGACTTTGAGTCGTGGTCCAAAAAACTGGGTCTGTCCTTCCTTCGTAGGATAACGGATACCAGGACTGGAAACAATAACCTTACTATGTCCCACCAAGTTCTTGGACCTACCCATTCCATGATTACTATTGTTGACCCTTTGTTCGTATTTAAACCAACTCCGCAGGCGGCTCAGTATTTTGTGGTTATCAGCCGTTTTGCAGCACCTTTCCCTTAGAAGTCGTCAGTCGAGTTTGCGGCAGAACTGCAGCTGCAGAAACGTTAATAAGTCGCTGGTGATATTACTAGTGATGTGT
>CAYTQD010000078.1:0-5763 GCA_964439995.1 uncultured Nitrososphaeraceae archaeon
CTTAGTTAAGCCAGCATATACTAAATGATGAGATGCTAAACTGATATATTTAATTTGAGCCTATGACTGCCATTATAATATCTCATCAGTCATGTTTGTAAGGATCACATAGCGTCATCCGAGTACCAATACCCGTATATTTTGTATATCCAAAAATGAGCCTTCATTCCAGTCCTCTGGAAAGTAGTCCTTTTCTGAACCGCTTATCTGAAACGAACTACTTGCTATACTCGATACAAGCTCCTTGAACTGAGTACTTTCTGCATTGATGTCAGTGAGAATCTGCACAGTTCCTTTATTGCTAGCTAGCTTTAACCTCAGTATAGGAAGAAGCAACTTCAATGAGTGTATAGTGGTGGGGGCATTTTTTTGGGGTAAAACTATAAAAAAATTGTCGATTGATTTGTTTTGTATAAGAGGAACAAGCTTCATGGTGTCTCCCCAGAAAGAAGACGCGTTCTGAGGATCCAGAGTAGCAAACTTTGATTTTGCACTTAATACTTCATCCTGGTCGTTTCCTATACCAATAAAATATTCTGACCAGTGGTAAGATGCCATTCTAAGAAGCATCATCCAATCTCGCATCCCCAGGTCCAAATTGACTTTTAGGTAAAGCCTCCTTGCATTACTAATTGTTCGGTTCAGTTGTGTTGATGGATTTCCTTCGTGGAAGAATTGATACACAAGATTCCATCTCTGTCTTAAAATTTCAGGGAAACTTCGCATACGTATTAATTCCTTAAAAAGATCGTTATCTGCAAAATCTGAAAAGAATGCATCGGTCCTAGATACCACTTCGAAGCGAGGAAGGTATAATTCATCATAAAGCTTACTTACTCTATCCCAGGCCCTTACTGGGTCTGAACCCATATAGGTGACTGACAGGTCCGCCAACCAGAATATTTCTCCAAGTAATCGTATCCTATCAGGATCATATCCCTCCTTTCCGAGTACAGAGATATGCTGTTCAAACTTTTCATGAGCTTGAGGTTGTTTAAAAAAAGGAAAATCTGTTCTCCATATTAGAGCTTCAATCACAGAGTTTTCAGTAGGCTTCTGAATCGCCTTCACATATTCTGGATGAGTTGTGGAAAGTTCTATTGGTAAAAGGAGACTAGACTTATACTCTCTAAAGTAGTTTTCAAACTCGATTCTATTCATGGTAAAATAAGCGTCTAGAATTCGTGCCCTATTTAATTCATGAATAGTTCTGTGAACTCTAGGTCCTTTTGATTGAGCTGAGTTCTTGTTACTCCTCAATGATTCTATATGATCTCCACTTGGATCATAATCATGCAAGATGCCCGCCAGTAGCAGAAACTCATAATCCTTCCCACTAAAGGTATACCCATGAAATTCTTTTGGTAGCATTTGTAAGCTAAGGTAAGTGACCTCCAGACTGTGATGAAAATTATGATACCTGCTTGAACCTTCACCGATACCCAGCCTATTGTATTCATTCTGAATAAACAAGACGAGGGTACGAAATCTGTCTAATCTTTCAGGCGGAATTCCCTTGCTCTCTGCGACGTCGAATATAGAAGTAACCAATTGATCGTCTGTAATATTAGCTAAGTTCTCATTTGAGAATTCTATAGTTCTTTTTTTTGCTCCAGGAAAATGACTTATGGCCTCCTTGTATATTATTCTGATAGGAAGACTTTTGTTTAGGTATATACCTAGGGTAGAAATTACTGAGGGGTACTTGATACGAGGTCTTTCTCTCTCGACTACCTCCTCTGATGCTCTGGCTAGTCTCGTATTGAGCTTTGTCAAAAATGTAGCCATGTCAGGCTCATCAATAAACTGATCTTTTTGTTTTTCTACTCGAGAAAATTCTGTGTTCATAACTAACCACTGGGGAATCTTTACCCCATAACGATACTTTTTCTTACGAGCTCGCCCTATAACAGGCTCTGATTCTAACAAAGCAGGTTCCTTAAAGGTGACGGCTACATTACGTGGATCCTCCTGAAATGGCAAATCTCGATCCTGAACCACTTGTAGTGTAACTTCCTTTCCAGGAACCTGGAGTCCAAGAAGGATATGCCAATATTTTCCCTTATCTAGCCAATCAGGGACTTGAGTTTCTTGATCCCAGAAATCCATAGGACCCATCGGAACGTATCCTTTTTCATATTCCTTCTTCTCGGGATTATATGAGCGATATTGGTAGTTTCCTATCATTGGATCAAGCCGCTTAGCTAAATCTCTGGCTCCCTCTATTAAGCAAGCAGAGGTAGTAAATTCTCGGTATGCCATTGCTCCCCAGACAGTACCCAAGGCGCTGAACAGAGCGAATAGTGTAGGGATAATGTCAATTTCATTATGCAGAAAGTATTTGGGTACAAGGGGTATCCCAAACCAACCTGTGGACAAAATACCAATGAAGGCTAGTGTTAAAAAAAGCCAGCGAGCAAGATCGTTATAAAGGAGACTGAAGGAATTAGTCTGCCGGGGAGGTTTATCAAATAGGCTATCGGGCTGATGAATTCTGATATCTTTTTGGGCTGTGTCAAATCTAGACGCCAACGTTTTATTCTGCCTGCTCCAAGTCATAAAGGTAAAACATATTATATGTTATTGCGGTAAGACAGCTGTCAATACACCACTTTATCCATCGAAAACCTCCATCTAATTTTATTTGTCTCAAAATAGAGCTAAGGTTTCTTCCTTTCTTCCTTCGCGTATAGAGAATATAATAATCTGTTACAGTTTTTCTGCATGGAAGTGATCAAAATATCTAGTGGTATCCTTTATTTTCCACACAAACGAGTCTATGGGGGCAAATTTAATCCGTGCAATGTCAAATGCTAATTTGTTCTGGAGCTTGAGCAGGCGGAATTTCGTTCCCTCAGATGCAGCTGGGTCTTCAAATTGTCTAATAGAATTTCGATAGGCCTTCAGCATATAATCCATAGCAAATGCATATGTGGTGTGAACTGTAGCATCAGAAATAGCTCTAAAGCTGCAATCAGGATTTTTTTCTACATTATTCCTTAAGCGTTAAAAGAAACAAAAAGAAAAGAAAAAAAGTTTAGTTCGGTACACCTGTTGCGTCCACCAAGTTACCCGCTACAGAATATGAAACACTAAAGTTTTGATTAGCTCTGTTATGGAATTGCAAGCTAGAACCCGAAAAGGGAATTGTATCAAATTGCGCACCCTGTCCTAATTCATGTAGAATTGATATTGCGATGTTTTGGCCCGGCACTATCAATGGTTCGGGTACCATACTAGTAGTAACATTTGCTGTTTGCGTCAGGTTGTATGGGTGTGTTACAATTACTTCTACCGGTGTACTTGAAGTATAGGTCACCGTTCCAGTATATATCCTGGTGTCATTTCTTTGCGGAATGACGTTTACAGCTTGGTGCTGATCTTCGTGACCCGGTGTGGGGTCTGGTCCGGATACTTTAGTGTCTTGCAAAGCAAACGGTGTGCTTACAGCTGATGCTTGGTTATCTAATATCGCTGGAAGAAGGAAAACTCCTATGATAGCAGCTCCAACGATAGAAGGAATTAAGTTACGTTCTCTAGACATTGTCTGTTTAACATAATTTCAGCGCTTTATTAAGGTATTTTATCTTAGAATCAAATTTTGGATCTGACGTCAGAGATTTTACATTTAGAAAGCGATCATGGCAGCTGAACAGGAGGGCATGCAAAAAGATACATGGAGGATACCTGAATCGCATCCGTTAGGTATAGGTATTAATCACCTCCAATAGGAGATCAAAATTGTGAATGCGAAGCTATTATAGGCTACTGTTGCTATAGTTCCCACAGCCCGCATTAAATATTCTATTTGAAATCAGCTGCTTCTCCTTTATGTCTGGGTTGGATTTTCGTCCTGTTTTCTCTGTCATCTTGACAGGATTAGACCTTTCAAAAACTATCCAACGGTATATTCTGCCTGTTCCAAGTCATAAAGGTAAAAAGCGATTGCGGCAATTTATTTTTTGCACAAACAATCGTTCTGCAATGGAAACGTTACCATCAGTTTCGATTATTGTTTCATCGGTAAAAAATATAACTCAACATATTCAGCATCTATAGAATACTTAACAGGGCTGATAGAAATAAAGGATCGTATAAATCGACCGTACAATCTCAATCCAGATGAAAAAATATGTTAGGAGATCTACTCTGCGAAGCAAAGGGCAGAATTACTGGCAAAAGAGTATTAAGTATAACACACGGGTCAAAGGTTGAAACTTCTAGATCAAGAGAAGGCGAATGGACAAGAGTTTACTGATGTACTCCCAAAAGATAACGAAACATTATATGGAGAAGGATAAGGTATGATAACCACAAAAGTTGGTAGTGAAAAAGGCAACCTTTGCTGGTTGGGAAATAGGAGGAATTACAGCAAAAATAAGTTGGAGAGGTCACGGCAAACACTTAACTCAAATTTGAGAAGTTGAGCTTGGATCTTGCGGGCCGGTGGTCTAGCCTGGTTAAGATACCGCCTTGACATGGCGGGGGTCGTGCGTCCAAATCGCACCCGGCCCACTTCCACTTACCAAACCAAGTCCAAAATGGGCTTTTTCTAATTTACCATAGTAACCATTAGTGATTACCTAGTTGCTATTAGCTAGAAGTCCGATTGATAAACAATGACTTGATTTTTTGCTTAATCCTCTAACGCAGGGTTTTTTCAATATCACAGGACGAAAATGGTAGCGGCGGCGTTTCTATATGGTGAGTTATATTCCCTATACTACTCATAGGGAGGTAAGATTGCTCCTTAAAAGGTCTACAACTATTTATATCTAATTATAATATTTAACTTATCCAATAGTCAAGACCAAAATAATAATAACTTTTGGTCTTTATTCTAAGTATCTTCACTAGGATATTTATATATACAGCTCTCTGGGCATGAAAGACAATGATTACAAAACTATTGTTAGCCGCGATAGCAATCGTCGCAACATTTGGTATAGCCACGATAGCGTCACCTGCACTGGCTCAAAACATGACAGCTCCAATGGATGAAAATATGACAGCTCCAATGGCTGAAAACATGACAGCAGCGGACAACATAACTATGCCACTTGAAGACGAAAACATGACAGACGCAGGGTAAGCGTCATATTCTCTTCCCTTTTTTGGACTGTTTGTCAGTCGGCAGTTAGAGAAATTCTCATAATTTTGGGTTAGATGTTTTTACTTTATTTCACTAACTTTTTCATTTAAACGGGATACAGCATGGGGAATAGTCGATACCCTCTTTACCAAGTTAGTACCAGATCTAATCGATGTTTCGATCTGAACGCATAATAGCTCTACCTCGGTGAGAGGCATGGAACCGTCTATTCCCAGGTGAATCTCTGCATACCCGCCTGTCGCTCCAGCTGGTCGTAACAGTATAGATTTGACCGTTATTATTTTTTTTAAATTATTATTCTCCTCTATTATCCTCCTGATTTTCTCTACGACCTTCGGATTCTCCCAAGCGTCAATAAGGATCAAAGATGACCGCTTGAGTGAAATATATGCAACATAGAATATGTATCCGGCTATTATAATGCTCCCGATAGGATCCATCAGTGAAAATCCCGATTGTGTGGCAATCAAGACACAAATGAGGCTCATCAGCGAAACTGACCCAGTTTTTATAGAATCTTTAGCACATGATTCGAAGGAAGAAAGGTTATATTTTTTTGCAATAGTTCTCATTTGAAAAGTGTTATAATAAGAAGTGGCAGCCGCAAAAGAAAGTACAATTATAGTAGCGACAGGCCACCTATTTCCGCT
>CAYTQD010000079.1:0-5615 GCA_964439995.1 uncultured Nitrososphaeraceae archaeon
CTATATTTCCATTGGTAATGGTAATATTTGCTATAATAGATAGTGGAAAACAGAACCAAAAACAAAGGTCTCAGAATAATATTGAAGTTGAGCAGCCTAAAGAATATCTAACCCATTCCTATAAAGTTTATTATTTCAACAAATCTAATGAAGAGAAAATACAGAGACTTTCATGATAGTGAAATTAAGGTTGATGCAACTTTCAAAAACATAATAGATCCTTATGATGGTAAAGTGGCTGAAATCTTATTTGATAAATACGTACAGACATACGATATTGAATTTTCTGTAGATAATCTGGAAGATATATTCAACAATCAGACAGTTGAGTATCCCGATCCAGAAGAAGACAAGAGAAGTACAATTAGAAAGAGAAATGAGGGGAACCTATGGAACATGAGCCTTGAGTAGTACGTGAAACGGTGGAACAGATTGACTCTGAGGTTTATGAATTATATTTGATATGGTTAGTGAGTTCGGCACTACGGCATCGGTTCCAAGATAGATTCCTTATTTAGCGCCCGAAGTGATCAAGTTAGATACTGCCATTCGATCTGGCGAATTATTGTTCACCGTAGGTGACGTGAGAACATATGCTTAGAATTTAAGTCACATTTAGCAAGTAGGTAATATCTGATGTAGTAGGATTCACCCCAGGGGAGGTGAGAGCGCCTGTTGGAAAGACTCGAACATTGTATGAAACCGTGTGTTCTCCAGGTGGCAAAGGCTCAAGAAATACCCACCACCCGTGGCTTCCAGCACGCCATTCTCCAGGAACCAAGTCCGGTATATTGCTATCAGTGGGTATTGTGATGTTAAATCCTTTTGTATAAATTTCACTTACGTTTTGCAAGGTGGTTATCTTGTAATCTAATGACCCCGAAATTACGGACATTGTTACATCAAGTTTAGCAACAGGAAGACCATCAACCCTAACCTCTGATCCGATCTTTCCTAGATTCCATTCCTCCCTAGCACATTTCGTCAACTCTTCGTCTGACAGGCCTCTATAGTCTCCAGTATCGCACCATGCGTTCCACATAGGTATCAGGATACCCTGCTCTGACGAAATGGTGCAGACCTGATTATGTGTTCCGCCAACCGCGCTGTTCATTAACATAACCATCGAACCTGACTCGTTAATTATGCATCCGCCAGGTTTAGGAGTGGCTTCGTCTGGAGACAATGAGACAACCCAATTCCAGAATTCTGCTATCCAATCATCATACGATTTGCCAAATGGTGCCTCATCTTTCGAATAGAGTTCGACTCCATGCACATTAGTTGTGGTAACAAAGATAAGCGAGATTAAGATGCTCAAAAGAAATATACTGCTAACATTCATGCAACTGATAAACTGTATGTTTCTCTTAACCCTTTCTACGCTTTACCTAAATACTAATCGGAAAATCTATATGCAATACAAGTTAACTGTTGTCTACGTGTAGCATATATCACAAAGTGAGAGGTAAAATCGCTGCATTTCCGACCTTGAACCTTTCCAGAAGGACGTCGTTTATCCTCATTATGATCTTTTCGACTATCTTCGTCCTCGATTCAGCCATAGTGAAGTTTTTTTCATTTAGCGGAACCTCTCTTCCAACTGTACTTAACGTTGCTATCTTTACTATATTTTTTACAATGTTTGTAGGAACCAGTCTACTCTTGATAAGGTCAGCAAGGAAATTAGTGTCTACGTACGAGTACAAATTGGTACTACCGTTACACCCTACGCTTTTTTATTATATGATTAGCATTACTCTACTCTCTACTTTCATAATAATTTTTGCGATTATTCTACAACTCACAATCCTGAATGAGTACAGTCTTTCCTTGTTAAGAGCCCAGACGTATATCAGTCATGTTTCTGCGTTAGTCTTTCTCTCGTGCCTGATCTTGTTGTTTGTACGATGGTTAACTTCAAGAAGAAGTTATTCTCTCGTATTTTACTCCGTATCAATGTCTCTCCTCTCCATCGCTCTTATCATCTCCCTCATATATCTTTATTCGAACTTCATTAATCGTCCAGGTCCATCTTCTGTAAGACCTATCGCCATCAATTTCTACATAAGTTGCTGTATTGTAGGTTTACCCTTTACAGAATCGTTGTCTGCTATATTCGACATTCTCACTCTAAGTTCGTTCTTACTTATGTGGATAGCCACAACAATGCTGTTGAATCAGTATCGATATAGGATGGGTGGACTAAAGTACTTCTCAGTTATATGCGTACCATTGATCTATTACATCTTTCCTTTCCAGGGTTATTTTGGGGACGCATTGTTTCCCTTATTAGTTTCTTCTCCACTCATTTTTAGCACAATTTATGTTCTCATTTTTAGTGCTACAAAGCAGGTTGGAGCAGTATTTTTCGGTCTTGGTTTTTGGTTTGCATCTGGACTGGTATATGATCACAGGGTTCGAAAATCCCTTCTTGTATCTTCCATAGGAATGGTGATTCTTTTCAGTTCTATAGCATTGGCCCCATTGCAATATGGCCTCTATCCGCCCTACGGTCTCGTAACGGCGGCGTTCATACCTCTGGGTGCGTATCTGCTTCTAGTAGGAATCCTTACCTCGGCTATACACATCTCCCGGGATGCAGCGCTGAGAAGGGAATTATACAGAAGTGCAATCAACCACTTAGATCTTCTAAGGAGCATTGGAACATCCGAGATGGAAAAAGAATTCGAAGGAAAGGTAAAATACTTGGAGAGAGTCCATAGAATCTCTGATATGCCTCCCCATTCCTCGAAAAGAGCAGAAGAAATCGAAGTTGAAAATGTGAAAAAAATCCTACATGAGGTACTTGAGGAGGTGCATTCAAAATATAGGAAGAAAGAGACTGGTACAACCTAATTCTCCGTCACGCTCAAAAAATGGCTTGAAATCCAGCACCAGGACCCGACCCAAAAAAATTATTTTTGGAAGTCTTAAATCTACAAGAGTTTACCCAGCACTAACTCAGCCAGTTAGTGCTGCAGTTTTGTCTGATACGTCATTCAAGTCAAGTGAATATACAATAGCATTAATTTCAGATATTGAACCAGACTGTGCATTCTGAACACTCATGAATTATACTTCAGTTGTATTTCCATTAGTAGTCTGATTTTCACCTGCGGTCACTGTATCATTTCCCGCTTCCGATACTTCATCTACAACGATATCTGCTTCCTGACGTGGTACACTTATCATAGCATCCCGAGAGCCTATTATAACAAACGGGACAGATGCTGCCATTAACATTATCCCAATTATTCTTGGATTATTCGTCAACATAATATAAGATATGGTATGAATAATAATGTCTACCTGACAATGGGGCACGAAATTGCTACCTATAACGTAAAGTTACTCATCGGGTTCGGTGGAATTCGTACCAAAATTGACTCATTTTTCCCACCCAGAAGTGCTTTTCAATATAATTCCTCAAAGGTTAAAAACTTGGTCAGATAAATGGGTTTAAAGATAGATCATTATTATGTCAGCTCAGCTCCTAGAGAATATAGTACTAGTAATTTTTGTACCGGTTTTATTTTTAGCCTTTTGTATGACAATGGTTGACGGTCAGATTGAGGAGCAAGCTGAGATCTCTAGATCTGAAACTAATCAAACATTCTCTCAACCTTGGATTGGACTTAATGGTGAAAATCTGACGAAAGGAGTCGCAAATGTGTTAGGAATTTCCAACAAATTGGGGATAGAAGAACCTAAAGGAGTTCTCGTAACCCATGTTATTCCAGAAAGTCCTGCTGAAGAATCTGGGTTACTAGAAGGAGGTGAAGAAGCCTTCATCGAAGGGAAAGGTGTAAAGTTAGGAGGGGATGTAATTCTAAAAATAGATAACAAAACTGTCCAAAGCATGGATGATATAAGTAACTCGCTGAACCAGCACCAAGTCGGAGATAAACTTCAATTTACCATACTCCGTGGTTTTAACGTAACACAGGTTGATATAACTGTTGGCTCGAAAGAAAGGCCTAGTGCTATATATGAAGACGCTTCTAGCTATACCGAACCAAATAATATAGAATTTCTACCATATGTAAACTTCGATTCTGAGTTTAATTCGGAGTTCAGAATACAATACCCTTCACTGTGGAAAAAATCTGAAGAAAATGATAGAATCACCTTTTACTCAAATCCAGAAAACGCTTCCGATTATAGGGAGAATATGAGAATATTTGTCCGCCCAGCACTCGGTTCCCTCGATTACGAAATTTCTATAGCTCAAGGTGGACCTCCGCTTAATTCAGAGAAAGTCATTAATACGTCAAGCATAACGTTCGCAGATAGACCAGCCTACATGAGAGAATTTACCTTCAAAGTTCCATTACGTCAAATCAAAGCACTGGAGGTGTTGACTGTAGAGAAGAACGTAGCATATCATCTTGTCTTTCTTGCAGAACAATCAAAATATGACGACTATTTGCCAACAATAAGAAAGATGATTGATTCTTTCAGCATAATTCCAGTACAGAGGTACGAGAATTTTGATTTAGGAATGAGGTTGAAGTATCCTCCTAGTTGGAATATTACAGCGCCGAGGGTTGATTACTCTCCCGCGACTTTTTCGGCCGGTCAGAATATCACATTTTTTCCTTTTACAGAAGAAAATTCGAGCAAGTACTCAGAACCCACTGTTATTTTTGTGTCCGATCCTCTTCCAGACCTGTCAAGCGCTAGCGAGGCTTTTAACGACACTATTGAGTATTACCAATCTATCGAAGGTATAGTAAACGACTACCCGAATTTTCAGCTATTAGAAAACCGTTCAGTTCACATTGAAAATATGGCGACCCCAACAAACAATGTTACTTATTCATATGGTCATCCAGATTTTGGTATAATCGTTAAAACACATCTCACAACAATGCAAAATAATAGGGTATACTCTATTTCGTACGCCTCGGGCGAAGAAGAATACTCAAGTCACATCCCCGCATTAAACGAGGTGATCGGGTCCATTGAGTTCTTCATGCCAGTACAATATATAGACAACGAATTAGGGGTGTTATTTCAATACCCATCAGACTTAACACCACAACGTGTCAATGAAAGTATTGATTTCGCAGGTTTGTCTCCCAGTTCCCTAACACTAAGTGTTTATGAAGAAAAGGGTTTGCCAAGTTACATAACTGCAGAAGAAATTAACAAAACCACTTCTATCCTAAACACTACTCGAGGTAAGCCGTTATATGCAGATTTAAGGCTTTTCCGCGGTAGTAATAGTTTTTTTGGAGAAGACCTACTTGTAATGCAACTGAATACTTCATTAGATAATCGGGTGTATGAATTTGCATACAGTTCAACCTACGACGAGTACGACAGATCTTTATTAACGGTTCGACATATCATAAACTCAACCAAAATCATTAATCCATATAAAATAGGCTATCTTAAAGAGCTGCCATCCAATCAAGACACTTCTGGCTATACCCTCAAATACCCGGAGGACTGGATCGTCTCAGGATATTCTGGTGTTCTAGAACTTCGCCCAAAAAATGCATATCCTCTCCCGTCTTTTACCATATCAAGGTTGCCCTCAGAGAATTCAAAACTGTACGAGCTTGTTGAGTCAGATATTGGAAACATCGCATCAGAGAGTAATGATT
>CAYTQD010000080.1:0-1904 GCA_964439995.1 uncultured Nitrososphaeraceae archaeon
CTCAGGTCCAGATCGAAATGGTAAACCTGCTTGGAAGGATATATGGATAACAATGACTATAAACTCTCTTAACTACTTTACAACAGAGGATTTAACACAAGAGTGGAATGGAGTAGTTAACAAGATTGGGTTTCAATTTCATACACCATTTGTAAAAGGTGACCCTTTGTGGATGCCTTATGGAGAAGAGAGGAATAATGTAGTCAACAAACTAATCACCTTGAAGGAAAAGTACCCCGAGTTTATCATAAATAGCAGAAAGCAACTGTCGCTTATGAAGGGTAATTGGGGAGGTATTAGTACCACCCCAGTACAGTGCCCTTCCTGGGCCATACTGTCTTTAGATCACATGGGAAGAGAGAAAAAACCTTGCTGTATAGGGAGTGCAGATACAAAATCACTAAAACCTATATGCGAGGATTGTGGTCTTGGTTGTTATTCTGTACTTGTGGCTAATGGAATTCGCGGTTCTTGATGTCCGTAGCCGATTGTTCCTTACTTGCTCCTCAACTATTGACATAATTTTAGTATCTTTCTGTTAGACAAATGGTACGTTGTGTCAAAGTTAAGGTGATCCATATACCCAAGAGTATCTATAAGATTCAAGCTTGTCCTCAATGAAAAGCCTAATAACAATGAGAGAACATAAATAGTTAATTACATATGGCGGACATTTTTCAGAAACTATACAGCAAGATATCTAAGTCGTTAACAAACCGTATTGCAGAAGACTCAAGCAGAGCTAATCGAGTTTCTTCTAGCACACAAAAAATCTATTGCAGGCTTTGTGGGAAAGACAATTCTGTATCGTTAGAGCGTTGTATGCGGTGTGGAATGCCAATAACTGTGCACCCTTCTCAAGTCATGAAGGTATGCACAAAATGTGGTTTAGCTGTTAATGACGATTCTGCCTATTGTTATAGTTGTGGAACTAAACTTTTTTCTTAAATCAAAGCCAAAAACAAACAACCAGCTATCGATGAAATACTAACATTTGGCTATTAACATAGTTACACAACTAATCTATATTCTAGATCTGGATAGTAACCCCAGATGGACCACAGTCTGGCATACTATTCTATCGATGTATCAAACGCGGGAAGAATTCATCTGAGAAATACTATACCCAATGCTAAGTTGGTTTGGCCATGGGTTCATCCGTATTTGTGTTGACGATTCCAATTGGTCCTATAATTATAGGTCAATCATTTAGGCCCCAATTATACACACAACAAGCCTTTTTAGTCAGACGTCCTATAAAAAATTATGAGTTCTGTTGCTCAGACAACAATGATTGGTGCTTGCTTGGCAATACTTGTTTATATTGCTGTAATTACTACAGGTAATTATTTATCTACGCAGACTATTCCTAATGATCCGTTGTCTCAACAATCACAGATTGATAAAGAACTTCATAGACTGATATCTACCAATCTTAACTATTCCCATAATGCAGATACAAATAGGGCATCACAAACAGTGCTGCTCAATGGTCTAAGTCTTAATGCGAGTGATTTCCTCCTGCTATACGATTCAACGCCTTACGCAAGTAAAGGGCATATAGCATTGAATTTACCATGCGAGGCTAACAATCCAAATAATCCCTTGTTTCAAGTTCTTGTTGGCCGTGCTCCGGATCTAGTGCCTACAACCTTGGGATATTTAGGGCCTATATCCAGCCCCCCTCAGATGTGTGTATATCATGCTCAGTTTGGGTTTGGAAAGCCGGTTACAGATGTAGCGTTGAAGAATATAGCAGATAGAAACATCAATTTAACAAGCCCACATTCTGTGGCCATAACTACTCATGAATCATATATACCGACAGAACAATCTGCTATGGAAATGCAACATCAAACTCTAAATGCTTCCGCCGCTAGATAAATCGAAGACCCTATTTTTCA
>CAYTQD010000080.1:2004-5529 GCA_964439995.1 uncultured Nitrososphaeraceae archaeon
CCCTATTTTTTGTTTGACTAGCGACAGCATTCGCTAATAACTAGGCAGATCAAGGAACATAACTTAAAAACCAGACACCTACAATGTGTGTAGCTTGTAATTGGGATAGGACAACTGGCGACTCCTGATTCAATATTAATATTGTCTTAGTTTTTAATTCTCGTTATCGACCTGCTGTGGTTAGAAAAAAGCATATTTTATATGTAGTTGTTCCAGCTTGCACAGTATCTATATTCTTGCTTTTGTTATTCTCAGGTCCTAACAGCAGAAATAATTTTTCGTTCTCCAAAGATATATCTGACACAGAGCAGCTAGAGCAGAAGGAAATAGATGATTACTACTCAAGAGGAGCAGTTAGTGATACATCAGCTGGTAAGCAAGTCTTGGAGAAGTACGAAACTCATCTCTGTGGTGCATCATTCGAAAAGCAGACACGCTATATTCAAGAGTATACAATACCATTTCCCTGTTCTCAACCGGTGGGTATAACAGTACAATATCTAGATAGTAATTTTACGGACACACCGAAGATATGGATCGCTGCAACTTGGATTGGCTATCTTGTAGTCTTTGATCCTGATTCACGACGCTTCTCTGAATTCATTGAAATCCCTAACTGGAAAACAAAAGGAATTTTTGGTTCAATGGTATGGGATATGAAATTTGACAAAAACGGCGATTTATGGTTCACTGATCAAGTAAATAATGCAGTCTGGCGATATTTTATAAACGATAAGAAGTTTGAAATGTACAAGGTTCCAACTAATAGTAGCTATCCCTCCTCAATATCCTTTGATTCACAAGGAAGGGTATGGTTTTCAGAAATTTTTGGTAAGAGATTGGGAGTAATAGATCCCATCGAAGCGTCTAATAATACAACAAGTGGAATACATGAATACGAGTTAAACCTCTCAGAAGAGGATGGTTTTGAAACAATGGGGCCTCTTGCTATGAATAATAATAAGAGCGCAGTCTGGTTTACTGTAGTTGACTTTCCTAAGACAGGACATATAATCAGATTTGACATTGAGAAAAAGAAGTTTGAAATATTCAAGTTAGCCGATGGCGTCGGAGTTCCAGTAGGAATTGTTGAGGATAACGAAGGTAGGCTGTGGATAAATGATCATGCAACAAACCTCTTCTTTGTATTTGAGCCCAAAACTGGAGAAGTAGTAAAATATTCAACATCTCTGCCAACTTCAAGAAACAGCACAACCACTCTACCATATTATAATATTTTCTGGGATGGCAAGCTCTATTTCAATGAACATGAGGGCAACGCCATGGCTTATTTCGATACTGCAAATTCAACCTTGGTAGAATACAGAATTCCTAGTAGAGGAGATATTTGGGGAAACACTTCTAATCCATTGCAATTTACTTTGGACAAGAATGGATCAGCATGGTTTACTGAGTGGACTGAAAATAAGCTAGGCCTTCTCGATTCCAAAAAAGCAAAAGAAATTCCTCTCTGGATATCACTTCCAACAAATAGTACGACAATAAATTTAGATAAGGAAAAGGATCGCGACGGCAAATCTATAGAGATTTTTGTTTATCCCAATAGAAGCAACTTGATTGAGAATGGGGAAGGAAAAAATTTGCCTGTCCGGATGACAGTAGCTGGAACTATGTCGTACACAGGAAAACTATGGAATCTAACAGGCCAATTTAGTGAAGAAGAGTTTTACTTTCCTGAAAAGGGAACAGATCCTTATATTATAAGGCTCAAATTAACACCTACCCAGGACTTAGTACCTGGAAATTATACTCTGACCGTAGGGGCAAGATATGGTACTGTCACATACTCACAAATAGTAGATCTCAACATAATTTAAGAAATAGACAACAGAATCGGGCTTCAAATCAGCACTGATTCATATTGAGAGCAATCAATAGCTATCAATAGCATTGGTAAATGATGATTACGAGGAGGATCTAAAAACCCCTACTGATGGGCCTAAAACGGCGCTCTTACCTCCACTAGTGGTTTTAGAGGAGTTAATAATACGCTGCATCATGGTCAAAAATCCATTTCTATCTCTATTCTTGTATTGTACGTCTATACATAAATATTGTCCTCGACTAATTTCTTCAACTTGAAGACTGCGTCTGAGAGTGCTTGCTCGGTTGCGAAAATTATCAGCGTATGTTCACCTGCTTTATTATCTGGCCAGTATCCTCCTGGACAGTAGTCACAAGTTGCATAAGTGAAATTATATTCGCTAAGGATTTGAAATCCATTCTTAGGAAATTCAGTTCTATAATAGTCTAAAGATCCGGGGTGCACTCCACCGTCATTGTCTCTATTGTTTTCTACCTGACCCGAGGAAGTATAAAATCCCCCTACTACAAGATTGCCGTTAGAATTTTGATTTGTAATTGATATTTCTCCATTAGGTACATTATATTCTCTGTTAACGATAGTATAATTTCCTGCAGGAAGAACTGTTGGTTCAGAACTGTCTGTATACTCTAATATTCCAGTAGTGTATATTACCTCTTCTTCTTCATCTGTAATTTCAATCATATGGGGATGAGGCGTATCCCATGGAGCATCTGCATTGAGAAACGTCAAATTAGTTCCCTGTGGCATTCGCAGATTTTTTGGAATATAGTATGAGTTCTTGTCAGTGAGTAGCTTATGCCTTTCGTCTTCCCAACTTTCGTGTGCCTCGTTTGGTATCAACATTATGAATGAGCCGACTGACGTAGGAAGCTCCATTAACTCTGACTGATAAACCGACTCTGCAGAAGGTATTTCGGTACTATTCAAATTGGAGAAATCTGATCCGTAAGCATAGCTGGTAGTGAGGCCTCCGATCGAAACTATTAGTACAGCCGCCAATACAGTAAGTATTGTTAATAACGTCTTTGATCCTGTCTTAAAGGGAAATCGCATCTCATACTCAAGTGAGGCTTAAAATATAGACAGAGTGGAAATTCTTGCTATAACATTATTCTGTTATATTATACTATTATGGAGAATCATGGGTGTAGATATCTAGTCGTTGTTGTCTACACGACAGATATGACCATGCAAGCTAATTAAGAACCGCTCATCTAATAGTACCTTTATGGCTTATACCAACCACTAAACCTGTTTTCTTCTGGGTTTCTCCTATACCTTATCTGCTTTAACATGAATCTCGTATATGAAGTTATAAAATCAGAGTACTTGGCGACATACGCAAAAATAAAGCAGACTAATCCACTAACCAAAAATCTCCATCCAATTATGGTAAACCCAGCTCCCTCTTCTTGAAGTTCGAGAGAACTTCCAATCCAAATACAGGTTATTCCGAATCCTGTAATTATCATTCCTGCTACCAGAAGAGGTCTAAATAGCATTCTTGAGGTAGATATGGAGCTCATTCGAAGTCTAGGTTAGGATTAGTATAGACTTTGATTACATAAAAATCATTACGAATATAGATTGCTTGTTAGGTTGGGGATCTGCCGTTAGATAAGATAGCCAACGGTTACACTGAGGAGTAGTAACTAATAGATTACTTTATTTTCTTC
>CAYTQD010000081.1:0-5349 GCA_964439995.1 uncultured Nitrososphaeraceae archaeon
TCTATGGAAGAAACTTCCCCAACCTTAGAATTCAAGGAATCAGGGTAGCCAAGAATACTGAATATACCTCCTATGAAAAGCCATCCGAAATACGGATGGTCATATCTACTTGATGGTTCGTGAGGTCCAGATCCCTCTTCAACAAATATCCCCCTCCTTACGTAATGGCCCTCATCGGTATGTATTCGTGGCCATTCGACTGGATTCCAGACGTGAGTGAAGGCTGATAACGCTAGGGGAATGATTAATAAAATAATGGTATATTTGGTACTAACTCTTTTAACTCGTAGCAAATTCGAATTTATGTGATGCTTCAGGGTGCGATACATGCGCCTTTCCCTCGTTAAAAGTTTATCTTACAATTACGTCCTTATCTATTTTCATAGCAGTATGATACCACAATCTATTTTTGCTGTAATTACTCTTAGAAAATTTATCTTAGAATATTGACTGCAAATATAGCTATGCCTCCGATGATCCCTGTTGTTAAGATCATATCTTTAATTTTCGCCAATACTATTTGTGTGGTCTTACGCCTGAAACCCCCCATCTGACGGTGTTCTCTTATCCATCTCTGCTCCCTTAATGTTACAAGGGCATACAGCTTTATCAACGCCATGAGGAAATTTACGGCAACAAATATTGGTACCAAGTGAATATCTTCAGGACGTCTTTTTAGGTGTGGGAGTATCTTTATGCTTCTGCCTACCATCCATAACGTAAGGATAGCCAGTGTAACCGCATACTGCTGGTAATAGATAGAAATCCCCATAAAGATCGGACCCAGAAACAAGGTGAAGGTAGAGATAAACCTGTCTATCATATAGAAAGCAAGGTATGGATGGTGCCAAACCCATCCATGAAGCAAACTAACTAGATCAGAATTATGGCTATTTCTAGTCCACCTAAGTCTTTGCATCAAAAAGGTTTTGAAATCAGAAGCGGCCGCAGAGTAGACGACTGCCGTACTTTGATAGTAGGTCTTCCATCCGTCTCTTTGAATTAGCCGCGTTAGACATTTATCCTCTCCAGACTCTTTCCTTTTTCCAAGCAGAATTTCATTTAGAAACTCATTTAGTTTAGGCAACAGTATCTCTCTCCTGTAAAGGGAGGTGCGTCCGGTAAGACAGGTCAGAACCGACCCTACAGCTGTCTGAGAAGGTAAGTCATAATAATTTCTCATATCCCAGAATACATCAGTCATCTTTTGCCATATTGACTCTCTTTTCAAAGGATGGTTTCTAGGAGTCACTCCTCCTATTACAGGATTAGAGAATGGTCCAAGTAGATTTTCTTTTATCTTAGAATCCCAAATAGAATCGCTGTCAACTAAGGCAACTATCTTACTTTTAGCTTCCACTATCCCGTCAGCCAGAGCTTGTCTCTTGCCAGGCTTGGGTGTTACGAGGAGTTTAGCATACGGTCTATTTTTGCAAAATGTTTGAAAGACAGAGATGCAATCTTTATCTCGCTCATCGATAACAGCAATTATCTCGTCTGGCTTATTTTTTTCCCAGGATTGAAGCGCCAAATTGAAGGTTCTGGGATCCTCGTTGTACACAGGAGTAATAACTGACAGACTGTAGTTAGAACTACATCCAGGTATTGGCTTGTATATTGCAGACCCGGTTTTTTTGATCCCCCAAACCAGCCATCGCCATATCCCGACAATACCTAGGGGGATATAAAACCAGAATGTTTCTTGGAGCTGTACGATCGCGCTTCCAAGAGTATCAGATAGGATTACTCCCATGCGTTTGACGCTTTTTACTATTCCAAAACTATCAAAACCCAAAGGAATAAGGCTAACTAACAGCATCGAAACAGCAATTAAAGACAAGACTAGAACAAACGTGGCAGTCCAGACCGTGAGCGGGGAAGAGGAGGCGCGTAACACTGATATTTCTAGTTGAACCGATCTCCCAAAAAACCTTTCTTCTTTCAATTTGGAAGTTTGTTATGTTAAAATAGTCACTCTGATTTGTCCATCTTAAACTTAGCTAATATCAATGTAAATTATATATATATGGGGAATGCCTCAAACTATCTTGGTTCGAGACACAGGTAGAAGAACATAATTGAAGATATACAATATATCGATAATCGGATCTGGTGTAGTAGGATCTGCAACCGGAAAAGGATTTCATAGACTAGGACACAATGTCACTTTCAATGATATTTCAAAACAAAGACTTGTGACGCTGAGAGAAGAAGGATATGACGTGGCATTATCTTTGAAGGATGCTATTTCCAGATCCGAGATAAGCTTTGTATGTGTTAATACACCTCAAAACCACAACGCCAATAATAACAGTGGTAGGAGCGGCGACGACAGACAGGAAGAAGACCTAGGCAAGCATCAAGACTTGTCTCAGCTCTCGGCTGCACTGCGAGATATCGCTAACGCACTAAATTCTATTATGGTGGAGAGGAAGCGCCTCTTGGTATTCAGAAGTACCATGCTTCCTGGAACGATGAGAAATGTAGTCGTTGAGTATTTGGAAAGAAATTGCAATTTGAAGCACGGAAGGGATTACGATGTCTTGTACAATCCCGAATTCTTGAGACAAAGCCAGGCGTTGGATGACTTTTTTAGCCCTGATAGAGTTGTTATTGGTGAAGAACTAGCCGGGTCATCATCGCCCCTGTCAGATCTTTATAGTCCCTTGACAAAGAATATTATTTTAACAGGTTACGAGGAAGCAGAAATGTCAAAATATGCATCTAATTGTTTTCTCGCACTGAAGATATCATATTTCAACGAGATAGCAATGATGTGTAAAAAGATGGGGATCAACGAGGACGATGTGAGCTTGAGCGTTTCTATGGACAAGAGAATCGGAGGATACGGAACAAGAGGAGGCCGGCCGTTTGGTGGATCATGTTTTCCCAAAGATACAGAAGCATTCGCATCGTTCGTAAGAAAAATACACGCAGAGCCAGACCTTATTGAGACAGCGATAAGCATTAATAAGGAGATGGAAAATTTGAATTCTGCAAGGCTCTGCGTAAGAGACCTACCAGGAAAAGACAACCGTATAAAAGAACCTGAAATTTAGTATTAGGAAGCCCCTTCCCCTTCAATCGCAGGAATTTGCTAGCTAAAATGCTCTGAATAGCCTGCTCTTTGAATAAGCCAAACGAAGGCCCTTTCTCGGTATCCCAAAGATTCCCGGTCAGTCAGGATCAACACCAAAGCTATTTCGAATTCCATAAGCCTTGCTAAAACTCCTGCAAGGAATACTGACCTATGGCTTAATTTTGAGTTTTGAAAACAAGACTGATTACTCCATGAAGTTCAAATGTCAGGTGTTATAGTGATTTACGGAATTATCCTGATTTTGCTGATGCACAAGATTTAGATATTCTTACTCCAGACTAAAGTTCGTGAGTTATTCCGAGCTAGGGATCTTGATAGTTGCCCTGGTTGCCCTAGTTGCGATGACCGTGTCTGAAGGTCAATCACTTTTCTTTCTAGCCACGGCACAGGAAGGAGAGCTTTGTAATTTTCATCGTGTCAAGAAGTTTGACATAAATGGAAAATTGATTACCAGTTGGGGCGAGAAAGGAACTGGAAGCGGTCAGTTTATTCATCCCCATGGTATTGCAGTTGATTCTGGGGGAAATGTATTTGTGACAGATGAAGAACGGCAAGACGTACAGAAGTTTGATAGTAATGGAACTTTTGTAACAAAGTGGGGATCCCCTGGTGAAGGCCCCGGACAATTTTCTTCCAAGGTAGAAGATATTAACGTAGACGCGAATGGCGACGTTTACGTAGTAGACTACGGGAATAACAGAATCCAGAAATTTACCAATGACGGTGAGTTCATTACTATGTGGGGCTCAAAGGGAAGCGAGACTGGACAGTTCGACAGACCTTGGGGGGTATCATTTGATTCATCAGGGGATGTATATGTGAGCGATTTACGTAACAACCGGATCCAAAAATTTGACTCAAATGGTAAGTTCTTGCACGAGTGGGGCAAAGAAGGAGATGGCTTGGGCGAATTTATTCATTTGCACGCTGTTGCGATAGACTCCGGAGGTAATGTATACGTAAGCGATGCCAGAGAGAATGGCAGAATATCGAAGTTTACCAGCGACGGTGAGTTTATAACTATGTGGGGCTCAAGGGGAAGCGAGACTGGACAGTTCAATGAGCATCATGGCATAGATTTTGATTCTGAGGGTCACGTTTACGTTGCAGATACAGCTAATCAAAGAATCCAAGTGTTTACTCCTGATGGCAAATTCATAGAGGCTTGGGGTGAGAGAGGACCTGCCGAAGACCAGTTCATGATGCCACAGGATATCGCTATCGACTCCTCGGACAATGTCTATATCAGTGATGTTGGCGACGCTCATCCTGAAATCAGCTATATTGGCAGGATTCTTGAGGAAAATGAAGCTCTGACTGAGGAAAGTTGCAACGAGACGGATTAAATGGAAATGAAATATTATTTGGAGGATTTGCCTATATATTCAGGAATATCTGTTAAGAACGTGTTGATGTTCAAACCAAAGGGCACGGTATTAGCATACGCAATCCCTTTTGGAATCTTATGCTTACTCGCCTTGATTCACTTCCTAGCTCCTGCTGGGAGTATCTTTTATCCGGCTCATGGCCAACTTAAGGATCCTAATCTAACAGCGGAGACTGTTGTTACCGGACTGGAAACTCCGATAGCCATGGCGTTCTTGGACCAGGATATACTTGTATTAGAAAAAGATTCAGGCAAAGTTCTCAGAATTCGAAATGGAGAGATACTGGATGAACCCTTATTGGATGTTAATGTTGCTAACCAAGTTGAGCGCGGATTGCTGGGAATAGCAGTATCAGAAACCGAAGGTAAAAGTTATGTTTTTCTATATTACACTGAGGCGGATAGTGAAACAGCTGGAGATGAAGATTATGACAATGGAAATGGTGGTGATAACGGTGAAGGAAATGTGAATGGAGATGGTGGTGATCCCTTAGGAAATCGACTCTACAGATATGAATTATCAGAAGATGGCACCATGCTGGTAAATCCTAGATTGCTCATGGATCTGCCATATGAGCCAGGCCCAGCTCACAATGGAGGAGCGATCGCAATTGGGGGACCTGACCATAACAATGTATGTGTTATTATTGGTAACTTGGAGGTCCGCGCATTGAACGAAAACCAAGGAAATAACCTTGCACAAAACGTTAAAGATGGTGAAGAACCTGATGGAAGGGCGGGAATAATTTGTGTTACTCAGGACGGAGATAGGATTAACTACAATGGTAGTACCCAAGAAGGAGGTATTCTCGGAGACGAGCACCCTCTGGACATGTACTATGCCTATGGCATTCGAAATAGT
>CAYTQD010000082.1:0-5258 GCA_964439995.1 uncultured Nitrososphaeraceae archaeon
ATTACAATAGTAGAGCAGAAGAAGAACTATTTTCTTATTGACTGTTAAGCTCAGTAGAGGTAGGAGAACTAGTATTCCATCATTTTAAGAATAAAGTCTGCCTAGGTAATTTTTGATTGTTGAGTATCAAACTTTCTTACCGCGTATGCCCATCTCAGGATGCTACCCAAGAAGAATCCAAATATAACATATGAAAAGAAGCCCCATGCCATAATTATCGTTAAATATTCGTTATCAGAAGGCGGCTCTAAATTATAATCTGAATGTCCTTTAAGCGAAAGTTCTGTAGGTGAGAAATTTGATAGTGTAGCTGAAAGTAGGGGCTTGTACACGGTTAAGGTAAATGGTACGTATAGAACTAGTAACGCAATTACGCCAGTCCCAATGCCCATGGCTACGCCTTTTTTCTTACTCGAACAACATCACTTGTCCGTGAGCGGTCAACAAGGTATAGAATAGTACATTTTGAGTGCGTCTGGGAGACATGTAATATATAAAATCTAGAATGTGATAAGAAAAGTGAGAGATTATGAGCTATCATGAAAATATGCGAGCTGCAGATATTTTAGCTGAATCCTTAATTGACTGGGGAGTAAAAGTTGTTTTTGGTCTTCCAGGCGATGGCATTAATGGATTCATCGAATCATTACGTCAGCGGCGAGATAGAATTAAGTTTGTCCTAGTTAGGCATGAAGAATCCGCCGCATTTATGGCTTGTGCCTACGCAAAATATACCGGGCGGTTAGGTGCATGTGTAGCAACATCCGGGCCAGGAGCTATTCATCTTTTAAACGGGCTTTATGATGCTAAATTAGATAACACACCTGTTATTGCAATAACAGGAAGTACATATTCAGATTTAATGAATTCAAATTACCAGCAGGATGTAAACCTACTCCAGCTCTTCTCTGATGTGGCTGTGTACAACAGCCTCATAAATATCCCTGAACAAGTGGAAATGGCTGTAGATATAGCATGTAGAACAGCATTAACCCAAAGAGGGGTAGGCCACTTAACTATTCCCATAGATGTACAGGATATGAAATTAAAAGGGAAATATTCAAGGCACAAAGTTGCAGGTCATACCTCTGATATTTATACAAATCCAACTATGCCCGATAAAGAGCAAATAAAGAAAGCCGCAGATATTTTGAATTCAGGTAAGAGAGTCGTAATATTGACTGGGCAGGGAGCAATTAACGCCGGAGACGAATTGATGGCTGTTGCAGAGCGGTTAGGTGCACCAGTTGTTAAAGCCTTATTAGGTAAGGCAGTTATTCCAGATAACCATCCATACAACCTTGGTGGAATAGGTCTACTTGGAACTGAACCTGCCAGCGACGCGATGACTGAAACCGATACGTTACTCATGGTTGGTACTTCATTTCCTTATATAGATTATCTTCCAAAGCCAGGTCAAGCAAGAGGAGTACAAATCGATATAAAACCAGAGAAAATAGGGCTACGCTATCCTGTCGAGGTTGGTTTAGTTGGAGACTCAAAAATTATACTTTCAGCTCTTCTTCCATTACTACTACAAAAGACAAACATTGAATTTCTGATATCAAAACAAGATTCAATGAAAGGCTGGAGTGATCTGCTAAACGAACGTAGCAGCAGAAATGATAAGCCAATTAAACCTGATGTAATTGCTAAAGCAGTCTCGGATGAACTAGAGGATAATGCAATAATTTCAGCAGACAGTGGAGCTAATACAGCTTCTGCTGCCAGGTACATTAACATGAGAAGGGGTATGAAATTTTCTGTGTCGGGCACGCTAGCATCAATGGCATGTGGTTTACCGTATGCAATTGCAGCACGAGTTGCATTTCCAGATAGACAATCTGTAGCTTTTGTTGGAGATGGAGGTTTTACAATGCTAATGGGTGAGTTTGCTACTGCTGTCCAATATAACCTCCCTATCAAAGTAATAGTAATTAAAAACAATACGTTGGGTATGATTCGCTGGGAACAAATGGCCTTTCTTGGAAATCCAGAATATGGGGTAGAGTTTACACCTATTGATTATGCAAAGTTTGCTGAAGCATGTGGAGGCAGAGGTTATGTTTTAAAGGAACCTGAGGACGTAAAACCCATAATCAAGAAAGCACTAAAGGAGAAAAAACCGACAATAGTCGAAGCATATGTTGATCCGTTTGAGCCTCCGATGCCCCCTAAAGTAGAATCTCAGTTTCTACTTAATTTAGCTGAATCTTTTGCAAAAGGTCAACCATACACCACAAGGATCGGCTTGACTCTATTTAGGAATCAGGTACATGAGATTCTAAAAAATGTACATTCGCACACAACTACCAATTCCAGTTAATTATTATGAATATAGACTACAATTAAATAAAGAAACTATACCATACTACTAAAAAATTATCAAAATAATAGGATTCCATTCACAGTAAGAAGTACGCCCTCTTTATGAGATAGTTAGATTTGAACATTGGACCGTAAGTTAAACGTCATCTTTCTTTACCCACTCATCTCCCTTTTTCACGTACTTCTTTTTTACTGCTGCCCACGCTACTTTATGTGCCACCTGCTCGATACTCTGCCTTTTTCCGCCACGTCTTTTTTCGGGGTTCCAATATTGTTTGAGAGCGCTTGCATGCGCTTTTTTGTATATCTGTCGTGCATGTAAAGGAAGAGAATCGATCTGCTTCTTAGTCCGACTAGATAGCGAGCTTTCAGCTTTGCTTCGGGCCCGTTTTCCCTTGGAAGCTTTCCTCTTCGATTCATTACTACTAGGCATATTCAGAAGGTAGTAAGATATCAAATATAAGCATACTCGTTCACATGATTTTTCAGTCCGACCAATAGGTCAGAACTTTCGTGGGATTCATTGGATTCCGTAATAGACATGCACCATTTGACTATTTCAGTAAGCAAAATTATTTGCACGGCTTTTAACCATCTAATTATTACTGTTAGAAAAATAGTATTTAACAAGGTATCAATCATGTTGAAATATTTATGGTATCTTTACTTGAGAACCATTATTGATCCCCATTTGTTCAGACTGTTCTTTATCCTGTTTTTGTAATGTTCGAACCGTTTTTATGGCTCTTGGTTCATCAATTGAAGATAAGTTCTGCTAATGCTTACGGTCTTTATCCTAATAGTATAGTCATGGTTACAATGTGTTGATGTATAATCCTTTTAGATACGTGATTCTATCTATCATTTAATTAGAATAAGTGGAACCATATAAATGATTTAGGTCCATTGCAAAGAAGGGAATTATTGCCCAGACTTGTAGTTGCATTAATGGTATAGAAAAAGATAGATACGATCGTGTATAAGAGATGGTGGCTTGAATGGACGTGCATCGTTATCTGCGCAGACCCAAAGATATGACTCTTCTCATATCAAAAATATCCTTGATGATGATTCACTTAGCTTTGCAGAAAAGGTATTAAGTATAAGAAATGCTGAAACACAGTCGGGGGAGTCTAAGGCACTATCTAGGTCTGGTGATATCGTTATTGTAGATGTGGATCTGGCTATGGCGCAGGATAGTACGGGTCCTTTAGCAATACGGTCTCTTAATGAAATGGGGGTAGACAAGCTCTATGATCCTTCAAAGGTTCTGCTGGTTATAGATCATACTTTTCCAGCTGCTGACGAGAAGGTGGCCAATCTGCACGCTATGATAAGAGATTTTGTTTCAAAACACAATTGTCTTTTGGTGGAAGGTTCTATCTCGCATCAGTACATCCTTGAATATATGGCGAGCCCTGGTATGTTGATACTGGGAGCAGACTCTCATACATGCCAGGCTGGATGTGTATCTGCTTTTGCTAGTGGAGTTGGAAGTACTGAAATTGCTGCAGTTTGGGCTACAGGTCAGCTATGGTTGAAAGTGCCAAAAACCGTAAATATTAACTTGTCTGGGACTTTCAACAAGGGTGTATTTGCGCGGGACTTAATTTTAGATCATATTGGGAGAGTAGGTGAAGATGGTGCCAACTACAAGGCTTTGGAGTGGAAATTTACAGATGAAAACTTAAGAAAACAATTTAGTATTGACTCTAGGGCATGCATAAGCAATGCCTCGATGGAGTGTGGAGCCAAGATCTCAGTGTTTCAGACTGACGAAATTACGAAAAGCTATTTGGATGAGAATCCTAGAATTGACAATAATGGGATTACTAACAAAGAAGATAAGAAAAAAATAGTAGATATCCATCCTGGGATAAATGCTGAGTATGAAGACGAGTTTGAGATAGAGTGTAGCAAGGTAGAGCCTAAAGTCGCCGGTCCAGACAACATAGACAAGGTTCATTCAGTTGATGAGGTGGCAAACCAAGAAATCGATCAGGCTTTTGTAGGGTCTTCTACGAATGGGAGAATTGAAGATCTTGAGATAGTAGCCCGTGTATTGAAGGAAAGAAAGGTTCATAGAAACACTCGATGTATAGTTACCCCTGCGTCAGTCAAAGTATATGAGGAGGCAATTAAACGTGGGTATGTTGATATCTATCTAAAATCAGGAGCTGTTTTTACTAATGCTACTTGCGGCGCATGTGTCGGGACACACCTTGGAGCGTTAGGGGAAAACGAGATCTGTATATCTTCATCCTCGAGGAACTTTGTCGGTAGAATGGGAGCCTTATCATCAAAAATATATCTGGCATCGCCTGCTACGGTCGCAGCGTCTGCAATAGAAGGTAAGATAGCCAACCCAAAAATGTACCTCTGAGTATGAAAAACAATCATCCAGCTATTAACACTAGCATTTTGAACGGAAGAGCTTGGGTATTTGGAGATAATGTTAACACAGATATAATCATGCCTTTCAGGTTTAAGAGTAGGACTAACGATCCATATGAAATGGCAAAATATGCCATGTATGGATTTGATCCTGATTTTCACAAGAAGATCTCCAAGGGAGATATAGTCGTAGCAGGTAGAAACTTTGGAGGCGGTTCTAGCAGAGAACAGGCTCCAGTAGCGCTAAAATACGCTGGAATTTCTGCAGTTGTAGCTGAAAGTTTTGCACGTATCTTTTATCGAAATGCTTTTGCAATTGGACTACCAGCACTGGAAGTGCCAGAAATAAAGGGGAAGATAGATCAGTCAGATGAGCTTAGAATTGACATAACGAAGTACACTGTGGAGAACGTACGAGCCAAGGAGACTTTTCAGGCAAGTAAAGTGCCAAGGTTTATGCAGAATATGTTGTTGGCCGGTGGTTTAGTTGAGTACTATAAAAGGTATAAACAATTTCCATGGGTGCAAAGGTAGGA
>CAYTQD010000083.1:0-5253 GCA_964439995.1 uncultured Nitrososphaeraceae archaeon
CTACGTAAATCTATTGTTTCCATTAGTTGTTCATCCGATCATCAGAAAATAAAAACAGGAATTGAATTTGCATACAAACAAATTATTGAATCAGTAACTGAAGAGAATGCTTTACCCTATATACCCAACATTTATCCAGTTCCATTTATGATCTCAAAGATTTATACCGTTCATGGAAGGATGGTAAGGACATTATTTTATAGTATTGCATATCCAGATAGAAGAAATTTTGAGGTTTTTGCGATCTATCCAACTCTAGCACTCATCGAGAGATTCCCAGACTGCTTAACTGGTGTTATTGGACATGAGATAGCTCATATAATATCAGTGGGAGGAAAGGTGGCTATAGCGCAATCTGACCTTAATTTGGCCTTGAGAGATAGACACCAAAATGCTAACTTGAAGGAGAAACGGGCTAAAGAGGCTTATAGATATTTTAGTGAACCCACTTTATCCGAAATAATTAGGTGGGATCGCATGAGTATCGAGAATGACACAGAAGAAATTGTGTCCAAGGACGTACAGATAACAAGTCAAGAGATATTTGATAGAATGGTGTTTAATGAGAAGCTAGATGAATACCATGATTTTATCAAATTGAAGTTAGCTCATATGAGCCCTTAGGTCCAATATTTCCTGTGTTCTTAACGAAGCTGCACCCTGGATGTACGGCTAGGTATGCCCAATCATAGCAGCCACCCATGCAGTGACCAATCATCGTCACAGGTTCGCCTGCGGGCAGAGAGGCTATTATCAGCCAGTTCCGTGCTTGGCCTTTCCCCTCTGCCATAATAATGGCCTTCGGTGAACGGAACAGAAACCCGGGCCACCATTTTGCAGGCAAGTAAATACACTATTTCTTTCATTTAAACAATAGCTGCCTTAAGGATGAAATAACAGAAATCTACTAACTAACTTAGTCCAACCTAAACACTGACAATTATTTTGAGATCAATTCTGTATGGTACTTTCTACCAAATCTAAAACCATGTAAGCTTGCGAATATTGGATTATCGGTACCTTGATTCCTGCTGCCCGTTAGTGTGCTGCTAATACTACCATCAACTACTGGATGGATACACTTCTTGACAGAAGTGTAACCCATGTTGGTAAGCTATATTGTCACCCATGTATGGAAGTACGACAATTAGGTATCTATTCTCCATAGGTGCGTAAACACTTCATCTCCCACCAATCACCTACTGCCATTGTCTCAGAATCATCATCTGAAAAGCGTTTTGCCCCACTTTGATCAGCCCGCGGTGTATTATCGGGATTGCAGCCAAAGTAATGCGCGCCGAGAAAGAAATCCCCGGACTTCAAACAATAGTCTGCGTCTGGATTACAGTCATTCGGATAGGTTTTCGCATCGTTGCACCATACGGTTTTAGACTCTCCCGGATTCAGAGAGGTCTGGGGGCGTACGGCATATTTTGTATCACCGCACCATGTTTCAATCCACGCGTCTCGGTGTATGTCCTTTTCAGTTTGTGCCGCTGCTTGCTCTGCCGCAGAAAAGAAACTTGTCAAGAGAATAAACGTCATGGATACTAACGTGATCCCTGACCATGTTTTTCCGTATTTCAAAACAGATATAATTTTCATTGGATATGCTCTATAAAGAAAAGATCGATATAAGGCTTAAGTCATATCGATATGGTGAAATAGGTTGTGGACTTGTTTGCGGCGGACTTGGAGAAGGAATTAAGAGAATAGGAAGGTAGGAATTCTCTCTCTTTTTAATTCATTCTCCTTTCTCTTCTTTCATTCTCCTTTTCACATTCACACACACATAACACAGTTTTTTCACCACACTGTTTCACTGCCATTGTAGTGAAAAATTTTTTTATGTTTATTTATCTAGAGTTATGCGGGGGGCGGCAGACCTTGATAGGAAATTAAAACTGTCGATACCTAAATCATAATATTTAGATATCCCTTCTCAAAACATTTTAGATACGATAACTTATGCATTATCAATCTATTAGGTATAATGTTTCTATATAGATGGCTTGTTTATGGACAACATTATGGGAATATTTTATTCCAAAGCCAACTGAAATTAATAACCCTCTAGGACTTATAAATTAGAATTACCTATACTAAGTTCGTACTCTAGTATTTGTTTAAGGCTCTTTCTTTGTTCAATTTCTGTTGCGCTCCATCTTTCTCTGTCAGCCCTCTTATGAGCTAATTTATACTTAAGTCCTGTCATTAAGGTTGAATAATTATTTGCATCTAGTTTTCTTACATTTTGATGTGCAAGAATATACCAATGATATTCTGTTCCAACTGGAGCTCCTGAGCCTTCTGGAGCCTGTGCTACTCTTGTTTTACTGGTAGCATACGTAAATTTCCACTTATCTGGTGTTATCTTTTTCTCTTCCCATTCGCCCATATTATAGTACCATCTATGGCCTCCTCCTACCCTCATGCCAGTATATTTTCGGCCCTCAAATTCCTTGTATTGATTATAACCATTGGAAATGCCACTCCTTAGGTTCGCTTTCATTTGAATCATATCCCGCCCGATAACGATCCTTTCTCTGTTCTCTTCATGTTGATAGCTATTCCATCACAAGTGACAAATAACATTCTTCACAAAAATAAAGTAACCTATCGAAGTCTGACGATAAAGTCATAACATCAGAACAGCGAGGACATTCTATTTCCTGCTGCAAGTTTTTCAACTTTTCATCCTCAGTGTCTCCTTGCTGAGATAGCAATTCTGTACTCATTATATCAATGGATTCAATCTTGATACTTATACTAACAAATACCGTTAAGGGAGGGAGGGGGACACCTCTGGGACGGTATTGTACCGCACATATATTGGGAAACCGGTTGATATATGTTACTTCTAAGGAAAGGTTTGGGTATTTGCAGTTTTGGCATTTTCCTACCTAGCTAATTCCCATCTCTTGAAAAGTCTTAGAAATAAGGAAGGGAGTGGCTGGTAAATTGAGAACGAGTCTGCTCACCCGCTCATTATCCCCTATTGACTACCCTGCAGTGGAGCCCCATTGAGTGTCAGTCCACTTAATGTCTCTTGATTGAGTTGAACAACCTGATCAGGCAGAGGTACATAGCCTAAGTCTGGAGCAAATTGCTGACCATCAGTAATAGCCCAATTTATAAAGTCTACTAGATTCTGGGCCTTGTTCTGATCGTTGAGTGAAGGATTGGTTGTTAATTCCTTGTCAAGCAACAGATATGAGAAACTTGCTATAGGATATGAATCTGCACCAGGTGCGTTAACAAGAGTTACATTTGTCCAGGGTTCATCTCCCGCTGGAAGAGATGGGGCGGCAGCGGCAACAGCAGCCTCTGTAGAGTTGAGAGAGGCTTGGATAAAGTTACCTTCCTGATTCTCGATAGTTGCATGGTTCATTCCAGTAGTCAGAGCATAAGCTAACTCGACGTATCCTATGCTGTTAGGAGTAGTATTAATTGAGTTAGCTACTCCCTCATTACCTGGAGCGCCTACGCCTATAGGCCACTGTACTGATTTACCTTTACCAATTTGTTGATCCCACTCTGGGCTTACATTAGAAAGATAGTCTGTCCAAACAAATGTGGTACCAGAACCATCAGATCTGTGTACTACAACTATATCTTCTGCTGGAAGAGAAAGATCAGGGTTGATTGATTGAATCTTGGGGTCGTTCCACATAGTAATAGTTCCCAAGAATATTTCTGCAAGAATAGGACCGGTTAGTTTCAGGCCTTCTACAGGTAAGTTGTAGGCAGCAACTATTGAACCAATGGTTTCAGGAATATGGACTGCGTCTTGAGCCTGTTCCATTTCTTCAGGTGTCAGAGGTGCATCTGTAGCACCAAAGTCGACAGTCTTTTCAATAAATTGCTTTACGCCTCCTCCGCTTCCTATCGATTGATAATTCATACTGACTTCAGGTTTAACATTCTGATACTCTACTCTCCATGTATCTATTAACGGAAATGGAAAGGTAGCACCTGCTCCGTTGAGGGTCACTTGTTGTGCAGATGCCTGGTTGGATGCACCTACTGTTGATAGCCCAGCAACTAATGTTGCGGCTATAAAGATCGGTAGAAACCGCATTGTATTATGTTTAGTCATAGGTTTTTTTAATCTCATATATATTAAATAATTTCCAATAGTGTTATCATAGACCACCGTTCGACTATGGGAGATATGTAATCTAAATAGTCTGCTATACCAAGGCAAACGAGTACATGCTAAGCGGCATGATAGGAAATGATTAAGGGCGACCGAACTCTGCAAGAAAACTAGTTATAACAATATTACTCATAGATAGTCCGATAAATGACCGTCCATAGGATCAGGATCCTATGTGCAGCACCTAACTTCCGATCGGGAAGGTAATGTATGGTTCACCCAACAAGGTAATGATGGTCTAGGAACTGTCGTTCAGACTGGGTCCAGTCACTCTTAGGTAGAAGACCAATTATAACATTTTCTTCAATAAGTATTCTTGGTTGCACACTTGAAAGTGAAATTCACTCCGCCGGAAGTGGAGCAAGTAAAGTTAACTTTGATATATTCACATTTGATATGAAATGAAATGATAGTTGAGTAGGATAAAGGTATTAGAAGATTCTGTATTACAAGCAACCTTAACCCTATTTCATAAATGTATAAGGTTAGTTTATTATGATTAAGGATTTCTTAGCTGAAATATAGTTGTTCTTCTGTATTCAACAGAGGACAACTAATGTCAACAAGAATAGGAATGAGACCCAGACCTACCTTGACATTCCTTTCATTATCACTACTTGGATTTATTGCGATGACAGTTCCTAGCACCGTCACAGATGCACTTGCACAGACCACGGAAACAGAAAAGAAGGAAAATATATTCAAAGTCATTATGACAGTGCAGGGATTGGATCATGATAGTGGAGATATTGTAACAATAGTAAGTGTAAATGGCGAATCAAGAGTAAAGCTATTTGATGACACCAAAACATACATTCAATCCGTTAATGCTAGCGATGGCACAGGGGGGATTATTGAATACGTTGCAACTTTTCCTAACATGACTGTTAACGCTGGTGATGAATACACAGCGTGCGCCTTGGCCATTAAAGACTCAAACCTGATGTGTCAGACTGGAAATGACTCACCTGCTTTGAGACCAGAGTTCGTAGACCTGTACATAGAAGAAACACCGACAACAACTCAAGCAGGAATGGTGTCAAATGAAGAGGTCGAAGATGAAGAAGAGGTCGAAGATGAAGAAGAGGTCGAAG
>CAYTQD010000084.1:0-5247 GCA_964439995.1 uncultured Nitrososphaeraceae archaeon
TTCTACCTTTTCTCCTCCTATTTCGGAAGGACTTGGCCCTGCTTTTTCTTCTACCTTTATTTCCAACATTCTACTCTGATATACACAATAGATTGTAAATAAGATAACTAGCATTACATATTATATTTATGTAAATGCATATGAGCTTGCATACTTGATTCGGAATAAGATCTGAGTAATCGCTCATTTCCAAAAAATTCTCTAGCATCTCCATGAAATGACATTTTCCTATTAACACAAGCAACTTTATTAGCAAGTCTATTTATCGCATCAAGATCGTGTGAAGCCAATATTATAGTAATATTATTTTCGTGATTTAATTTTCTCAGCAGGGCATAGAACTTGTCTTGTGTTTCCAAATCAATACCGGTTGTAGGCTCGTCTAGTATTAAGAGCTGTGGCTCGTTTACCAAAGCTTTCGCTATAAGTACACGCTGCTGCTGTCCTCCCGAAAGCTCGCCAATCCTCTTATTTTTCTGTTCTAACAATCCTACGATCTTTAGAGCGTTGACTATTGTTTCCTTGTTGGTTTTTCTCTCTAATATGCCTAGTGAAACAATTTCTTCCACCGTAGCAGGGAAACCCTGATCAATAACTATCTTCTGTGGTATATAGCCTATTTTTTTCAGAGCTTTTCTACTGTTTCGTATATCTTTACTGAACAGCAGTATCTTACCTTGATATCCTTCAAGTAATCCAAGTATCAGAGAGAATAGTGTGGTTTTGCCTGCACCGTTAGGACCGATTATGCCCAACAGATCACCCCGCTCCACCTTAAATGATATGGCCTCTAAAACCGGTTCTGAGTTATATCTGTAAGTAACATTGTCAATCTTTATTACTTCTTGCAATCAAACCGCTCTCCATAAGACGTAACTGGTACTTGACCATTCTGCGTTCGAGTCTGAGCCGAGAAATAACGATCGAAACAGCGCATTTTTTAGTTTGCGGAGAGGTAGACGGAGTAAAGAATTGGTTTTATTCGTAGTAGTAGGATATGATGCATCTGCAATTATGATAGCAGAAAGTGAGATTACTAGTCGAGTTACAAGTACAATGCTTATCTGCCCAACTATCAAATTCGAAGATCAATGTATATAATAAGAATATATAGTTATGTTAATAAAAAATATGGATCTATATATAAATGGGTTAATAATCAGTACCGCTGTCTATTAGTTAGCAGTCTGTACTGGAATTTCCCGTGCATCCAAAAATATATAGTTGCAAGGTTTTTCTTGTTCTAAGCCTCTGGGTTATTTTTTAGCAATCTTCACTCCTTTTTCTTATGGTTTCGGTTTCAGAAAGATGGGTTAAAACCCGCTCCCCAAGATCGGAAGAAGAAAACCGTCATCATACCTTAAATTTCACGAAAGTTAAATACAAGATGCTCGACGTGAGAATGGGTATGATTAGTTTCCTCATAGCATACTTAGTGGTTGCATCTTTTTTGATCTCAGTTGACCTATCCAAGGACGCGTACGGGTCGTTTCCTGGAGTTCCGTCGGATGAAACGAGCTCATATACTACTGGGATGACCAGCTCATATACTAAGAACGCAACTGTTTCGATAGAACCGTTCGACAATTCTGCTGCGACTGCTCTATGTGAAAATGGAGATGTGTTTAAATCAGCAGGATACCATGTCGGTTCAATGTCACCAGAAAGTCTTAATAGCATATTTATTTATGTGGATCAGCCAGTCCACCAAGAGACGGAAACAACTTCACAAGATGGATGGAGAATTGGTTTGGTGAATAATCAAAACAGAACTGTTACTATTACTGCTTCTGTGTTATGTGCTGATGTTACTCCCTGATACCAAGGGAAGCAACATGGACAGAGTAGTCATAGAACTAGCTACGACATTTCTCATGATTAATTCGTAGATTGTATTCTTTATGTTGGATTTGGCATAATTGTCGATAGACATTTATGTCCAGGATCAGCCCTCTTTCTAGATATCCTATTTCCAATACGAAAATAATTCTCTTTACTAGCCCGATAGGCTTAGGGCATGCCACACGAGACATTGCTATTGCTGAAAAACTGTACGAGTTAGGAAGAGGGAAAGAATGTATTCAATTTGTAACAGGACAGCCTGCTTACAAGCTAATTTCTAGTCGAGGCTATCTTGCTTCAGATCTGTATAAACCTAATGAATTCTCTATAAAATCAGGTGAGTTGCATGGCCAGCTCAGATGGCTACTAAATTATTTTCGGTATTATAGAAAATGCAAGGTTATTGCTGAGAAGACCATAAAGTGTCAAGATAGTGAGTCTGGCGTCGATCTGATAGTTAGTGATGAAGATTTAGCTTCCATAGTAGTATCTGAGAAAACTGGCCATAAGAGAATTCTAATCACTGATATAACGGAGACCCATTTTGTAAACAGTAAATTTGCATCTATCATAGAGAAAAAGATGAATAGATCTATGTTGAAAATGATGAGCAAATGCGACCGAGTTATTATTCCTAACTCTGGAGATGATGTTGACAATGTGATTCATGTTGGACCGATAGTTAGAGAAGTTACTGCAGATAGAAACACGCTGCGAACAAGGTTTGCCTTTAATAAGCAGACTGTGTTAGTAACTGTGGGTGGGACAGATGCTGGAATATACTTAATAGAAAAAGCTACAGAAGCATACAGAAAACTTAGACGAAAAATTGATATCGATCTCTTGATAGTTTCAGGTCCATCCATTGATCTGAGGGAGTGTCAAAATGAAGATATCAGAATTTTGGGGTTCGTAGACAACCTGCATGAATACATATATGCCTCAGATTTGATAATCTCTCTTGCTGGTCGATCTACTATCGACGAGTCAATGGCATATGGTGTTCCTGGAATATTTATTCCAATAAAAAACCATTTTGAACAAGAAGCGAGTGCTCACAGGTTTGGTTATAATTATGATGACATCTTTCGACTTGAATATCTTATTGAAGAAAATCTAGTAAATAATAGTAAGGGAAGCAGTGTACGGGCTAGGGCTACGGGCGCTGAAAAGGCTGCTAAGGTAATTTTAACAACTCTTTAAATTTTCTTTTCTTCTAATATCTAGCATCTAGAATTGAGGGGGTTTCACATAGAAAGCCTATTTTGGTATATTAAATATTTGAATGCGTGAGTTTCCTGTATCAGTCACATACACACTACCTGTTTTTGAATCGATTGCAATATCTTCTGGTTTTATAAACTGACTATCGGCTTCTCCTTCAGAGCCCCATTTAGTTATGAACTTGCCATTACTGTCAAACTTTTGTACATTTGCTCCATCTTTATCAACAATATAAACATAGCCGTGTGTATCAATATCAATACCAGGAGTAACCTTTGAAAATTGCCCGTCTTCCGATCCTTCCGAACCCCAGCTAGTCAGGAAGCTACCATTGCTGTCAAATTTTTGAACACGAAAGTTATCCATATCTGTTACATAGACGTTGTCTTCAGAATCAATGGCAACCCCATGAGGTGTATTGAATTGTCCATCGCCCTTACCCTCGGAACCCCATTTTATTATAAAGTTACCATTACTGTCAAATTTCAGTATTTCAGAGCCACCCTTATCTGGAAGATAGAGATTACCAGAAGAATCTACAGCTATCTGATGAGGATTACGTTCTGGTCCAGGTCCACCAGTTTCCTCGTATCCCCATTTTGTTATAAACTCCCCATCAGAGGAGAATTTCTGTATACGATGATTACCCAATTCTACAGTATAAACAAAATTTCCTGAAGGATCTACTATCACGTCATGCAAGCCTTTGAACTGTCCATTTTCAGTTCCTTCCCTGCCCCATTTTGTTATAAACTCCCCATCAGGAGTAAATTTCTGTACGCGATTATTCCCAGAGTCAGCTAGATATACACTCCCATCATTAGAATCCACATCAATACTATGTGGTTTATTTAGCTCACCATCCTTGGTACCTTCAGAATCCCATTTGCTAACGAAAGAATACTGCCCATCTTCTTCTAATTGTTGGCCGTACACTAATAGAGCATGGTAATTATTATCCAGCACAATACTAATAGTAATAATCAGAACCAGTGAAGCTATAAATGCAGATCTGGACAATAGCTACAATAATCCTACCCAACATTTCTATTTTTATATTTTCCTCATTTCTTTTTTATTACCTGAAGTTCTAGCTGGTGTATGTCAATAAGCTTTGGCATTGTTCTAATACGTTCAACGTCAAGTTACGTACCTTGGAATTAGCATGATATAATAAAGTGCTATTCCACATGGTCGTACCTGTGTATCAAAGGCGGTAGTACCTCGTTTATGGTAATCGTTCTCATAGGTATGACGTTAATGTTATCAGAACAGGAGGCAGCTACAAAGGACTCTGCTTCAATAATTGATGATCATCCTAACATTAAAGACAGACAGATGAGCCTAGAAGATTTATCTGTTAAGAATGAATCATCCAAGTATAACACTGATAACGGTTATTTTACATCAGTATTCGATGGCGAGACATTGGATGCCTGGAAGATAGCTGGAGACGGCGGATTCGCCATATCAGAAGAAGATGGAACTCTCCAGACTGAAAAGGGAGGAGGACTCTTGTGGTACGCTCAAAAGAAATACGATAATTTCGTACTGAAACTTGAATGAAAGGTATCTGATGAAAGCGATAATTCTGGAGTTTTTGTGCGAATCCCTGATCCTGGAAATGATCCAGGAGTTGCAGTTGAGGAGGGTTATGAGATACAGATAGATGATAAAGCAGGTGACGCAATACATCAGACAGGAGCAATTTACGATTTTGCCGCTCCAAGCAAAATAGTTTCAAAACCTCCAGGTCAATGGAATACAATGGAGGTTCACGCGGTTAATCAATCTTATAGTGTTATCATAAATGATGAAGAGGTAACTAAGTTTAAAGGCGATAGACTAGAAGAAGGCTACATAGGTTTACAAGCGCATGATGATGACTCGAAAGTATCATTTAGAGATATAATGGTAAAAGAAGTTAAACCTTACTAAGGCCTGTTGGGCCCGAATCTTAACTATTACCTAAGTAGTTAGACCAAAAACGGGTGATAAGATATCAGTCCCCACCGAAGTCATATCTCATATGCCCATACTCGGAGCTACATGATAACATTTTTCGTTAGCATAACAGCAGTTTATGATCGAGATTTTTACCCAGGTGGGTTATTTGTATATACTAGGATACTCGTTCTATAACTGACCTAAATTATGAAGATAGCACACATAAACAATACC
>CAYTQD010000085.1:0-5151 GCA_964439995.1 uncultured Nitrososphaeraceae archaeon
GTCCTGTATTAGTAATAAAATAGCTACTTTGCGATCTTGCTATAGCAAATGTGGAATATATCCGAACAGTACTCAGCAATATTCTATATAAGGCTTAATTATCATCGTCTTTCAATCCCCTGTAACTATGAATAGAATCACATCTAGGTGAGTGTTCACAAATTGCAGGGAACGAGTATTGTGAATTATCATCAGCCAAGATGAGGAAGTATGCAGAGGAAGATGATGAATATCTGTCTAGTGTATCGTTTTATAGGACTACAACATAATATCAAGGTGAAGCCTGCATCGATCAGATATCGTCATCAGTAGAATGCTAGAGTCTGTTATAAGGTGGTTCTAAAATTGTGAGTCAGAGGCTAGGGATCTACCCAGGTATCAGGTGGAATTTCGGGATTCGTATCAGGTGGCTTTTCTTCAGGAGCTCCTCCTTCAGTTGTTGTTGGTACTCCTTCAGGTGCCTCTAGATATAGAATAGGAGGTTCTGTATCTGAGGTATTAGGTAGTGTTTCTCCAGGTGCTAATGGTACTTCCCTTGGTTGCAGAGCTCCTTATATATTGTCTAGTATGAGTGCATAATACATGATCATAACACACGAGGAGCTTGTAAAGTACATGTTGAGCCATGATTTCGTTAGTGTAGATTCTTTGGTTGAGGGGGATCTTGTTCTGAAGGATACATCTAGACGCAACCAGAACTTCCAAGTCATAACTAAAAAGGCATCATCTTACTTTCTGAAGCAAGGCATTGACAGGGAAAGAATTATTACAATTTCTAGGGAGGCTACAATTTATCAATTTTTTCAGCATCTAGCAAAGGGGAGGGAGAAGTTTCAACATTTTCTGCCTCAATTTTATAAATACGATTCAAAAGAGCATCTTCTTATCATTGAATTTATACTTCACGGGGAAAACCTTAAAGAACACTGTACCAATATAGGTCGTTTTCCAATTACTCACGCCAGATATATGGGCAGATTGCTGGGTACTCTACACCATCTAACTAAACTCGACAACGAAACTAATAGTTACAGTATCTTAAAATTTGAACCCCAGCCACCAAAGTTTCTCTCATTTATCAGAAATCCAAACCTCGATTTATTTCATAATCTTAGCAGCGCTAATCTCCAATTACTAAGGATAATCCAGCAAAACCTAGAACTGTCTCAATTTCTCGAAGATCTGGTCGATAGATATCAGAGGGAATGTCTTATTCACTCTGATATCAAGCTAGAAAACTTTATAGTGATTTCGCATCGAACTTTTTCCTCTAATAAAAGAAAAGACGCAAATCTTAAGCTTGTTGATTGGGAGCTAGCACATATCGGAGATCCTGCCTGGGATGTAGGGTCATTATTCAGTAGCTATTTGAGTTTATGGTTATTCTCTATACCAATAACTGATGAAACTCCACCAGACCAATTCATGGGAATTGCAGGATATCCACTAGAAAAATTGCAACCTGCAATCCTTTCGTTCTGGCATTCATATGCTTGCTATATGAAACTTGACTCTGTGACAGCTGGGCCATGGCTTCTAAAGGCGGTCAGATATGCAGCTGCAAGACTGATCCAAACAGCTTTTGAATTTTCTCAAACAAGAGCTAAGCTTACTGGTCATGCTATATGCCTCTTACAAATAGGTCTTAATATCTTGAGACATCCTCAAGAAGCGATCGTAGGTTTATTGGGTGTCACTACTACCTAACAGTTATGAACCATTTTCTTGGTCAATTGGAATTAGTAGTTGGATATGTAACTATTCAGTCTATGACTGCATATTCTTGGATAGGAGAAAAACAATCTCTGAAGATTCCAACTCAATATAAAAAAGGGTTTTCTCCAAAGATTGCCCGTAGTTATCTCCTTTCCAACTTAACTACTAGATTGTATGAAAACTTTTATTGCTGTGGCGAACCTACTGCCACATTTCAGGATAGTCCTGCTAGACCAGCATTATACGGGATGAATCCTTTCGTAAAAGATCTGTCATTTTCCAATTTAGGAACCGGACATTTTGAAGCTGGTTGGGATGTACTTTCTACGGAAGGTTCGAACATTATCGTAAGAAGAGATGGGTTACATTTGGTAGTAAAACGTGGGGAATATTTTGACTCTACAATGCATGATCATGGCATTAGAATAGGAAGCAGGGTAAGTATTCGTTACCCAAAAGAAATGCTTGGCATTTCACCTGGATTTTATATGGCACTGGGAAACAAACCATTGAATAACAGTAAAGATAAGATCGTAAGGATATATTGGAACATAGTATCTGAAGGTGCTATACCATTGATGCGAAATATTACTTCTTTGCTTAACCAATTTCAAGTACCATTTAATTTTAAAGTTTTGAACAATCCGGATGCGTATAGCACACGCTGCGATACTGCAGTACTCTACATACGAAAAATTGATTATGACCTGATTTCTGGAATCCTGATAGAGATCTATTCTGAAGTAGGCTCATTCTTAAAGAAGAGAACGCCTGCGTTTACCAAGCGGCTCGCTGGAGGACTGAGCTTGGCTGAGGATCCGGCTAACAAAGAAAGCTTTGGTCAAGATCGCTGCAGACTATTAGCTGATGGGATGATTCGTGCTTATGAAGAACAGAGAAAAACCGTGAAAGAAAAGTTGCAAACTGTGGTAGATCGATTTACAGAGGAGGGCATCAATGTGGAAAAGCCGTATTTGAACTATAATTCGATAGATTCTTACGAGTTTGATTTGCCTGGCAGTGGCAAGGCAAGCCACTCCAACAAACTTTATACTTCTTATTCCAAAACAATACTAGCTCAGAATTTTCTATCGACGGCTGCAGGATTGGGAAGGCATATCACGAAGCGGGCTATATGGAAGGGGGATAGATGTAACTGGATTGGCTTCAATTATGACTTGACTTCTAGTGCACTCGGGCCTGACCTTTACTCTGGAACTAGTGGGATTTCAATATTTTTAGCTAGATTATATCTTGTTACCGGAGAGGAAGAATTCCGTAGAACAGCAATAGGTGCAATATCTCAAGCATTGTCTTCGCTCAACAGTATTTCCAAGACAGATAGAGTGGGCCTATATTCAGGATGGATGGGGATCGCTTTGGCAACAGCTTGGCTTGGAAGAATTTTGGATGAAACGTTTCTCGATCAAGCATTAACACTGATGCGAGGACTTAGCTTTGAAGAAAGAAATATTGTTAGAGCCGACATAATTTCAGGTAAGGCTGGAGCCATCATCGCATTGTTGGCCCTAAGAAAGACGATAGATGTCAAAGATGAATTTCTTCTTGGACTCGCTAGGAAATTGGGCGAGAGTCTGCTAGCAACAGCTGAGTCTAATATTGGCTACTCTTGGAAGTCACCTGATATACAAACTCGCTATAACTTGACAGGATTTTCTCATGGAGCTGCCGGAATAGGTTTTTCATTGCTAAAACTTTTTGTAGACACAGGTGAATTCAGGTTTCGTCAGGCAGCTGAGCTGGCCTATAAATATGAAAGGCATTATTTTGAACCAAGCCAAGGGAACTGGCCTGATTTTCGTAAGTCATCTAATCTAGATATTCATTCGTCCTTTGGTACAGTATGGTGTCATGGAGCACCCGGTATAGCCATATCAAGGCTGGCAGGATATGATACTACTGGGAATATTTCATTACGAGATGAGGCGATTGTGGCTCTTAAAAAGACTACAAGCGAAACTAAAAAAATGCTAAACTCAGGAACTGGGAACTTTTCATTATGCCATGGTCTAGCAGGAAATTGTGACATACTTTTATATGCAAACGAAGTTCTTGGAAGAGAATTGAATGACAATCCAATTGACACCCAGCTAGTTACGAATGTCGCGGCTGCTGGAATTGAAAAATACAGTGACGTTCAAGTGCCTTGGCCATGCGGAGTTCAAAGCGGTGAACCCCCAGGCCTTATGATAGGTCTAGCAGGAATTGGGTATTTCTATCTGCGTTTGTTTGATCCATTCAAAAATCCTTCTATTCTTGTTCCTTTATAACGACCAAGTCTTTCTCGCTTCTAATACATTCTGATCTGATTCCTGTCTATAAAAGTCTGGCCTTATCCCGAAGTGGTTCTGAAATTGTAAATTAGCCGTAAACAGCTTCTGTGAAGTTCGAATAATCCCCTATTTCCCAATGCTCTACAATTTGTCCATCTGATATGCGAAATAAATCTGCGGTTGCAGTTGTGAATTGGTTGCCGTTTGCTGGGATACCTAAAAAGTCTTCACCACTAAAGGTAGCATTCCAGCTATTGAATATGGCTACCATATCTCCCTCAGCAATCATATTATTAAGAGTACGTGTTTGATCAGGAAAGGAGCTATGCGAAGCATTTGTTATTTCTTTGAATAATTGTTTGTCTGCACCAGTAGCCGATGAAAAGTTATCTGCCAAGAATTTATCTATAGCGCTGACATTTCGATTGTCATACACCTCATCGTATAATGCAGTTACTAGTGCTTTGTTTGATTCCACTTGCGACTGTCCTGAAACCTGCTCTAAAGGTATATACCAGAGACTACCAACAGTTGTAAGGCCTACGACCGATAGAATTAAGGGTAATTTTGTTTTGAATTTCTCGAGCCAGACCACCCTTTTGAGGGTAACACACTGGTATAAATGGGTTTATTGAGGGTACCTTGTCATCAAGGTAACGTTATTAAAGTTTATATTTATCTTTCTGTTTGCTTAGCAATATGAATGGTCTAAAGTCATCAGTTGAGAATCCATCAGCCTTTTTAAAAGGTGAGATAGTATCTAGATATCTGCCAGGAACAGGCATTTCGTTACTTGCTATTCCGGGACGAGATAAACAGATTGTTTCAACCGGAGCATGTCCCACCGTTTGGTGTTAGTTCAAGATTCAGATTAACTCTAAGAATTTAATCGAAACAGTATCTATAGGTACATCATGTGTTGAGTCAATGTCGATCCATGCGCAAATTAATTTTGTCTGTGTTTCTGATATACTATCTATGTCTATACCTTTATCTAATATGTAGTGATGAGGGTAACAATACAATTAAATTATTGCCTATTTAATTGCTTATGATAACATATGCGATGGTTAACCCAAAAAATCTAGCGTTCTTTCAGTTAGTGACAGTCTCTACTAGTATCAGTCATTCGAATGAATCT
>CAYTQD010000086.1:0-916 GCA_964439995.1 uncultured Nitrososphaeraceae archaeon
CTTAACCTCTACACGTTCTGTTGGACCATTATACAACTCGTACAAATCATTCACGCTATTGGTGTTAGACACTCGGACAACTGTCTTTGCATTGGATGCTAATAATCCTGATATAGAAAATTCAGAAGCTGTACCTGTGTATGTTGAGTCAAATCCCTTTTGGTCAATATCTGACTTAGTATGAATATAATTATGATTTTTATCAAATCGAAATTGGAATTGCTTAAAAGTGCCAGTAAAATTCCTTTCACCCTTAACTTCAAGTATTTTCTGACTGGCATCACCTCCAATAGACCATATCTCCAATAAGAATACCTTCTCACTGAAAGTTTTCCCGTCCTTTACCGATACTTCGACTTTCTTTTGTATTGGAGTAGTTGAGTTAGTGACTGTTGTCATTAATGGTAACTCTAGGATCCTCCTTTTATGCATTATGGTAGGGGTTAGTTATTCGAGTCAATGGGGATTCGTGTTTACTGCCCAAGCCTTGGTTCAGAAGTTAGTCTATTCCAGTTTTTATATGTGCTTAAATTACTCACTTTTTCGGTCTTCTCTAGACCAGATTCTCAGTTTGCAATAGCTTCACAACCTAAATACAAGAGATCAACGATTTGATAGTCAATGGGATTCATACACTTGTTATACATTCCCATTCTGCCTTTCATAGTCGTGGTAATCATACTTACGGCGAGTAACAGCATTCCAATTTCTGCTCAGCCAAATACGACTACTATTACTAATACTACTACTACTACGATTCAACGGGCTCCAGACAGTATTGCTACCACCACAATTACCACTACCACCGCTATCACGGGAATTGATGAGAATGTTACAATGATCCCTCAACCCAGCCCAACTCCCAGCCCAACTCCCAGCCCAACTCCCAGCCCAACTCCCAGCCCAACTCCCAGCC
>CAYTQD010000086.1:1016-5035 GCA_964439995.1 uncultured Nitrososphaeraceae archaeon
CAACTCCGGGCCCTCCCATCCCTTTCAGGCCCGATGAAGTAATTAGTCAAAGCTCGAGGGGAGGGACGAATAGCATCTTATTTGTAACAGCAAGCGGTGAGCAGGTGCCAAATGTTGCCAGTAATGTTGTAGATAAAGATGAAGCCACACGCTGGGCGAACGAAGGAAGAGGCTCATGGATTCAAGCTGACCTTGGAGAAAAGAAAACAATCAAGGATGTAGGAATTGTTTGGTATAAGGCCGATCAAAGAGAGTACAACTTCGAAATATCCGTTTCAAATACAACTCAGCTCAGCGACTTCATAAGATTGTTTAATGGTAAGAGTAACGCTGAATCAATTGATGTCGAAGATATCCTAGGACGATACGTCAGAATAACCATAAATGGTAACACGGATGGAAAGGCATCCTCAACTGAATGGGCTAGTATAATAGAGTTGTGGCTGAACACAAAACCAGAAGTTAACTCTTGAACTGGCTTCGCCTTCGAGGCACTAAGACTTGTCGTCATACTTACATGGATTCCATATACCGCTAACAATTAGCTTTTCTCATATAGTAGATTCGGAGATAAACATCTACTACGACTCCCGTTTGCATGATAACTTTTCTATTGAGGACTGCGATTCTTGACCTAGGCAAGGAATCAATGTACTTGGAATAGAATCTATTCTAATTACCTAGCTCCAATTAGGTAACGAGGCAAATGTGTTTCATCACTTTACTAATAGTTAATACTGTCTACTTTACAAGCTCAGGACACAATTCTAGCTACTGATAAATTGCTTCGAAGTGTAAAAGTTAGGTATCCTATAAACTCAAGATCTTACAAATGTAGTCTATCCTCAACGTGATTGAGGTATTATTAAAAGTAGCTATTATTCTTGAAGCAATTTCGATTTCGTCCTACCTCATATTCTGATAATACAATCCTATTTGTTTCTCATCCCCAATTGTATCCCTAATCCCTAATCGCCACGACTGTTACGATGATTAACATTCCAATCTGCAAGGGTTCAATATGTTTGAGACCCTAGATCTTGAGATTATCGGTTTTGGGCCCTGACGAATGGTTGTCGGGCCTACTGTTTATGCATTGTATTTACTGGATTTCTCTGACGGTAACATTCGATAGGGTAACATTCTCTACGGAATCTCCCGTCTCTTTTGCGGCGTTCATTCTGATCCAGAAATATGGTTGTTCTATCAATACAGGATCGTTGAAGTTATTTTTATTTATGTCTGCCATGTATCCTAGCATTGTGAAATGCGTTCGTCTGCAAATGATACACCAGGCCAATCGCCTTTGTCAATATAGTCTGATAACGGTGTCCAGTTGGACGTGGACGCCGTCAAAATCGAGCCATGATCTTAACCTCACATTTACGTCTGGTGTGTCTACTCTTGACTTGAATCCGTATGTTCTACCTGCCTGCAGATCAACCCCCCTTTATCTTTCTTAACTCAGAATTATAGTCTGAATGAACAACTTCCTTTCTCACGAAAGCTTCTCTATCCTGAATATGCCATGTCAAATGGTATCCACCAAAACCGCAATCTTCAGGATGATTGTTTCTGTGGTTAGTATTCCAATTAGACAGTGAAGAATGCGTCTTTATCTTACCCTGACATTCTGTGTTTAAGTTATGTATTCCTAAGTAAAACCGAATTGAACCTTCCGGTCTTTCAGTACTAAATGTTGCATTTCCTTTGCCATCGACTTTCATGAAGCCTAGACCACGGAGACCATAGAACGCAGGATCATCAGGGTCTTTCTTTGTTACGGAGGTCCATCCGGAGGCTGGACCGTTATACAGCTCGACAGATCATTTGTGCTGAGGGTATTAGACACTAGGACAACTGTCTTTGCATCGGCTGCTAATAATCCTGATATAGAAAATCCGGACTTCGTCTTCAAATATCGCTACTAATTATCGTTATCATTCAAATATTCTAGGTCCGAGGGGTATAGATTATTGGACTTCTATCGGCCTCTCTCCAACATAGAAAGAAATAGCTTCTCTAATTCCGTCCTCTACATCCCTCCATTTTGGTTCATATCCAAGTTCTTTCCTTGCGCTTGATATGTCAGCCTTGGTATGGCGGACATAATTATGAATTGGGTTTTTCACATAGGTGGGTTTTATATTACTATCCAGTTGTTTGTTTATAATCTCTACTACCTGATTAAACGAAGTTTCTACTCCAGTTCCTATATTATAGATATTGTATGAACTTCCATGGTTACTAATTCCGTCTGCACTATAGCCACTAAGGTCCTCTTGACCATTTCGATGTTGATGTACTCCATCTTCCTTTATCATTGCCAAGATATTTGCTTGTATCACATCATCTACAAATGTAAAATCTCTCGTCTGGCTTCCATCTCCATATATTAGCGGACTCTTATCCTTTTGGATATCCCAAATAAATTGAGAAATATTATTCGCAAATTCACCTTTGTGTTTTTCATTTGGTCCGTATATGCTAAAATACCTAAGACCAACTGAATTTACACCGTTTTCAAGCCAGTAGGTCCTCGCTATTATCTCCCTGCATAGAAAAGAGGTTTCATAGAACGTTTTGGGGGAGATATTAGCAGATTCCTTATACGGTCTGCTCAAACCATTGTAAAGTGAACTCGATGAAGCATATATCACCTTTTTGACATTATTTCTTTTTGCAGACTCCATCACATTCATAAAACCTATTACATTAACGTCTATTCCATTTCTCGGATCATCTACAAACATCGGTGATGAACTAAGAGCAGCATGATGGAATATGTAATCGCAACCTTTAGTCACCTTTAGTATCAGGTCTTGGTCCATAACTGACCCCTTTACAAGCTTCACTTCCGGAGACAAATTTGAAGGAGATCCTAGCGATAAATCGTCGACAGCAATAATTTCATTAACTTTGCGTGGATATCTTTCTCCGATTGCGATCAGCTTGTTCTGTTTTCCGCGGCCTCGAACTAGATCTACATTAGTTACTTTGCTGCTTGTTTTGTCATCTAATATCTGTTCTAGGTCTACGCCGGACAAGGTATTTGCCAAATTTGAGCCAATAAAGCCCGCTCCACCGGTTACGACAATCTTCATTTAAATTACCTAATCTGTATGGTAGAAACATTTGATGCTTAAAAATTGTTTTGTTTTTAAAATACCCCATAATCTACTAGGAAAAACTATTCGCTAGTCTGACATGCGTATTCTTCATATTTGCGGGATGGAATTACAATTAGATTCAAATGAGCTTGGAACCAAGTAAGTCTCTAGGTAACATTCCAAACATTAAGCTAGGATCTATGAACAATTATTACTGGCCAAATATATTTCCAAGTGTCTCGCCCAACTGGCTAAGGGGGTCCTGCTGTTCGCCTGTTTGATTCTGTTGCTGCACTTCTCCTTGCAAAGTACTTGCGTTTTGAGCTTCAATCGCAGTATCTTGTTGACTAAGTATGTCTTGTTGACCAGGTATGACCTCATTTAGCTCTGACTCTTCTAGGCCTTCCATAAGAGTGGCGTTAGTACTAGTCATGGTCTCACTTAAATTAGCCCCAGTAAGGTCTCCTAATTCTGTCACATTAGCGATTCCTTGCTCCTCTGCACCTGTTTGATTCTGTTGCTGCACTTCTCCTTGCAAAGTACTTGCGTTTTGAGCTTCAATCGCAGTATCTTGTTGACTAAGTATGTCTTGTTGACCAGGTATGACCTCATTTAGCTCTGACTCTTCTAGGCCTTCCATAAGAGTGGCGTTAGTACTAGTCATGGTCTCACTTAAATTAGCCCCAGTAAGGTCTCCTAATTCTGTCACATTAGCGATTCCTTGCTCCTCTGCACCTGTTTGATTCCGTTCCTGAACGCTTGTATCCGTGCTCGTAGCATTCCTATCTGCATTTGTGCTCGAAGTACCACTCCCTGATGCTGCTACTAACTGCGTCTGGTCTTGGCTTCTAGGCCTTGGAATCTCTATAAATGGAGTTTCACCTCCTGCTCCTCCTGTCACTAGTGGTA
>CAYTQD010000087.1:0-4986 GCA_964439995.1 uncultured Nitrososphaeraceae archaeon
GTATAAAGATTATGATTTTGTCTGAGTATTCCTTTTTCTAAGGGTTCTGCTGCTTTGTCTTTGTTTATAAGAGATCTAACACCCTTTAGTGGCTCGACTGCAATTATCCCAAGTTTCTGCTGAATTTCTTCGATAGCTTTTCTTAGCGGATAGCTAACTGGGGAATATGTTTTTCCTTCAGTATGGCACCTACGACACCAATTTTTGTCTGTGGGATATTCTGAAATATCTCGTCTGCAAGAGATACAAAGATTAAGTACAGGTGTAGCTTCGCCACAGTTACGACAATATATTCCAACAGAAGGTATGTTACAATTAACACAAAATCTGTTTGCAATTTCCGCATAAAATGAGTCCTCCTTAGCCGCCTTTAGAATATCTCGTGTTGCACCCCCTTTGGTTCCAACAGGAAAAAGCGCATGAACTGGTGGTTTCATTTTTCGTTCAGATGCCTTTTCGGGCCGTCCAACTCTTACTGCAATTGTTGAGGCAAATTTTGGCATTAGTCTAATTCCTGATATTTTGGAAACAAATTCTATAACGTTATTTGCTTGTAAAGGTTGAGAGGATTGGTCCTCTTTTTTTGCCTCTAGAGAATCAGACTGAGGTATCATACTGTCTTCTGAAAGTAATTTTGTCGTAACTGAACCGGTTGAGTCTGGCTCTGATTCTGATTCTGTGAGCAATAAAGCTCGCAGAGTGTATATTTGACCTTTATCGCTGATCTCTATACTGCTAGTTTCATTTTTAATGGAGTGAACTACTCCCAATCGTTCCAAAATATCTTTTAGTTTTGGATCATTTTCTAAAAGGATATAATCAATAGTGGGCTGGCATGAAGCTAATTTCTCTTTCAACAACAAAACTTCATCGATGCTAACTGAATCCCAATATAATGAATATCGTGGATGAAGGGGGACATGTAGTTTTCTGCTGATTTCAAATGCTTCGGTAACTGTTGGAAATGTTAATAGTGGTTCCTTAATTAACTGGATAAGTCTCTGGTTTTCTAAGCCTCGTTCTTCCTCCTCTATTCCCTCTGATATAATTGAGGATGATGTATCGTAAAGAGAAAAATGATGATGGTATGTACTTGATGATAATAATTGAGATTTTAATTGTAGCGCCCAAATTTCCTCAACATAGCTAGCAGGAAGCAATTGTGCATTGTTTTCCAGAAAATCCCCATAACTTATTAAAATATCACCCAAGTAAATTATTTTTTCTACCCTTGGTGACAACTTTATGGCTTGTTCTGATGTTGATACGTAAAGTACACTACCATCATCTAGTCGAACAAGGGGTGGTTCGATATTATCTACAAGAGCTATTGTAGAAGCTTTTCCTGGTACATCCATTTTAATTTGTGTTCCAACAACTACCGCATGATTCAATAGAATCAGTATAGCGGGATGAATCCCAATAGTGGCAAATCCTGTGTTATAACAGCGTCCATATCTTAATCTGAAACCCCCAATTTTTTTTGTCATGGAAAGCACAGGCCTGCCAGTGATGACTTCAGACATTCTATGGTATACTGCATCCTCATTCCCAGTCTGAATTGCTCCTTTCAGGTCACTAAGCCAGTTCCACCCATCTATCTCTAACATCTCAACAAGTTTAAGCAACTTTCGGCTTCTACCAATGATACCGTCATTCATTACTCTTAGAGCGCCACCACGTACCCTGTCTGTTGAGATCCTTTTCATGCCTCTGTGCCCTACTACTTCTACCGGATCCGTATCTACGCCATCAAGCTCTACTGGCAAATTAGAAATACATTTAACAACATCTTCATCTAATACCTTGAATTGAAAACTACCAACTTCCCTTTCATAGATTCTCAATTCTTCTACAAACCTTCCTGTCTCATCGTCAAGCGAATTAGCACTGTAGCTGCCCACACCGACCTTTTTTCTGGCATGGTCGGCTATCAACATCGTTAAGGCAGCCTCCGTTCCTCCAGCTGACCTAATTGGACCTGCGAATGATACTGACAGGTAATCAGTTCCGTCAGAATTCTTCTTGAGTTGCACATCAGAAATCCCTTGTAGTGGGGCAATCGTAACTCCTTCTGTAACTATAGCCAGACTTACACGAACCGCATTATCGAGCCGTGTTCTCAAGTCTTCGCCACCATATTCCCCTTGTGTAATCTCCTCAGCGATTTTCAGAGCAGCTTTTTCTTTTGAAGTCCTAGATAGCAGCTCACGCAATCTATCAGCAATATCAATATCATGCATTTTTGCAACCCTGTCCGACAAGTCGAAGGCAATTTTAGGTTCTACTCTATCAGTTACGTCGATTCCTTTCGTCCGAGCCTCTACACAGACATTAACATTTTTTTGTACGTCCTCCAATATTGATTCTTGATAGTTCACATAGTATTCAGGAAGGGCTAGATTCTTGAGATAATCACGGTAATCTGCTACAAGCGTCATGAAATTACCCTCTAACCTTCTTTTCTTATGGCCCTGAGAATCGAGGAGAGCTTTTCCTCCCAATTTACCTCTTTTTCTATCATAGTTCCAACTACAATAATATCAGCCCCTGCCCGAGCAATTTCATCGGCAATTTTAAAGTCGGCGATTCCCCCACCAACGATGAGTATTCCACTGTAGTTTTTTCTTACCGCTGCAACCATATGGGGCTGAACACTTTGTTTAGCTCCAGAACCAGCCTCAAGATAAAGAAAGCGCATTCCCAAGTATTGTGCTGCTAGTGAATACATGACTGCAATCCCAGATTTAGCATGCGGAATTCCGCGAGCCCTGCCTACAAACCATGCCGTCGTGCCGTCGCCTATAATCAAATAACCAGTAGGTAACGGTTCTATGTTGTATTTCTTGACGGAAAGGGCTCCCAATGCCTGCGCCTCAGTTATAAAGTAGGGATTATCTGAATTAAGAAGCGAGCTAAATAGAATAGCATCTGCTGCAGGGCAAACTCCTGTGACATTTCCAGGAAACAATATCACAGGAATCTTAGCATGAGACTTTACATCTGAAACGATTTGGGTCAGCTCCAGCTGATCTGTGACGGACGAGCCACCCACCAAAAGAGCAGAAACACCAATTTGTTCTAGCTTGGACACGTTAGTTGGGTTAGAATGATAACTTTCCGAATCGATAAGAACGAAACATAACGTACCGTGCTTCTTAACCTCAGAGGAGATGTAATTTTCGATTTCATGCCCTGTTCCTTGTCTGTATCGAAGATCAGCCTTTTTCTCATCATTGCCGCTGTCGGCGACTATATCAATAAATCCAATTGCTATATTAATAATATAAGAGTTGTGAAGATCTCGTAAACTTCTATCGGACGTAATGAAGAAAAGTCATGACATTGTTAATGCATATCGAGGTCTACCGTAGTAAGGATTAATTGGACCTAGCAGCTATACTTGTTTGTATAGCTGCAGTGGAAGGGCAAAGTTCAAAATTTAGCAATCTCTACAACGAAATCTTGAAAAGATCTCTATTTACAGATAGGCAAATATCAATAATATACAATAGGACGGTTAAGCAATCAGCACGCGAAAATATCTCGGCCGGTGCATACTATAGGCAGTTAAAACAATGCCGGCTGAAAATTAAGTCAGTTCTATATTCGATTCTGCTGCTAAGACTGAATGGTGCATTGGATGACCAGACACTAAATATACTAGATAAGATTGCATTACAACTAGAAGTGATGTCACAGGCATCTGGGGCTGGTGATGTTGCAAATGGGCACACGGTCCAGGATGTAGGTTTGGTTGTTCAAAGGCTTATAGATACTATGTGCAAGGTGTGAAATATTCTTTGTCAATAAGAATAAATCACGCCTCTTGTATGTAACACGTGATGTCACTAGTCCCCCTTGAACCCTATACACAAATCTCGATATATATTCTAGTCCCGTTTATAGTGGGGTTAGTCTTGGGCTTTAAATACAAGAAGATAAAAAACGTATTACCCAAGAGGCATAGTAACGCAAATGTAATCAGGGCAATAGTGTCTGAATACACGAGGAGGCTGGATGGATACGAAAATGCCATTGCGGATCTGCGTGTTAGATTGGATTTGTTGGAGTCAAGTCGTCAGAAGCATGAAATTCCACCGCAATTACACTCTACATCCAAGTCATCAGTGACGTCAGGTGATGTATCACAGGGTAAGTCACAATCAATCACCAAGGAAATCCTAGAAGAGATATCTAGTCCATACGAAGTACAAAACGAAACTGCTGAGTATGTATTGAAGTTGTTAAAGGAAAGATCTATGACTTCTCGAGGGGTTCAGCAGGCTATAGGAAGATCAAGGGAACATTCGTCGCGATTGATGAAAAAACTACACGAATATGGGTTGGTTAGCAGAGATACGAATGCTAAACCCTTCAAATACACTTTGACTGAAGCTGGTCGACTGCGACTTGAGGAGGGTCGTTACGTGATAGGAGACGCAAGTTCGGATCCTACTGACGTGTCACATGATTCTCGTATTGAGTCTAGGGCTAAGTAGGACATTTCCGCTCCCAGGCGAATTGGATAGCCGGTTTCATATACGCAGGCATAGTCAGAGCTGGGATCATAACAGCAGGTGAATCTGCGTTGGAATGTTGAGGTAAAGCGTGTTAGCAGAGGGCCTTGTAGAAATCCAAATATTTTTAAAGCAACTATGCTACGTCTATGTCACAAGATGTGTGCACATCACGAGAGTGAGAAGGAAAGTCACAGTTATAATAATCTCAGGGGTGTTGCGTGGTCCATTCTCGTCATGGGCTTATCATTGGTTGCTGTCATAGTCCTGTGGGTATGGTTTGGATATGTTGGACCGACATTTTCTGAGGATGTTTTGACTGAGCAGCAGAGTGCATTGAGAGAAACTTTCAATCTTCCAGCTGAGGAAGTGATTGATGATCCAGAGATTCTCCAGACCCCCCCCTCTTTGAGAGCGGTCACTACCACCAATGCTACCACCAATGCTACCACCAATGCTACCACCA
>CAYTQD010000088.1:0-4549 GCA_964439995.1 uncultured Nitrososphaeraceae archaeon
AACAAGGTGAGCAGTTCGTAATACAACTTCAATCAAATGCTGGTACTGGTTATGAATGGATACCTGTGTTTAATGGGAGTATCATCAATCTGACATCTCACAGCTTTAAGCCATCTGAACAAGGATTGCCTGGAGCATCGGGGAATGATACTTTCACGTTCAACGGAATCTCAAAAGGTCAAACTAACTTAGAATTCCTATATAAAAGGAGCTGGGAAAAGGAAATAGCAGACCAGAGAGCTTTTCTCGTCACGGTGACTTAAATGATCGTGCGAGGCAACAGGAGTGCTCCGGCCAGAAGTATATAGTCCTTCCTTACCCACATTTGATTAGTTTATCTTTAACTTAATTATTTTAATATAATTCTCCTGTCAAGTAACATTCATGTATGTACGAGGAATATAGTTAACATAATAATGGATCTCACTTCATATAGGATTGCATTAGATCCTCCCAAATGACTCGCTTTCGATCTACATCTATCCAGTTTCATCATTTGTGCTAGGAAAAGAGATGAGCGTGATTTGAACCTTGCTGGTAAGTGGGGCCAGATACTTTTCTATTAGTCTTCTGTTATGTGCAAATTATAGGTGGTGACTCGATTACTCTTCCGTATTTTGAATCTATTAGTCGTGCAAGACTTCTAGATAAACTTTTTTTGTACTGCATTGATGCAGCAGTCCAACCATTTAACATCATATCAAAGTTACCAAGAATAATTAATTTTTCCTTTGATCTCGAAATAGCAACATTAAGATCCTGCAGCGTTCCTATCGCACCTACATTTCTTTCAGAATTATTTCTTACTAGCGAAAAGATAACTATATCTGCTTGGGTACCCAGAGCTCCAGTAGTGGTCGTAACCTTGATACTGAGAGGACACCCTATCTTTTGCAGATAATATCTTATCATCTGTTTCTGAGCCGTGAATCTGGTAACAACAACTATAGTTTTTTTAGTTGTTAGACAGGTTAGATGGTTACAGATCTTTGCGCAAGCTTTTGCTTCTGATTCATTTGCCCAGGAGGATGGACCCATAGGCCGTTCATTGCCATTTACATCAACCCATGTGATAACTTCATCAGGCTGAATTATATCTCGATATTCAACATCTGGTGTCTTTTCTAAAGTTAATCTTCTTGAAGCGATTTCTGGAGAAGATTTCAAACCTCCATAATTAGCAAATTCATTGACTAGCCCGGAGAGTCTGTCCGGAAGCCGATGTGAAATAAGTAAAGTATCCCAGCGAGACCTTTTCATTACCCATTCAATTGCACTATAATCTGAACCAATAGGACTGATAGGCCGCGATTGTTTTGGATCTCCTACTACAGTAGCAACTGCCCCACATCGTGATATCAGTTCCATGAGGTCTTTGATCTGTACTGCCGCATTATTTTGGTATCTGTGGGCAGCTTGAGCATTTCTATCTACCCCATACCAGAACGGCCAGAGTAGATGTTCCAATCTTTCAATACCTGCCTCATCTATAATCATATTGTCAAACCTTATTGTTGGGAGGCGTTTTAGTGAGAGGTTAGTAGAGATTACAATCCTCTTTTTTAATATAGTATCAACTGATCTGCTAAATTGAATTGGTAGTGCAGGATCCACTCCCGTAGGATTTCCAGTCCTTATGCATATATTCGCAGCTGAGGGACCCAATATATTGTATAGCTCCCAACCAAACTCATTGGCAGCCGCATTAGTATAAGCTACAAGAAGGACATTTTTTGCAATCCCTTCAGCAATAAGCTTTACTGCCAGCGCGCTGCCAACTGTGGTTTTACCACAACCAGGCGGGCCTTCTAATGCTGCAATATCACTATTAGATGCACGCCAGTTCAGTACTCGAAGTTGCTCTGAATCAAGTAAGAGTTTCAATTATTCTATCCCATCTCACAGAGCAGCTCAGGAGGTAACATAACATCTGCAGCTAATTTATGAAATCTATGCATAGGCTCTAGCACTCTACGTGTCAGGTTTATCTCATCAGGAATGATCGTCAACAGAAGGTTAGAAAGCTGTTGCTTTGCACGTTCAGCAGCTATCCTTCCATCCAAGTCTATCACTAATTTTGAGTTGTCTACTTCCTTAACAAATCCTTTCTCACTAATTGATGCTAAGAATGGAACGCCTTCCTCTTCTTCTCTTCCTATTATTCTGACGACCTTACGTGGCTCTAAGAATGTTATAGCATAATCACAATCGGTGCAACTATTTCTGGTAAGAGTCACCGAATTCTTGTAAACTGAATCTAGTCTATAATCACAGTGAATAACGCTAGTATTTTTAAGGTCTTCAAGAGCGGCCTTTTCTCCAAAGCAATTAATCATATTCTGTATTACAAACTTGTGTTTATGAGTTTCAGCTCGCTCGTCTAAAACTAGATACCGTCTTTTAATCAGGTGTCGTCTGATACTTGCATATTCTTCAGGTAATCTTCCTTCATAGGCTAGCCTAGAATCTTTACGATAAAATTGACACTCAGACGAAGACTCGCCTCCCCTATCACATATAGGGCAAAATTGTGGTTTTTGCGTAATAGGCCTTCCACCACACAAAATCTCATAAGCAAATCGTCTATCGTTCTTTACCTTATCTATCCATTCTTGCTGGATCGGTAAATCTGGAAGGTAGGCTTTTTGATAATAAACTACTGCTCCAAATCTAAACCTATCCCAAGTATTCTCATTACCAGAATAACGGTAATTTGCCAAAAGAATATTTGATATGAGTTGCCACCTATCTTTTCCTCCTGTGCTTGCCTGATTCATTTTGTTAGTCTTCCAGTCAAGAACTCCGAATCGACCTCCGTAGAATTCTAAGATGGCGTCTAGTCTTCCTTCATGATGTTCGTCTACATTGGAAACAGTCACCTCCGTTAAAGCCCGTTTTGGTTTTTCATAGTACGCCATCAGTCTTTTTGCAATCCCAATCAGAAGGCCGTAGAATCTATAGCATACATCAGCTTGAAATCCCTCTAGATCAAAACCTTGGGGGAGTGAAGCCTTTTCTTCTGTTTCTATTTTTTCTTTTGCGTTTGCTATTGCCATATCTTTTATGCCTTCAGAATCCTTCTCTATTTTCCTAGCAATATTTTCCCATTCCAATTTTTTTGCTCCCTGCTGCCAATTATCTAATACTGTCGTGGGCAACGCTAGGCTCATTATATCGTGTGTAGTATTTGCAGCAAGGTAGTCGCGCTCACCTTCACTTACACCAAAAGGATAGCTCATTTTGAAGAGGTAAGGGCAGACACAGGTAGTAGCTATCTCCTTCGATTGAACCAGGTGTGTCTTTGTTTTAGTCGTAGTCCTGTAATGTCTGTACAGTCCTCTAACAGTGATATCGCTAGTCAATTATCTTCCTCTTGCCCTGCTCCAACACATTATATAGATATAAATACTATCTCCTTACTATGGTTACTAATCATACTCTTATGATTTCGCTGACTAGCATTAGTAGTTTAATCGATACTCTTCGTATTCATATTGCTCCTGTCGGCTTCGAGGTTGATAGAATAGTTCTTCCAGCAGTCCAAAAAAAAGCCGACAGGGTATGGCTCCTCACTGACAAGCTTAGCAATGAAGATAAAGGTAGCCCATATGCAGAATCGATAGAAAGGAAGCTCAAAGCATTTTCTATAGACTGCCGACAGGCCTCTGCAGATAGAATCGATTTATTCGATATACTTAGAGCATTAAGGACTATAATACTGAATGAAAGAGGAAACTACATCTTAGTCAATGTCTCGGTGGGAAGCAAAATTCAGGCCATTGCATCTATGATGGCTTGTATGATGTTCAAAGATATAGCAATGATCAAACCATATTACGTAGTACCTGAAAGGTATAACACAATTCTCTCGGAAGAAAAGAATCAAGAAACTGAAGGGATGAAAGATATTATTACTCTTCCCGAATACAAGATTGAAATTCCAAGTCAGAAACTAGTAGACTGTATGTATATTATCAGCCAACGTAAAGACAATAAAATCACTAAGCGAGAACTAAAGGACGTAGCATTGAACAACAATCTTATTCAAGTTGGAAAGAAAGATTCGAATAAGGATGATCGCAGGGAACAAGCTGCATATATGGCTTTGAACAAAAATCTGATAGAGCCACTAATAGATTGGAAATTTATCAGCGTTGAGAAAATAGGCTCGCGCCACATCGTATCATTGACAGATGAAGGAATGAATGCGCTTAGGTTTATGTATGCATGAGAATATCCAAGCAGAATCAGCTAGAAAGGTGAAGTAGGTAAAGTAAGTGTGCTGATGAGAATTAAACCAACAATGACACAAGACATAAGGCATAGATTGATAATGATTAGATTCTTTTTTATTTATTGTAACTCTTTTCTAATCTCCTCAGTCAGCTTGTCACCTATCTCTGGTCTTCCAACATACTGGGCCCTTGTATTCTGAAACGCAGCGATACGCCATTTACCGTCGTTATCTTTCTTGGCAACAAGTGAATGAATTGAATTTCGTTCAGGATCAATATCTGTCTGCCCTGACATTATAGTTCCACCAACTGCA
>CAYTQD010000089.1:0-4213 GCA_964439995.1 uncultured Nitrososphaeraceae archaeon
ATTCAATGAAATTCTACCGAGAGTATATCCTCTCTTACTGATGATGGCAGATATTTGTATAATATCATAATCCCTCTTGTTATATGGTCATCTAGAGATAATGTTGTAGTAAGAATATGTATCTGCATTGCTTTAGCATAATAGCTGCTAAATGAGATAAGTAGAGAACCTTACTGGGAGAATTTGATAGGTCATCACAAAAAAGGGGTTTGTAACCTAACCGAAACACATGAGCAGGTTTTATTGTATAACTCCTACTGCCAGTGCTGCTAGTATTTCAACACGATTACCTAGCCTCTAACTTCAATGCCTAAATATTCACATGTTATTGATTAAAGCACATTATTTAGGTGCTGACGTCAGATTTGTACTTGCCGGTAGGTGTTGTATACCTGTTGCATGGGCCGACACAGTAACAGAATGGTATCCACCTTCGTTAAAGTTCAAGGTCTGATTCGATGTATTAACAAGTGCAATGTCACTTATATTGTTAGGCAGTTCTGTATGATACAAACACGAACTTCCTTCAGCTGATAAATCTATACTATTTCCATCAAGAGTACCGTTGTTGATTGCATTTCCAATCTTTAGAGTTTTTAGATTAGGAGCGATCCCCGTTACAATTGTGACCCTTGGGCTCCCATCTTCATTACACGGAACCTTTAATGCAACATGGCTGTGACCTTCAACACTAGTAAGAAAAGGAGTGAAATCTATGAGTAGTATGTAATCTCCGTCGGCTAGCTCGCCTGTTAAAGGAATATGCTCTGACATAATAAGATCATCGAACTTATGTTCGGCATGTTGTTCTGCAGTACTGTTATTCATTGTTGACATCGATTGGGCATGCGCAGTGTTAGTTCCAGAAAAAGCCAACATAATTAGTGTCGAGGCGAATATAAGCCATACAAATATACCTTTAATTTTCTTAGTCGGATACATTCGGTTGTATAGGGTTATCATGCTAGGTAGTTATCCTAGACCTCTTTATTATCTTTACAGCTAAGGATATACTTTTTGTTGTTGTGATAGCCATTTGAATCTGTATGTAAAGTGACCCAAAAAATGGCATTCACATTCATGTGATGAGACCTTCGAACTATTATGCAAAGAAAATCCTAGATGTGAATTATCATAATATTAATGTGGAATCGAAAAGGGGAAGCCGGTAGCACTGCCACCACTACGCACTACCTCAAGAGAATGCTCTTGGTCCATCTTCTCCAATTCCTTCAGAGATACTTTCTGTGTTGCCAATATCTGTCCGTTTCCTGGATCAACTACAACGTCGTAGAACTCCATTTCAGGTGTGCCAAGTATAATTCTATATGTAAAGTATCCACCTTGTTCAGCACCAAATGCTGCCATAGCAAATGAATCTTTACCTACTGACTGCTCTGCAGTAGTCATGGCTTGAATTAGTGAGGTATTAACTTTAGAACTAATTGCTTCGAAAATAGTTTGTTCTAGATTAATAGTTCCAATTTGGTTTGAATCGTACTATTATAGGATTGAAAGAGGATAAATGCTTGTCATGTATCGAAACCTAATCGGTTTATGTTTCATAACAAAGAGTTGAATGTCATCCTCAGGCTGCCTCTCTGGACAGACAGTTGTCGCATATGCAGTCCTGAGTCTCTTCTAACTTGACCAGCTTACCTAAATTAAAGCACCAACAATCCGTTGATTCCGTGCATTCAAAAGATTTACTACATTTAGGACACTTTTTTTGCAACCTTTTTTGCATGTTTTGGAGTCTTGAGAGCTATTAATCTTTTATTCGTAATTAAAAGTTCCCGATGTCCAAGACGATTTGATGCATTGCAGTTTATCTGTCTTGTTGTAGATACTGTCATTATGCTGTAATCTTGATACATATCAGATATGAAGGAAGAACTTGAGTTTGATAATAAAACCGTGCAGCCAATATTACTCAATCTTTTAAACTCGTCGGATAGAATAACCTGCTCTAGATGGCCGAATTCTTCCTTAGTATAATCCTTGAAATAAGCAGTTTTGCTCGATGGAAAATACGGAGGGTCCAGATAGACAACATCAGGACGTCGACACCTCTGAATCACATTCCTATAGTTGTCGCAAATAAGCTCTGCATCATTTTTCTGCAAAATTTCAGAAAAGGCTTTTAATTTTCTGCTATCACAAATAGTAGGCCTGAAATAGGTCCCATGTGGGACATTGAAGACTCCTGATTTGTTTACTCTATACAGCCCATTATAACAAGTTTTATTCAAAAAAATCAGCAGAGCAGCCTTTTCTACATCTTGGCCTGGTTTGTAGGTATCTCGCATATAATAATAGTATTTTTCGGGGTTTTTGTAATATTTTGATTGATGGATATCTAATATAGCAATTAAGTCGCTAACGTCATCTCTCACACACTTATAGACATTTATAAGATCCCAGTTTGAGTCCGACAATATCGCTTTGAATCTAGGTTTTGTCTGGGCTAGATAGAGAAATAAGGCGCCTCCACCAAGAAAAGGCTCAAAGTATCTATCAATGACATCTGGACAAAGCTTGCTCAAGAATTGAGCAATCCTTCTTTTCCCTCCTGCCCATTTAAGGATGGAGTTTAACCTACTATCTTCCAAAAGCTAAACCATATGAGATAGAATTAAACTGCTTAAAAACTCTCATTTCTCAAAATACAGAACAAAATCCGGTTGAATTCTACTGTAGATTCGTTTGGTCCCGCATAGGAGGACTAATCACACTTCAGATTCTTATTGTTTGAAACACGCAGGATAACAGGGCTCTGCCTGTCCCTTGGGGACTATAATTCACCTTCTCTTCTTATTAGGTCTGATATGCAAAACCTTATGAAATAAATCATTTGAACTGAGAGTGTCCATAACTGATGAATGATATAAACAAGGAGTTTGGAATTGTCACCTTATTAGACGCATTAGGTACACGTCAGAGGCTTCTAGACTATATCGATAAATTTCTTGTTGATTGGAACCTAGTTCTAGAGAAGCTTGACAAGAATATTAAGATACTAGAAAATAAACTAGTCGGCAAAGGTGTTAAGACCAGCGTAGAGACCAGAAATGACCGAAGGGATCTACCAACTGTCCGTACCGATCTCCCCAGAACATGTCCATTACTGGCATCGTTACGGTTGCACCTGCGGCTACAGCTCGATTAAAGGCGCTATCGACATTTTCCGTGTAAATATGCAACATATCAGCACTTCCCCCAATAGACTTAATGACAGTGTTATGCGCCTCCCCATGAAACGAGAAGAACGTGTACCGCAACAATAAACTTCTGTCTCACTTACAATGATAGGATCTTCAGGGTCAAACGGCTGGCCGTCTGGATGCAATCTGAATTAGCTGAAATAGCGACACCGGGTCCTACGGTCCGAAGTATTCGAACGTACATGTCTGAGTCTCGCCGCTTTGGATTTCGCCAGTAGCCTGCGGCAAAAATCTGTTAGTCTGCATGCAATCGCCTGAAATAATGACATCATCACCTGACGGATCAGGACCATTAACTTGGTACATTCCCGGTCCTATTGTGACGTCTTGACACTCGCCTTTCATAAGTTCAAATTGGGGTGGTACTGGATTAGTATCTGTTACAGTAAAAGTATTACCTTCTACGAACTCTCCCTGTAACCCTCTGCAAACTGTCAAAGTAGCTGTCTCAGGCTCAGGTTCTCGTTCAACCCCACAGACCGCTATATTACCTAGACCGCTAAGGTTGGCTAGACATTCGCTATCAAAGCCTATGCCAGTCCTGCTTTTATCTTCCCCAGCATACGCTAGTGGAGTCATGAAGAACATAACCACCATTACGGCAGCAGATGCTGCCAACGCAACTACAAATGTCAAACTGGCGTTATTCACGTTCTTTGTTCCTTGTTCTTTATGTTTGGAGTCAGTATTTCTGGGATGAGTGATATTCACATATAATATGAGATAAGGAAAGAAGGTTCCCAGATGATACTAAATTATTCTATGCTTAGAAGTAGAGGTACATTTGTTAAGCTAGTTCAACTTGCTGTCCTATCTACAGATACTTATTTTTCTTTTTCTTTAGACGTCTATCACCATAATGTCTCCAACGATCTACAAATGAATTCCATTCAGAAACTCTCTTTTCTTCTTCTTCAAAGAAATGAGCAGTTTCTGAACTATTAGAACCAAATACTCTCACTTTCGCGCGCCTGATCTCGTCAATGACA
>CAYTQD010000090.1:0-4173 GCA_964439995.1 uncultured Nitrososphaeraceae archaeon
CCATAAGTTTGTCAAATTCATTTTGGGACAGGCTGGTCTTGCTATTAGGAGTCGGTATTTCATGGTTCCCTATCGCTATTTTTAGTGTATCTTTATCGATGGGTTCTACTAAGTCAAGCCAACAGTCTATTGTTGTCTCGTAGGAATAGTCTCCAAGACCAACGACCAGTTCAGGATCCCTGTCAAGAATATTGTCTACAGTTTCTTTTGCGTTCGACTCACAACCAAAATCTCCTAGCGCAGCGAAATTGAAACTACTGCTTCCAAAGACGTAATGTTTGTCGGAATGATGAAACTGGGGTAGACCAACCATTATAAAAAGCAAAAGTGGGCCAACAGTTGTGGACACACTCACTAGGTTAGTAGACAAATCGAAGTGAATTTTCTTCTTATGAGATTTGAACCTTTCTAACTATTTTGCCTGGTCAGTTCTAATACATCCTAGGTCATAAGAGAGAATTTCCTAACGTAAGGCTTGACACCAGTTGGTAGCTATCAATTAGATGTTTGTACCATTCTACTGTGTTTGTCTTTGGTGATTCCTGAAGCCTTCCGTCTTTGAGTGAATCAAATATTTCTAGCGTTCCATCCTTAACTGTATGGGTTGTTTTAAAATTAACTGCCTGCTTAAACTTTTTAAACGACACTCTATACGATCTATTGTCCTTGCTGCCGTACCATTCTATTTCGTATGGCAGGTTGAGAGACTTTCCGATGATTTCAGCGAGGTGTAAAACTTGATAGTTTTGATCATCTGATCCCACATTAAGGACCTGACCGCTTATCTTTTCCCTAGGTTGGTTAATTACCGATCTGTAGGCTTCTGCCACATCTCTTACGTGGATGAATGGTCTCCATTGAGTTCCGTCCACCATAACATTAATGGTTTTATTCTTATAAAGACTCAAAACCATAGCATTTACTGCGAGATCGAACCGCATTCTCCCAGAAAGCCCATATACGGTAGCAAAACGCAGGACAGTAACTGCGAATTTTGAATCTGCCAGCGGCAAAACATCTTGTTCTGCCTTTCGATTGGCCTTGGCATAAGTTGTGAGAGGGCTTGTTTGAGATTCCTCATCAATAAGATAATCCTGGAACCCATATACGCTACATGTCGAGGCAAGTATGTACCTCTTGACGCCATATTCTTTGCTCATTTTAGCCACCCTGCTTCGGCCTAAAAAGTTGATATCATAGGTTTTTATAGGATCCAGTTCGGCAGACGGATCGTTTGACAGTGATGCAAGGTCAATTACAGTATCTACGGTCTTGAGAATGTTCGGATCGAACCAACGAATGTCATCTCGTATTAGCTCAAGATTGGGATCTGATATTACCCCCGCCAATGATTCTCTACCGAAAAAGAATCTATCTAGACATTTCACCCTATGCTGGTCCTTGAGTAGTTCGGTAATCAGAACCGATCCGATATAGCCTGCCCCGCCTGTAACTAGTATATGCATTTGAACTCTAACAGAGGTAACTATTAGTTACTATTTACTATTTGTGAGCAGGTTTATTCCAATCATAGGGCTGTAAGTTTTTAGGATCTATAATTGAAGAATCGTTCCAGGGCCTCCTCTCCTCGTCGGGCGCTCCGTAATCATACAAGTTGTTAACGAAATAAATTGTGTAAGAGGGTTTGTCACCAATAGTTTTAGTCCCATGCCAATAATGACCGGGGATCCTCACAACCTGTAGCCTTTCCTCGCTGACAACTACCTCATCTAGCCTACGATAGGTTGCAGAATCTTTACTGTCATCATAAGCAACAATCTTCATGGAACCATGTAATACAACAAAAAAGTCAGTCTGACCTCTGTTATGTCTGTGCCATGCTCTTATTATCCCAGGGTAGCTATAAGAAATGTTGGCTTGTGATATCCACTCCTTCCCGAATAGGTGCGGCCAATCCTTTCGTACTGCTTCTGCGAAGAAACCCCGTTCGTCAACATTCTTTTGGATATCTACAACCTGTATACCCTCCAATTCAAAACGTCTCTTAGACATTTGTTACCGAGATATTTGGGCCCCAGTATATAGGAGTTTTTTGACTTCCGTTATCAGTTAATTTGCCAGTAGAGATGGAGATTCTAACTCTAGTTGAGATCGAAAGGTCTCAAGGGACTGGTCTAAGTCAGGTAATTTGAACTGCAGTTCTTCTTGCACTCTATTGCAGTTTAGGCACGAATTTTTGGGTCGCTTAGCCAATTGCCGAATCGAATTAGTATCAATAGCTTGTATCCTTTCTAGGGAATGGCCGGTTATGTTAGCAATTCTTCTCGCAAATTCGTACCTACTCATGCAATTGGTACCTGATACGTGATACAATTTTCGATCTTCTGAGGCAGCAACTCGGATAATAATATCTGCCAATACATCAGCGAGGGTAGGCGATGTAAATTGGTCATCTACTACTTTGAGGATCTCGCCATTTTTCATCTTCAAGAGAGCCCATAGCGCAAAATTGATAGGCTTACCGGAGCTTGAGCTCAGGTCCTCCCTTTCCAATGGACTCCATCCATATATTACACTAGTTCTGATGATAATGTACGATGAGCATATCGCAGCCTTACTCTCCCCTTCCAACTTGCTTTTTGCATATGTGCTTTGAGGATTGGGGATGTCATCCTCTGAGTAGTGTCCCTTCTTTCCGTCGAAGACATAGTCGGTTGAAATATGGATCAATTTCGACCCGAAATGATTACATAGGTTAGCTATTATTCCTACAGCTTCTGCATTGGTTTTGAAGGCATCCTCCATATGTGATTCACAATAATCAACATTATGCAAGGCTACTGTATTTACGACGATATCTGGCCTGATTTCTTCAAAAAGTATCTTGACGGCATCTTGCTTCGTTATGTCGAGTCTTCTAAGAGGGTAGTTAAGGGAGTGCCTCATATTGTATGTTCCATGCGTTTCATGCGTCTTTTCGGCTTGCTGCATTATTTTAAACCCGGTTAAGCCGCTTGCACCCAATATCAGTAATACTCTTCTTTGCATTTGCCAGTCTTTATCATGGCTCTGTTAACTTAATTGTTTTCCAATAGCCATCCCGCAAGTTTAATTCGCCCACTTTCGTATTTGCCTATTACAAATTTCTGATCCATGATGAATGCCCCATTTTATGTCTAATCTAACTCATTGAGAAAGATTTCTTAATTCGGTTCTGTTATCAACCTGGTTTTAGATGTGTTCTTGCAAAATCTCCGGAAAGCTATAAGATATTCGCCTTTCAATTCATTGGTGATATGGATAATATCCTAGTTACCGGAGGGGCAGGTTTTATAGGTCTCCATCTTGTAGAGAAGTTGTTATCTTCGCGCAAGAGTTACAAGGTTACCGTTATCGATGATCTAAGCAGTAGTAGGAATTATCTTTTATCTGCTAAAAGGCAAGTCAGGTCGATTCCTAATAAGCGCTTTTCATTCTACAAGGAAGACGTTAGAAACAGGGCAGCCGTTTCTGACATCATCTTAAAGGAAAAAATAGATACATGTATTCACCTGGCAGCTCGAGTCAGTGTTCCGTATTCGTTTCAAGCTCCGGACGATGTCATAGATGTGAATGTTAAAGGAACCCTTCAAGCTTTAGAAGCGTGTGCGAATAACGGTGTGAAAAATTTTGTTTTCGCTTCATCCGCGGCGGTCTATGGCAATCCTATCAAACTTCCTATATCTGAAGAATCTCCGCTGCAACCATTATCACCATATGGGGCCAGCAAGGTAGCAGGCGAAGCACTCGTGTATTCGTACCGAAATTCGAGGCGAATTCAGAATACTGTCTCTCTTAGAATCTTTAATGTTTATGGTCCGGGTCAAAATCTAGAATACGCCGGCGTAATTACTAGCTTTTCACAACGTTTAGAGCATGCTAATGCACCGATAATATACGGAGACGGAAAACAGACAAGAGATTTTATCTATGTTAATGACGTTGTGGACTGTATCATTTTAGCTGCGCAGGCTAATACGCTACGGACTGTACCAAAAAAATATGAGTTTCCATCATGTCTTTTCAACGTAGGCACAGGAGTCCCTACAAGCATAAATGCTCTAGCAAAGAAAATGGTTACGATATATGGTAGTAAGAGAGAACCCATCTATGAAGGGAAACATGTGGAAGAAGTAAAATATAGCTATGCCAATATAGCTAGGGAAAAGTCTC
>CAYTQD010000091.1:0-3576 GCA_964439995.1 uncultured Nitrososphaeraceae archaeon
TGTAATTTACAGAGCATATTAGACAATTTCTAGATAAATTAACCACAATTTTAATGTGAGTCAATAGGAATTTAGCAATTTTAATGTGAGCAATGTGAGTTAATAGGAAATCAAAAGGAATAGGCGTTGAGCAAAATAGTAGCAGTCTTTCGAGGGGTATCAAAATGGCACACGAGCTTAAAACTTGTAAACGGCTCATAATAACTTTGCCGGCTGCATTGGTGGCCTCCTCGTTTATATCCGCAGTTGTTGACATGACTAGGGGGTCGTGTCTACTGCATTTAATGTGAACGACGACTCAGCACCGTTTCCAGCCAGATCGATTGCTGTACATGTGATAAGACCACTGAATTATCACTACTTCCTACATTGATAAGACGACGGGGTTATCATTAGAGAATTGGAATATCAATGATATCCAGCTATCCAGCTAATAAAATACATAGGTTTGACAAATTTGAACATCATGACCTCCCTTTGTTTGCAATCAAAACTACTCCAGTCATTATTATCACGGCAGCGATTATTATCTGTGGAGTAATAGCTTCACTAAGTATCGCCCATCCCAAAATAACAGCTACTACTGGACTTACATAGGCAAAAGTGTTAGCCAATGAAGCTGATGTATTTCTGAGAACCCAGAAAAACCCAGCCCACCCTACTGAACCTACAGTTATGAGATACAGGAGTGAAGTCATGGATGACGTAGAAATTGCGGATATGTGAAAATTCTGTAGCTCACCTATTGCAATACTCAATATAATTAGAAAAATTCCCCCTACAAATAACATCATACCAACTGAAACCAGTACGTTAGTTGGGAGATCGGCTTTAGATGAATACAACGACCCGGATGCCCAGCTGATTGCAGCTATTACTAATGCGATTATTCCAACAAATTCAAGTTTCATATTAGGAGAATCTATATCTATAAATTGAGCTGCCAGAGAAGGAAATATCAATACAATAAAGCCTATAGTACCCGTAATAACTCCAAGCAAGGTAAACTTGTTGAGCTTTTCTTTATACACCATCTTCCCAAGTAGTAACACCCAAATCGGAACTGTCGAAAATAAGAGTGCAGTAACACTAGACGAAAGATATTGCTCACCCCATGCCAATAGTCCCTGTCCACCAAGTATCAACGCACACCCTACAATTGTTGCTTCCTTCCAATGTTTCTTGTTAAGTATTGATACAAGTTTGTACCGATATCCGACTTGAACATTTTGATTTTGACTAGTCCCAGTGTTATTGTTTTGCGAAGGAATTAGAATGTATACTAGAATTAGAAGAGCACCAGATGATACATACCTTATTCCAGACATTAAAAATGGAGGGATAGTATCTATCGCGATTTTTATTGTGATATATGTGGATCCTATAATTACCCAAAGTAATATTAACACCAACCAAACTCTTAGCTTACCCATAGATCAATACCCTTGGTTTTTTGACCTTCGCCTGATATTAATAATCCCTAGGCATACTTCATTACTTCAGATAAGTTATCGGTGCTATGTCCATATATGATGTCACTAGGACTTCCGAGGTTGCCGCTATTCCATGACCACACAACTTTTACCAAGGGTGGGCTACTCCCTAATGGACTATATCCCCACACGACGTTTACATTGAACACTCGTAGCAAAGGGAGTTCAACGCTTAGTACCTACCTTGTGCCACATTTAAAGCAATCGTCAAGGGAGTAAAATACAGAAGAGACAGGTTGTAGAGGAGGTAGGGCCAAAAGATGCGTTTATTGCAGTCACAAATGAAAGGAAAGTCAAGTAAATTTACGAGTTAATCGATGTCTACTAAACTCACTTATCTGAATTGAGTCCTTGATCGTCTGGCCCTTTTCTTTTCTTTCTTAATTCAGATTCTCTCAATTCTATAACCTCTTTTACATATGATCTTACTTCATCATCGGTAAGTGACGTACTCAGACCTCTATCCTCAAACAGGTCGTCCCTGCTTGATACGGTTTTTAATACCGGCAGATCGATGTCAGTTAGCGACTAATATTGATTAATATCCATCCATCTATTAACTTCTAAGATGCCGGCTCCTATTGTAGAGAAAGTGTTCAACGAAGGCGCCGAGATCTACTGCGAGCGTCGAGGCAATGGTCCACTCCTTTTGTTAATAACTGGTGCTATGGAAGATGCGGGGTTCTATTCTTCTGCGGCAGACATCCTTGCTGAAAACTTTACTGTAGTATCCTATGATAGGCGATGCAACTCTCGCACCTCTGGAGATCGAAGCGCTGATATGACAGTTGCCCAACAGGCTCGTGATGCTGTTTCCATTATCAAGACAACAGGGTTTCAGAAGGCAATAGTACTTGGGAGGAGTGGAGGTGCCACTATAGCCCTCGAGCTTGCAGCAACAAGACCAGAGTTGATTGACTTTCTTATAGTCCATGAGCCACCAGTAATCGAGCTTTTACCTGACTCAGATGCACGACGACGATGGCGTGCATTTGTTAATGAGATTTACACCAAGAGCCAGCATGAAGGTCTGCAGGCTGCGAAAACCGAATTCATGGCATCTCTGATAAACGTTCCTGATACTCCGTATCGTTCTGATCTCAATCAACGGATTTCTGGTAATGTAGATTTCTTCTTCAAACATGAATTCAGAGCCTTCTTTGAGTATATACCTAACATTGAAAACATTAGAAACTACAGCGTAAAAATGGTAACAGCTACAGGAAGAGATAGTGACGATGCTTACTATGTACAAGCAACCAAGGTTCTAGCATCTAAGGTTGGATGCGAGAACGTGGAGTTCCCTGGGCACCATGATGTATCGTATTGGATGCCAGAAAAATTTGCTGACGCCATTGAAAATACGTTAAAACAGTACGGACATGGACAGGAAGGAAAGGACAAACTATGAACCTTAAAACGCAGATAGGGGAAAGGATGTTTCTAGATTATCTGGTTTAGAAGGGCCATTACATTAACAGGGTAAACAATTCGATCAAAAATGGATAGATCATCCAGAATAGATCAATCGATCAAAGTCCGTAATAACTAACTAGTTTACAATTGATGCCGAGGAGAAGACTAATAATCTAGGCCACTAATAGAATCAAGGAAAGACATTGAATAACCAAGAAATACGTGCCACATTGGAACGTTACTGGGAAGCCACAGTAGCTTTTGATTTAGAGAGAGTGCACAAGATTTATCACGACGATGTTGTGGTTGAATTTCCACAGTCTGGCGAAAGAATCCTTGGTAAGCACAACATATACGAACTCAGGGCACATTATCCAGCCAAACTTACCTTTAAAATCCTGCGAGTTCGTGGAGAAGGAAATCTCTGGATAACTGAATTAGTTATCACCTACGATGGGCGTCCAGTCTATGTAGTAGCCGTCATGGAGTTCAGAGATGGTAAGGTCGCACATGAAACACATTACTATGCAGATCCTTTCGAACCACCTAAATGGCGATCTCAATGGGTCGAGATAATCCAATGACTACCAAATTCTAACCTTTAGATAAATATTAGATCTCAGTCAATGTAGATACCAACTTTGGTACCTGCTGCTGACCTCGCATG
>CAYTQD010000092.1:0-3253 GCA_964439995.1 uncultured Nitrososphaeraceae archaeon
GAACTGCAGCTGCAGAAACGTTAATAAGTCGCTGGTGATATTACTAGTGATGTGTTGTCAGATTGGATAGCTAGGGTTGGTAGTGTAATACCTAGAGGATTTTCCCGACACTACATATTGGGATTACTGAAAGACCAACCCATGACAGGAAAGGAAATTATCGATAAGGCTGTTCTTCAAAGCGACGGAAAATGGAGACCATCTCCGGGATTAATATATCCTATGTTGGGGAGACTCCTAGAAGAAGGATTGATCGTAGAAACAGAGGCAGGAAGATATACAATCACACATAAAGGTATAGATATTGCGTCGGATATTGAATCTGTCCGTCACATCATGGAAAAGCAACTCGATGTAATGCTCAGAGTAGGTAATGTGGGAAGATTTATGGCGCGAGATCTAATAGACAAGGTAGCCACCATAGGATCCGCTCTTAGTTCTAATCTAGATAGAATGACTGTTCAAGAAAAAAACAGGTACAGAGAATTTCTACTTAGTGAGTTGAAAAAGCTCGACCAGCAGCAAGATAACACCGAAAGGCTTAATGTAGAATAATAGAACAAGATTTCTCTAGAAAGGCATTATCGTTTACCTTATAGGTATATGGTAGAGACGGTGTTTCCGTCGAAAAAGCTCGCCAAGCTCTAGAAGTGGAACCTTTTCGTTTTAGAAGCTATGGACTATCGCTATATAAGGGGATGTGTTTAGCGGTGTCTAAGGATGAGGCAAAGATGGATTTTGAAATTAGGGAACTGAAGGAGATAGACTTTGAAAATGGTTTTTTTGAGACTCTTTCAAATCTATCTCAGATTGGTTTGATAAACCAAGACCTAGGGCGAGCTTCCACTATTTTAAGGAAGATCGCAGAAAGTAGACAGTCCAGAATTTTTGTTGCAGTAAACAAGGATGGAGAGATATTAGGTTCAATCACTTTGCTTGTAGAACAAAAATTTATCCATGATGGAGGTAGAGTAGGGCATATTGAAGATGTAGTTTCCAGAAAAGAATACGTCGGAAAAGGTGTCGGTTCCGCTTTGGTTAGGAAATGTATTGAGGTAGCAAGAGAAGAGAAGTGTTACAAAGTGATTTTGGATTGCTCCCTTCACAACACTCATTTTTACGAAAAAGCCGGTTTTCGGGAGCACGGAGTTTCCATGAGATATGATATCCATTATGAATCTTGAATTGAAAACTAGTTGACCACTTCTGAATAGAGAATAATTTATATACAGATCGTGTGGTGCACGTACAAAGAATAAAGGTAATGAAGGGATTGTCAAGCACGAGCAGTTTGTTGTGAAAAGCTCGCGATAAACGTAGGAGTTTGACAAAATTTGAGTACTAGTGCCTGACTAATTATAGTTCTTGGACAATTTTATTTAAATAGTGGTATTGCAAATAAAATTGGCCTAGAAATGCAAAATTCGAAAATTTTATGTTCAATCTGTCAAAAGGATGAGATGATCACTGATCTCGAGTCAGGTGAGGTTATTTGCAGTAGCTGTGGACTAGTTATTTCTGATAAAACCCAAGAAACTCGAGCAGAATGGCGAGCATTTAATCAGGAGGAATCTAATAATAGAACGAGAACTGGAATTCCTACTTCATTAGCTCGACACGATATGGGTTTGTCGACTGTAATTGGAAAGAGTGACAAGGACGCCAGTGGACGTGGCCTAGATACGGCCATGCGGGCCACGATGGAGAGACTTAGAACATGGGACTTTAGAACGCAGGCTCATACCCCGACTGATAGAAACCTTCGACACGCTTTTAGTCAATTGGATTTATTGAAGGATAAGCTAGGCCTCCCCGATGCAGCCACTGAGAAAACTGCGTATATTTACAGGAAAGCCCAAGAGAGGGGGATGGTTCGAGGGAGAACCATTTCAGGAGTCTTGGCTGCTGCTGCATACATTGCTTGTAGGGAAACTGGAATATCTAGAACCCTAGCGGACATAGCCGGCGTTAGCAACATAAAACGCAAAGAACTGGCAAGAACTTACAGGTTGCTTGTCTTTGAACTCGATCTAAAGATCCCTATGGCCGATCCTATAAAATGCATCGCAAAAGTTGCGAATAAGGCTAACCTGAGTGAAAAAACCAAACGTCAAGCGATAACGATAATGAACAAGATCACTAAAAGTGGGGTGTCAGCTGGAAAGGATCCTATGGGCCTCGCGGCCTCAGTTCTATACCTGTCGTGTTTAAACATGGGTGAACCCATCTCCCAGATGAACATTGCTGATGCGTCAGGGGTAACAGAGGTAACCATCAGAAATAGATTCAAGGATCTCAAAAGCCAACTTCGACTGAACAGAACACTTGTCTAAATCTTCTACTTTATGTTATACTGGTCGAGATCTATCTAGGTTCATTTGGAGTAGCCTTTCAGATTAATCCATTCCCGTACCCAAGCGATCATGTACCCTAGCCTTATGTTATGTTCGTTTTGAAGTATACGATTCAGAATAAACCTTAAAACGACCTCGTGCAGATAGATGTACCTTAGGACTGTGGACTACAGGCAATATGCCACTCAAGTGTTGGATTTTGAACCATCATCTGTCTCGGGAGGCGACGTTGCGTTTCTGGTAAGGCTTGTCAACATCGGATCCGGTCCGAAAATAAGTTCGTATTTTAGGTTTAGAAGCCAATCTGTGCTCTCTAACAAAGATCAGATCACCGCCAGGAAACTTCTAGAAATAGAGCTGATTCAGGGTAGTGAAGGAAAGTTCTTTTCTGGATTGACCAGCTATCGATTGACGGAGAGGGGAATTTTCTGTGTATTGTCAAAGCTAGAAGAATATCCTCCGGCTTTCCTGTTAAGATACGCTGACAGCAATGTGCTACAAACACTGATTTACCAGTTTTTTGAGGTCCAGACCATTAAACGCTGCACCGCATCTTTGTATGCAGAAATTATTAGATACTTAAAAGAATGTGCCGTTAGAACCGTCTTAAGACTAGAATCACTCAGGAAATCCAGGAAAGAAGATGAGTTGAATGAACGTGTACGCGAATTGGGCACTGACTTGACATGGATGGCTAAGCTCCTTGTATTGAAACTGTCTATGATGTATAGCGAAGCGAGTATACTTAGTTCCACTTCTGTAATGACAAAGGACAATGCGAAGGTTGCTCTCTATGAACTTGAAAATAATATGAAAGATCTTCTGGCAAGAGATACCAAGTTTAAGAAATTGCTAAAATTGACCCACGATGAGGTGGTAGAAGGATACCGAGAGCTTTG
>CAYTQD010000093.1:0-3215 GCA_964439995.1 uncultured Nitrososphaeraceae archaeon
AGATCACGGTAAAGATGCCCTCGTCTGCAATTCACACAGTTAGCAGTTCTAGCAAAGATGATCTAATAAAGTTTGGTGCAAAGGCAGATTTAATCCGAGTTATTCCAAACGGTCTCAACCCAAATGATTATTCCTGTCGTTTTAATACTACTAGAGATTATCAAGACTTTATCCTTTTTATAGGCCGGTTGGTGTTCTACAAGAACCTAGATGTTGTAATAAATTCCTTTGTAGATGTCGTTAGAAATATGCAATCTTCCAGACTGGTTGTTGTTGGAGACGGGCCTATGTTAGGTAAGTGGCGAAAGATGGCCTCCGACCTAGGCTTAACCAATAGTGTGATATTTGTTGGCCGAGTTTCAGAGGATAAGAAAATTGAGTTGTTGAACAAATGCTCCGCCCTAGTACTCCCTAGCTTCGTCGAGGGATTCGGATTCGTTATACTTGAGTCATTTGCGGTGATGAAACCGGCTCTCGTAGCCGATGTCAAGCCTCACTCAGAAATTATTACCGATGGGGTAGATGGATTCACTCTGCCTGTCGATGATCCCACAAAATGGTCCGAGAAATTGGTTTTTCTGCTCGCAAACAAAGAGATTTGTAAACGCATGGGATGTGAGGGTAGGAAAAAACTTGATAAGAACTATAATCTCGATTATTTTCTACAGAGCATGGAAGCTCTTTACCTCTCCTTAAAAAAATAGATTGAATCCGTAGATCCATCCGCAGCAGGTTCGTTTGCCTTTCATACTACCGTTCCTAATTTTCAGCCAAGTGGCTACGCAGGTTTTCGAGAAGCAGATTAAAGAGGTAACGGAATCTAAAGAATCAGGGTCTCGTGGACGACCTCAAGTAACGAATCGTGTCCTCCCCTACCGGAGATACAGAGAGTTAAGTCAGCTGAAGTTTTCTCGACAATTACTGAAGGCTTTTTACCGGGTGACTGAAAAGACATTAGAAGACCTTTAACCTCTTCTAACCTAGATGATGTTACCCGAAACGAATTAGAATTATCTGCGTGACTCTTACTTGTTTGGCTAGCTTGACCGGAGGCTTTCAATCTCATCTCTCTGGAATCCTTCACATTCCCATAAAATGGAGTTTCGTAAGTCCTGTGTACAGGAGGCACTGAAATATCCTCATGAGCAATGACATTTGGGAGACTAGTTTTTTGCCTGTTGGACCCTCTGGAAATCATCGGGTCTGCAGGAGATACGGCCAGACACCCTGCCTACAATATAATCTATCTTTGGCTGCTCCTGCATGAAGATTCGGGATGTGCCTCTTAGCGCTATATTTTCTGGTAAATCCTTGCGAACATGTTGAACAGACCCAGTCTTTCCTATCTTGTATTATAAAAATAAGCATAAAAAAGAAATTGATGTGAATGCATGTTGGCGCAGTGCTGTGCAGCATTTTAATAGAAGATAAAATTATAGGATGGTTCCACAAATCGGCTTTAAAGCAGTGTGATACGCGTAGATGAATTTGCAGTGGCGTTTTGAGCTGGGGGTAATTGATTCCTGTGTTGCGTCTCCACCGCGTGTGTTTGGATGAAGGGATCCGCTGTCGTACAGCGGAGCGACACTGTACCGGGATTATACCTAAAAGTTTTCTACAAGGATTCTCTTGGATAGCATTACATAAGGCTTAGCAGTCTGCGATAACGATCCACTCATGATACTCAAATAACATGTTGGGGGCTCGACCCGATCCCAAGAAAGCCGCGCCAGATTGCTACCAAGTATTTCCACCTCAAGCAAGGAGTTCCTATACCTTTTGCTGTTCTCACAGCCTATGAAACTGTGACAAAATCGGTGCCTTCGTTAAGCAATTCCGGTAGCTCATCTAAACAACAATACGCCTGCCAGCCAGGGTCTATAAGTAGATGTAATCTTACAGATGAGCTATGTATTATTAATAAAAATGATTGTTAGAACTAGCCCAACCCAAACGAACAAGAATAAGGTATATGTCTTGGATTTTTTCCCAGTAACACAGAACGACATAGCTCGGGAAAGACTAAACTAGAAGTAGTTCTCTAGCTTCACCAAATGTATATCACTATTTCCATTAGTGACCTCGCTCCATACAACAAAAACGGTATTATTCATTTCCGATATTGCTATCTGGGGGTCAATTGAGTTACCCCTCCCAGTGCTTAAATTAATGCCATCATCGAAGCTTGTTCCATTATTTCTGCTTGCCGTAAGGAAAATCTCATACACGGGCGGATAGCTGTATCTGGGGGCATCGCTCCATACGATGAAGACGTTATTGTCATAGGCAGAAATCTGGCTATAATCAGAGATTTCACCTATAAATCTCCCTAAATTTTCTTTATCCTCAAATGATTCTGCATTATCATGGCTAGCCCTGAATATCAAGTCGAAAGTATAGTCTCTGAAGCTTGTGTCCTCCCATAGCAGGTAGACTGAGCTATTGCCTGCAACATCTATCTTAGGATCATAAGATTCGCCATTACTCCAGCTTACGTTTTTGAGACCTCCAAACGTAGCTGCGTTATCATCACTCGATCTAAGATACACCTCGGTTTTATCCGGCTCAAAATCTGTCCACGCAACATATACGCTATCGCCCGACGCCGCTATACGCGGAGAGATAGAATCGCCTGTGTTATTTTTGCTTAAATTTTTGATTCCACTAAACTTACTCCCACCATCGTTGCTATCTCTGAGAAATATCTCGTAATTACCTGAAACCATATCCTGCCAAACCACGTATACGTCGCTACCGATAGCAGATATCCTCGGAAAGTGGGCGGATTCTCCATCGATGGATAGTGTATTGCTCAACTCCCTTACCCCCCTGAATGTTACTCCAGTATCATTACTATTTCTAAAATTGATCTCGCTATTTCCTGAGCTGGTATCTGTCCATGCTATGAACACACTGTTTCCAGCTGCAGATATTTGGGGTCCTGAGGACAAACCGGTATTGTTCCTGCTGATATTTTCAGTTGTGCCAAATGTTCCACCGTTGTCTACACTCCTCTTAAAGTATATGTCTCCATTTCCAGTGGTAGCGTCACTCCATACTACATAGACATTATTTTGATTTACTGCAATCTGTGCGTCTGTTGAGTTGCCTGGATTGTTGCTGAGGTTCTCGGCACTTCCAAAGCTAGTCCCGTTGTCTGCACTCCTCTTAAAGTATATGTCTCCATTTCCAGTGGTAGCGTCACTCCATACTAC
>CAYTQD010000094.1:0-2845 GCA_964439995.1 uncultured Nitrososphaeraceae archaeon
AAGATGATAAGTGGGATAATAGAAAGAATGAGATATCAAGCTTATACGATTGAAAGAGTGTGATTAGTATTATCTCTGAGATTCATTGTGAAAATTCTGATTACTCGCAAAATCTAGAACACAATTTCGTGTAATTCTCTTATGTATAGAGTAAAGTGCAAAAATTAGAATTGCAAGAGAGATTATTCTTAAAGGAATCTGATAAACTGTAAGAAGGTTGGAAGCAACCACTCCTATGCTACCAAAGGTGGATATCAACAGAAATCCCACTGAGGAACAACTACTACAGACACCTGAAATGATACTCAATGTGGATCCAGAAAATAAAGATGTTCTGCCAACTCTTATCTTCGAATGCTTAACGACATAAACATTCATACTTATTAGTACACCCAGAAGAATAGAGATCAAAGTCGTCAAGAGGAATCCTAAATACGCATCGTCAGGTAAGTAAAAAATCCATATAGGCTCAAAGAACAGAAGTTGGTCAAATGTGTTAAAAAGTATCCAAAACGGAATTGCAATGGCTGCCGCTATTACTATGTATGAAGGCTGTGAAAATACAATTCTAAGTGATAATGGTACCGCAATCAATCCCCTAATTCCTCTAACTTCCTGTCTATAACGGATTTAAATGAAGGAAACGGTTGCGCTCCTATTATTCTCTCTGGATCCGAACCATCATTACTATTCACTATCACAAATGATGGGGTATCAAAGAATTGAAGTGAATGTGCTAGTTTCACGTCAGACTCCACAAAAGTTTTGTACTTTTGGCTATTAAAACATAAAACGAAATCTTCCATATTCAAGCCTGGTATTTCTGAGGCAAGCCTTCTTAGATTTTCTTCATTTACCCATCCTGAATCAATACGTTGCTGGTTCTCATACAATATTTTATGAAACACCCAGAACTTTCCTTGATCCTTAACACACTGGGCCGCCAAATGAGCACCCATCGAATCAAATCCTCTATTCGGTAGATGCTTAAAGACTAGTGCAACTTTACCTGTCTGAAGATAGGTTTCATTAATGAGAGGTTCAGTATTTTTTACATATCTTGCACATAAGTGGCACTGAAAATCACTGAAATCAACAATGGTGATAGGAGCTGAGAGGTCTCCAAGATAAGGAGAACCTTGTTCGATCAGATTGGACAGCGATAATGGCGATTCTGTAGAGTCATCAGTCTGCGCTGTTGCTACTGCATGTTCAAAAAAAGAATGGCGACCATAGTTTGAGGATGACACAATACTAAACACAAATATGATCACTGTCACCGGTAAAAGAAGATTCATTATATGTGTGGTCTGTGTCAAATAATGGGCTTTTCAAGATATATAGCCCTTTCCTTTAAGGATTCAAGAATAGATTATACAGGACAATGGGTAACCAACTACTCATGTCACGCCTATATCAAAGATTCTGAAGTCGCCTAAGCTCAAGAGTTACTTCCCACATAAAGCTCTGACGCAATGTATAAAGTATCTAGTAAAGCAAGAGTTTTGGCAGCTGCTATTGCTATCATTATATCAACAGGGTTAGTTTTAATACCAGAAACAACAATCTTGCCTCATCTTAGGCATGTTTTTGGGCAATGTGTTGATATGCCTGATATTCCTCTATTAATAGAGAATTTCATAGCTCTTAGCGAAGAGAACGTTACTAGAGGAGGGAATAGGGTTACAGAAGCAACTTTGTCTGGAAATGGAACTCTAAAAGGAATAGATACTACTAGTCAGGGAAAAACATTAATCATACCTAGGCCGGGAGCGGTAGCGCATCTCGAAGGAAAAGCTAGCTTTTTGGCAAATGATGGGAGTAATGGAAGAGCAACTTATACATTCCAGGCAATAGAGGATCATGGAGCTGCTTTCTTCGATGATAATGCCACAGGGAGCCTAACTTCTCTGAATAATATGGTTGGTGTATACAAGGTTGAGAGCAGCGCAGGGGGCTATAACACCTTTACAATGTGGGAATGGGGCGGCTAACTACCTGGTGTAACTGAAGACATAGAATACAGAGACAAATTTGTCCATAGACTGAAATCTTATATTTTTACAATTGCTTTTGATATGACAATAAATGAGGTTTAGGAATCCGTGACCTATTAGACCACTTAGAGTCTAAAAAAGAACATAGAGGGGTTGTTTGGAGTCTATATTATGAAGCTCTGACGCAGGGCCAAGTTATCCAAATGGCGTCACTATAGCAGGTATTTCCGCCTCAGGACTTGGGGTTGGTTGTGGTGATGGCTGCTGTGCAGTTGGAGGCTCTTGTGAGGGCTGTTCTTCTTTCGGTACTGTTGTAGTTGATGCTGGGGGCAGTGGTTCTCCTTGAAGTTTTAGCGTAGTCGATATTTCATTTGAGATAACTTCCGTTTTTGCTCGATTTGTTAGGGTTATATTTGCTATTACATCTTGAATCGATGGATCGTCTACAGTAGTTTTAAGTTCAACTGTGCCGTTAGTATTTTCAGCTACAAATCCAGACGGATATGAAGACGTTTTTATTAAAGTTCCACTCAGATCATATAATTCCATAACCGCATTTATTGTCTGACCACCTATGGTTGAGTTCTGAACGACATAATCTGCCAAGACTCTAACCTGATTTCCATAACCTAAGGAAAGTGGTACAAAAGTTGAATTATCTAATGAGAGTACAACTTCCTGTCCATGATCTGCAAATGCGATTTGTACATTCGTTAAGAAGGATAATGGTGAGATAGCAGAAGCAGGAGTTCGAAGCTGCACTGTTACTATCGTTAAACTAACCAGTGTCATTATAATTATTACTGACAATGAAAACGCGCTCTGGAATGATTTTTCATTTTGCCTTC
>CAYTQD010000095.1:0-2551 GCA_964439995.1 uncultured Nitrososphaeraceae archaeon
AATGGATTTGGAATCATAAGGTTACTAAGATCATAATGGTGTTTTGAGCCCTTAACTAATAACAGCATATTCTCTATTAGAAGCGCTAATAGTGGACTTCCACACCAGGGAATGTTACGTTGCCTCGGTCATCGAATCTATGTAGATCCGTTATAATTATAGTACATTTTCATAGGAGAAAAGTATATAAAATAGACTTTCGACTTACTGAGGTTAATGGATAAAAAAGTAACAATCGGAATGGCAATAGTTGCCATGGCCGGTATTGCCATGACCACTATGTCGACAGGCACAGTTTTTGCGACATCCAATCCGCAGACGGATGATCCAAACTTTGCAGGGGAAGTAACATCAGGTGCAGCTACAGAAGATGGTCAAACAAATCTAGGAGAGCATTCTGCTTCGTTTGCTCCTGACCCACGAAAAGGATTGTCTCAGGCTATAACAGACTACGGAGAGCCGATACATCCGTCAGAAACATTCAAAGCAATCTGTGCCGGAAGTACCACACAAAATCCAATACCAGGCTGTTAAGCCGTACATCTCTTTTTTTTCGAAGGTAGTGTGTAGGATATATGCATTAATAGACCGATATTTCTTAAATGTTGGACATGTTCACAGTTTGACTCGCAGCAGGGTCAAGACTAGTACTCCTCCTGTGCCTCGGGTCACAGGTCGCATGAAACCTTCTGACTTAACCGACGCAGTAAGCGAGACCGGGTAGAGCCGATTGTCCTGGTCTATTTTTTAGTTAACTACCGAACCAGACGAGATCGAAGGACTCGAGAATCTTTGATCCTGTCGACATTAACTTTGTTCTCTGCCGCGGCGTGAAGCAGTATTTCGGCGATGCTTTGCCGTGACAGGGTTTGCACTCCGTTCTCAACGCCACGTGCTAATATCTCTTCTAAGGTTCGGCTCGCAGCATATTCTATGTCGCTAGTTCCGTTTGATTGATTCTCTATCCAGAAGTAATACGCTGCGTAGGCCTTTTCATATTCGAACCTCTTTTCAAGATAGTTTCTATAGGGTCTTGCTAGATCATCCCACAGTTTTTCGTCGTCCTGCAATTTGTTGGGTTCCTGTTCTTGTTGATTACTCTTCTGTTCAAGGCTGTTATCCAACTCTTCCCGTGCTTTCCGAAGTTTTTGGTAGAGTTCTTCTTTTAGCGCAACTACTCCATAGGCCTCGTTTATGCTTAGCTCGCCTAGTCTTAGAGCCTCCCTGACCGCGTCGAGTTTGCCGCTGTCCATTAGCTTCTGAACCTTTCTAACCGTGTCACGAGACACGCACGCCATCTCTCCTATCGTTTCATCCACCCTCCCTAAGGGTGTCAGATTTCTGTCACCCTTACCAGCTAGAGATTCGTTTCTCTTCACAATCGCTTCAAGCATGGGCTTTGTTTTTAGAGCCAGCTCCGTTCTCTGATAGGGGTTTAACTGCCTTCGAATGAGGTTGGATTTAATAACGAAAAGCTCCTCGTCTAAGTTATCATTAGACTCTCTCACTATGGTTTTAGCCTCGATTCCTAGTTCTTGGCACGCCCTATACCTGTGATGGCCATCCAATATTGTCCCTCTCTGATTAACCACTATAGGAACAAGTAACCCAATTTCCTTTATAGATTGATTCAAGGATTTAATCTCCTCAGGCGACAACGGGGGGACTAGCCTCGCGTACGCGGGATTTATCCTTATTTCTGGATTTGAATTTGTATGCACTCATTATGTAGATTGTCATAGTTTAAAAATGGTTTTGGCATTTCGTACTGTGCCACACAAGGACCAGACCATTTGCTTTGCGGTCGGCTACGACCGTCTCCCCAGAAGCTTATTGAAATAGGAACCGACGTCGATGGTGGGGGGATGGCTACCGCCTATTTACTTCTACACTATTACTAGTAGTACTGGTACAGTCAGATCTAGGGTTGTTTGTGCATAAGCTGTCAAAGCCGGGCCTCGCCACCAACCTCGTATCCTTCTTCTCGTCTATTGCACTTACTATAGACCATTCTACCATCTCCATTCCCATGGCCCTCTCTATTGAAACTGCTCCCACTGCTAAGGCAGTAGCAACTGTTGCAACAAATACTAAAACATACCTACCGTTCATTCTTCTAAGAGATTAGTATAGAGGATTATATAAACATTATATGGACATTTATTAAATAAACCACTTAAAATCTACAAATCGATCTCAAATATTATATAATAATTTAATTTTCAGCATAAAAAGTTAGCAGCTGAGCCTGGCCGGAGCTTAGGAAACACGAAGGCACAGCAATTTGTCCAGGCTCGAATCGCCGATAATGATGACCTCTGTTAGTCGCAAACTCAACTCAACTCTAGGAAAGACACTATAGTTTATCCAAAAAGCAGGAAAAATGAACCAGAGTAATCTTCCGAAACAATGTCCTGTACGAAAAGGGACTAAGCACGATTCGTATATAACATTCCTACAGTAGAATATTACAGCTATGTAACTCTTCTATTTGTCCAAGCGTGGAAGTCTTTTAAGCGAGAAAAATCTATCCTTTACAGACGACGTCCAA
>CAYTQD010000096.1:0-2514 GCA_964439995.1 uncultured Nitrososphaeraceae archaeon
CAAGGAATGCAGCTGATGCGAGATCACATAAAGAAATTCCACTCATATAACAAGAAACGATGAAAGATTAGGAATTAGAGAAACCTCTGTGTCCATATTTAATTGGCAGATAGTGAATAGCATGCAAACTACTTGATTGTATCCGATTTCATGCTCCAATGACAAGCATAAAATAGATACTATGTTAGATACAGATCTCATGACAAAAACCTGCCTAAAATGTGGAAATAGTTTTGATGAAAAGAGTGTGGAGGATAAAGCTGCTAAATATCCTGCATGTCAAAGTTGTTGGAAGGAATGGACAACACAGGCTATAATGGTAATGAATGAAATGAGACTAGATATGTCTCTTCCTGAACATAGAAAAATGCTTCGTAAATACGAAAGAATGTTCTTTGGCTTGGAAAAGCCAGAAGGCGAACTTCAGAAAAATCCTGAGAAAAGACCTGACGCAATAGACTGATAGGATTACGTACCCATTGCAAGTCCTGCTACAACTGAGTCAGATCTCGGTGGTTCAATAAAATAGGGTAAGCAGATCCATCTTTATCTCAACTCCAAAGCTTTAAGTCCAGAAACGGGTAACAGATCTACTATTTTATTTGCATCGGGAAACGACAGAATTGCTTCCTTCAAGCAATCTGCTACTTTTTGCCTTCTCGTATATTCAAGAAGACAGAACGCTGCGACAATCCCCTCAACTGGAATCCTCTGGATAATTTCTGGAGTAGTCCTTATTTCCTGACAATATAACGCCAAGATCTCAACGATACGCACCGAATCAAGATTTGATAATACTGTCAGCCATGTCTTTGCCAGTCCTGATATCTCCCGATCCTCAAACAAAGGAACGGCTTCTAGGATGCCAGATATTACTTCACGTTTATCTTGATTGTTCAACAAGAAAAATTCTTTCAGCCTACTTTCTATAATTGGCTTTCTCAAAAAGTCCGGTAGATCAGAAAGTGTTTGAATGATGTTCTGTACTACACTCTCATTTGAGAAAGAATTCATCTGTAGTTTATTGTTAGGATACTTTTTAAACCAACTATAAAGGTAACCCCCATCCTACATTTTTGTGGCTACTTAGGGTTACTCTATTGTTAAATAACCACCTGCTCTAACAATTAACTATGCCATGTACTGTTATAGTTGGGGGGTTTTTTGGGGATGAAGGAAAGGGAAAAATTATCGCGTATCTCGCGAGACGGTATAGCCCCAGTATTGCAGCACGGGGTGGGGTAGGACCGAACGCAGGGCATACCTTTGTAGTAGACGGGAAAACGTACAAAGTCCGTATGTTACCCAGTGCCGCCCTCAATGCTTCTACTAGACTCTTGATCGGTCCAGGAGTGTTGATTAATCCGCAAATCCTTTTAGATGAAATAAGGAATTTTGACGTGCAAGATAGAGTTTTCGTTGATTCCCAGTGTGGTATTATCACTAAAGACGACATAGAAAAGGACAACGCTGATTATCCTAGGACAAGGCTAGGGACGACTGGAACAGGAACAGGACCAGCAAATTCGGAAAGGGCTCTTAGAACTCTTGGCTTAGCAAGGGACGTTCCTGAACTATTAAAGTACATCGAAGATGTAAGCAACGCTGTTAATCATGCTCTAGACAATAACCAAAGGGTCATTATTGAAGGAACTCAGGGGACATTTCTTTCATTATACTACGGGGATTATCCGTTTGTCACTTCGAAAGATGTCACGTCTTCAGCCATTTGTTCTGATGTTGGGGTTGGACCAAAAAGGGTCGACGAAGTTATACTGGTGTTCAAGTCATATATAACCCGCGTAGGACCTGGTCCCCTCAGAAATGAGATCGACGACGCTGAGGCAAGAAAGCGGGGTTGGACTGAATACGGAAGCGTCACGGGCAGACAAAGGAGAGCCGCACCCTTTGATTTCGATCTTGCCGCAAAGTCCATACGGTTAAACAGCGCAACGCAGTTGGCGTTAACTAAGCTAGATGTTGTTTTTCCGAGCTGCGCAGGCGTAAGAGAATATTCAAAGTTACCTGCCGAAGCCAGAGAATTTGTAGAAGATATTGAACAGGAAACTGGGCTGAGAGTTACGTTGATAGGTACTGGAGCAGAAGTAACCGATATAATAGACAGATATTCCGTCGCCTAACTGGTAGCGAGATAGGATTCTAGGTCCGAGACGGACATACCTCAAATTCGGAGAACAATACAAGGCACTTATATCAACAAATCGTATGACTTTAATATCAATAAATTTAATTTAAAACCTTGAGAATTGAAAGCCAAATCTCCTTACTACGTTGAGCTTTATAGTCTGAATGATTTTGGGAGATTTGTATGTGCCCTTGAACGTACGCCATTACCTATCTTCTCTCTGTATCTGAATTCCCATCCGGTATTAGCTGTTCAGGCTGATACAGTCAATGGAAGACCAATGATCTATTTTGTAAAAAATTACGACACAAGACAAGGTCAATATCTTGCATATAGGGTTTCTCATAGTTTAGAAGAGATAACTATTG
>CAYTQD010000097.1:0-2381 GCA_964439995.1 uncultured Nitrososphaeraceae archaeon
ACTTATGAATTGCTCTGCAATACACCGCAGACGTTGCCGTTAAATAAACTGAGTGTAATCATCAGATATGAGGAGATCCGGTAACATATCCCAAATTCAAAACTGTAGAGTATTCCCTTATGGGCTGAATTCTAAATGGTCTTGAAAAAAATGAATAATCAGATTACTTCTTATACTTGCACAAAAAATCATGCTGTTATTACAGATAATGAATCTGGCGAAATAATTTGTAGTAACTGCGGTGTAGTGATTTCTGAGAGGATAGTGGACTATGAACACCAGGAAAGTCGTGCGTTTACGATAGAAACGCTAGGAAACGGATCAAGGACTGGCTCACCCAGATCTCTAGCTGTTCACAATATGGGTCTTTCTACCATTATAGGAAGAGAAAACAGAGATGCAAGTGGGCAGCAACTGAAGGCATCTGTGCGATCATCTATCGAAAGATTAAGGACATGGGATTCGAGATTACAGGTCTCTTCCTCCAGTTCTGAAAATAGGGGCCTCAGAGATGCTTTTTATCTACTTGAAAGACTAAAGGACAAGCTTGGTTTAACGGAGGCCCTAGTTGAGAAGACAGCCTATATCTATAGAAAGGCTCATGAAAGAAGAATAGTCCGTGGTCGAACGGTTCTTGGAATACTAGCTGCTGCTATATATATCGCGTGCAGAGAAATGGGTAGTCCTATTACGATACGGGATGTAGCTGAACGTTGTAATATAGACCGAAGAGATGTTGCAAGAAATTATAGAGTACTTGTATTCGAACTGGAGATTAAGTCGCCTGCAATAGATCCAATGAAATGTATAGCCAAAATTGCAAACAAATCCAGCATAAGCGAGAAGACAAAAAGAGGGGCTATTGAGATGATGGAAAAGGTCATAAGGGAAGAATTATCTGCAGGAAAAGATCCCATGGGCCTAGCTGCAACTGTACTTTATATGTCCTCGAGAAAGTCGGGTGAAAATAGAACTCAGAGTGAGTTAGCAAAGGCATCGGGCGTAACCGAGGTAACAATAAGAAATAGGTTTAATCACTTAAAGTATATGTTAGACGTAGAACTCAATTAGTTTTGCGTCCATATGTATGATAGATGTAGAACCTAGCTACTAGAACCGCATCTGGTAGCTAAAAATAGCATGCCACTTTAAAAGATTCTAGAGCCATTATCTCAGTATCTTTCCTCTAATCCTATTACATTTTGGGCATTTGATTTTCCCGTTTTTGACTTCGTATAACGCCGAGTCACACTTGTAGCATTTAAAAAAGACTATTACCTTGTAATCTGATTGAACCATTTTTGTTTCACAACACTTGATACTGACATTTGACTCGGATAATAATCTTGGTAGTCGATTTGGCTAATTCTACGCTAGAAACCTCTAGATCTGAGATTTTTCCTTCGGTTCATGTTTATTACGGGGATTTCAAATATAAGTAAAGCAGCTGGAGGTTTGATGAATGGTATCACGGTAATAAATTGATGACTAAGACGATTTTACATTGACAAACTCAGATTGGCGCGCAAATCCAAGCCGATTCTGTTGTAGCGGCCTAGCCTTTCCCAAGATGCCTGCCAATATCAAACAAAGCCATTGCTGAAGTTATATCTGGTTTCGTTCTTATTCTAAATTTTATTATGTCATTTAATGACTCGTTGGTTTTGGATTCTACTTTTGCAAAAATATCATAGACTCCATATACTCCTCTTACCTCAGTCACTTCTTGTATATCAGCTATATCCTGGATTATTCCTTTTTCAGCTCCACTATTGCAGTTCATGAAGACGTAGGCAGTGGGCAATTGTCGTTGACAAGAATATTGTTGCAAAGTGTATTATATATTACCATTTCTTACATCAAGCAGGTGGATACATGGATAGACTTGCCTTATGCTCAAGAATAAGCGAGTTTTATAATTGCAAGTGCACATCATTTTGGGGATTTCAACTCCTAGCCATATTTCTATCAAGCTAGCTGCACAAAAGCGATTATAACCAACTTATCGAACGATAATCAATGTACACTTTGCAGTCTGAGCGAGCTTATACGAAGTACTTCCAAGGATAAAATCTTCTGATGTGAGATATAGTCCTCTACTACCGACAACTATTGTATCAATATTTTCTCTTGATGATATGCTGAGAATCTGTTTAGCAGCAGAACTTCCTTCCTCTTCTACCATATCTACAGATTTCAATCCCATCATAGTAGCTTTATTCTGAAATTTCTTGAGCATCTCTTTTCTGTCCTTTTCAAGTTGTAAAAGAATAGAATGTCCAACCGTAGCAAATCTCTCGGTTACCGTGACAATCAGCAGATGAGAACCCTCAAACTTCTGGGCAAGAGAAGCTGCATATTCAAATGCCTTTTCAGCATTC
>CAYTQD010000098.1:0-2075 GCA_964439995.1 uncultured Nitrososphaeraceae archaeon
GGGAGCAGAGATATCTCTCAGTTAGAGCTCGTTGTAAATCAATTGAATGAATAACGAGCTCGGCCTGCTCATTACCAAGCCGTGACCATCATGTTTTCATCCTGTTTCCCAGCTTTGAAGTTAGCTAGCTTAGATGTAAAGTCAAAGAGGAAGGGAGATCATTCAACTACTGAAGTCATATCTCATGGATGTTTCGTGTATCCTGAAACCATTTTTCTGATAAAAGCGTATGTTGGATTCTGAACAGTCCAATACTACCTTATAGCAACCAGCCGACTCGGCGTATTTTAAGGCGTGACTAATTAGAGCAGAACCAACTCCTAATCCTTCGTATCCCTTGCGAGTTGCCACATCCTCAATATGCCCAGCTTTCCCTCCGTCATGGATAACTTTCTGTTCAATAAGGAGAGTTGTCGTCCCGATTATCTCTGCAGAAATGTCTTCTACGGCGACGAATATCTTGTGAAACGGATTTGCATTGATTATTTTTAATATCTTTCCAGCTCTCTCTGGATCACTTTCTATTTTTCCCAATTCAGACAAATTCGAAAGAGTAGTTAACAATCCCTTTTTCAGATCACCTGCTTCAATTCCCCGTACCTTGAATTTGAAATCTTTCAGTTCACTATTCATGATGAATAAAACCTGGTACTACTATGCATCGCTTTTACGCTTATGCTTTCTGGTACCCGTGTAAGCGAACTTCAACTCTTTCAGCCAATCTTTTTTCTTTCTGTAGAGTCTCTTGCGCTTACGCGGTCTGCATTCCGACATGATAAATGATGCTAGGATTGGAAAATAAACTGATGAATCACCGTAAACTATTACGTTACCTTCGTGTGCCGATTTGATCTTTCCCCAGCTCTTACCTTCCTGCAGCGTAGCTCCGGATAGACCTCCTGTGTCAGCCCGGGCGTCGGTGAATTGAACTAGGTAGTCATGCCCCCCTTCCTTTAACTTGAGGATCTGGAATAATGCCGGTCCGGTCTGTTGAAAAAAGTTCTTAGGTACGCCTCCCCCTAATTCTATACCTCCAGACACCTTGCTCTTCCAAAGTATAGCAGCTGACTCTGCGATATCCAGGATCACATTCGGATTAACACGTTTATCATCAAGAAGAAGAGGCAATAAATTCAGTCCTATGGAAGAATCGGATATAGCTGGTACGTAAATAGGAACGTCGTTCCTATATGCACTAACCGTGAAAGATCTATCAGGATAAGACGAGTACTCTTGGGCAGCCATACCTAAAGTGTTACACAGGTCAGCTGTTGATGCCGAAGCGCTGTCAAGTGAAAAGCCTTTGCCGGTCCACAGATCCCGAATTATCTCGTCCTGTTTCTGAAGAGTCCCAACTTCCTTAATGAATACATCGTAGATCCGAACTATCTGTTTAGAATAGAGTATGTCATCATTCACATCAAAATGCCCTTGTCTGACTGGGAGGTCGTAGGCGAAATGAAGATCGTGATAAACATTTGCTCCCGTGGAGACTATCCAGTCTACAAACCCATTTTCTAATAAGGCTGAAATTGACTTTCCTAAACCGATTGGAGCAAGTGCTCCGGCTAGCGTAAGACACACACACGCTCCCCTATCTATCATACGTTTAGTGACCTGCAATGCCTCGTATAGTCTGCGGGCGTTAAAGCCAGTTGCGCCATAAAATTCTACCAATTCTCGCACAGTCATATTGCTAGAGATAGCAGGCGGGTCTATTCTACGCCCAGAAAAACTGTGAATTCTACTCACGGGTTATAGGAGTCTTCCTAATTCCTTTAAAATGTATTCGTGAGGGATTTTTCGGTGCACTTCGCATATGGATTCAAGAACGCTTAAAAATGTCTAAAGCTCTATTGTAAGCATATGCATGCAACTAATAACAATGCTGGCGATGATAGTGGAGAGCGTCGCGACAACAAGTATGCTGGTTATTATTTTAGCAACGTCCCTTACACCTCAGAAGACCAACTTGCTGGGAGAAAAAGCGACAAGGAGCTTCGGTCACTAATTTCATCCAAATTATTCAATATCCCACAGGTAGACACTAGGAAAATCAATGTCAATGTCATTGA
>CAYTQD010000099.1:0-2020 GCA_964439995.1 uncultured Nitrososphaeraceae archaeon
GGAAGACTGGTGGCTCCAGGAGAAGGGGTACTTTCCGAAGTCTGTGCAACTACGGTGACAGTCGGATGAATTGAAATTACAGATGTCAAGAAAAGTAGTACGAAACTAACAAGTAGCAATCTAGAGTTAAGCTTTACTATGTTAGATGTGCTTCTTAATGACAATATCATATTACTGCTCTATATGTGTGAATTTAAGCTTTAGGACAAACTATTTTTACACATATTCTCCAATAATTTTGACCTTAATAACACTGTATTTCAGGTCTTCGGTTTTGGCTAGATTTTAGGCACTTAGATGCATGGACAAAGACTTTAATAGAGTTTTCCTACGCGATCACGTTATGAATTACGAGGAAACCATAAAAGAGATAGAAAGCACATTAGGTATAGTCCCAGGTTTTATGAAAAGTACGCCCAAAGATATACTTACCCAAATGTGGCCTTTATTTAAAAAATATATGATAGGAGAATCTGTAATACCCCAAAAATATAGGGAAATGATGATGTTGGCAGCATCAGCTGCAGTCAAATGTCCTTATTGTGAGACATACCATAAGGAAGTATCAAAAATGATGTGGGGCGCTTCAGATGAGGAATTAAGTGAGCTGGGGGTATTAGTGGGACAGACTGGATTTTGGAGCAACGTATTGCACACACAACACTATGACTATAACACGTTTGTCAAAGAGCTACAGCAGATAGGCGAGTATGTGTCTAAGAATAAATAGAATACAATAGGAAGAGCAATTAGGTTTGTAAGTAAAATTGCATATGGTACTATTATACATCGATGAGTGGGTATCAATTTTATAAAGGAAATGAAAGGTTAAGTAATAGTTTCAAGAGCAAAGGTTCTAGGATCTAGCAAATTAAATTCCTCTAGAAAGTCAGCTAAAGTCTCTTCATGTACATGACTTAAATCTACTTCGCCCTTTCTTATCTTATTTAGATTGGTAATTGATTTCTTGAAGCGAGCTATATCCATTACCAATCCATAGTAATCCCTCACTCTTTCTAATGTGGTTTCGTAGTGTCTCTGATTTCCTGAAGCTGTAGCATCAGAGATTATCATTACATCATATCCTATGTTAAATCCATCTCTTAATGAAGTCTCTACACAGATTGAAGTATCAATTCCAGTGAATACTAACAAATTGACGCCCAAGCTTTGAAGCCAAACCCGGAGTTCAGTATCCTGAAAAGCAGAATCTCTTCTTTTAATAACTACGTGATCACTTTCTTTGGGCTTTAGTTCGTCCATTGTAATTCCATCCCAGGTACCTCTAACACAGATAGGTACCTTCAGTCTCTCCTGCCTTGATTTTGGTAGAAAGTTATGGATATGTGTGAGCATATCTATTCCACTTGCCTCCTTAACTGCCTCAGTGTAAAATATAGGAATGTCCATAGTCCTACAGAATTCGATTAACTCCTTGAGCTTTGGAACTATCGCTCTGTAGTTAGGAGTATTCATACCTAATTTATCATATGAACCACCCTTGCTCACAAAACCATTCTGCATATCTACAACTATTAGAGCAGGTACAATTTCGCGACCCGAAGGCAAAGTAACCTCAAACATTCAGACGAATAAGTTTTCAATGGTATATAAGGATACCGAGAGATAGATAACGAAGATGGCTCTTTGGAGTAGCTGAGTTTTCACCAAGTACTGCAGGGCAATCGATTTCTCATCGCATTAAGATCTATTTCATCTAGTGATAGTTGAAATTATTGCTAATTAAGGACCTAACGGGAGATGAGGACATCAAGCCTTGGACTCAATTGAAGATGCTACCAAGTATAGGATCAGGGGACGGTTAGGACCATCCATAGGATTGAATAAAGTAAATTGTGTACATAAAAACCATCTTTCCTTATATGTCATGAAAAATCATTCAATACTTTTTTCATCTTTTTCCAGAGTAGCTATACTTATCGATCTTTCTATGTTATAGGTAAATATCAAACCATCACCAGGTGCACCGTGTTCACCTGTTCGAGCACTTTCGATTATA
>CAYTQD010000100.1:0-1655 GCA_964439995.1 uncultured Nitrososphaeraceae archaeon
CTTGCAAGCCCTACAGGTGATTTTATGTTTCCAAATTCCCTTACTTTAGGCTTCCCATCGGGTCCAACGGTCATTGAATAGCCATATACCAGCGGCCCAACTTCATGTACCTTGACTCCTTCTGGAGTCTGATATTCTCTTACTAGGTCTTTCGGCACTTTTGATTCGTCTATATCCCCAAAGCGGTCTTGAAATGCTCTTTCCATATCTCTTTTCATCTGCTCGAACTGTCTTGGCATATCTGTAAACCAATCATCTGTTCTTCGAGAGAGGAACGGAAGGCTGCTGCCACCAAATATTCTTCGGAACCAGTCGTCTGGTTCAATCGCCCAATTACTCATACGTTCATTTTTCACCTACCATATCTATGGCAAGATCAGTATATATATCTTACTCACCTGGTGTGAGTAAGTGACCCTTATGACAGTATTCTCTCTTCATCGCGACTCTTGTACAACTTATTATTCATCCCACTCAGGGTTTTTGTCACATGACGTTGCCTTTCGCTAAGCTTTTCTGCTAGTTCAGAAACAGACTGTGGGGCTTCTGAGATAATTGTATGCAGTACTTTGCGCTCAAACTCATGCTCGAAGTTATCTCTTGCTATCTTGTGAAGACGACGCACTATTAGCTGCCTTAGGGCTCTTAGATCGTTTAATCTTGAATCTAGTGTAGAGATCTCTTTTTCTATATTTGCCAGATTAGCCTGGAGTTGTTTTAGTACTTGGCCATCGTCGCTTTGTGAAAGAGAATCATATTCCTTGTAGAATTTATTTGATTCCTTGAGTCTGGACTCCTCAATCTTGCGATTTTCTATCGAAAAGGAATCTTGGGATAAACAGATAGTAAGGCTGAATGACGAGTTAAGCTGGTAGTACTTTCTATCAGGAGCTCCTAGATTACTCTTTTCGGCATATGATTCAATCAGGCCAATATCCTCCAAAGTCTTCATATGACGGAGTATAGCTTGTTGCCCCACACCTATCTCATTTGCTAGTTGATTAAAATACAGAGGCTCTCTTGCTAGAGCCGCAAGAATTTTTCTTCTGGTATTGTTTCCTATTATGTCAAGAATTAAGTCAAATGATGGGGGAGAGGCAGGACCGGCCATATTACTTATATTTGTCTATGACAATATTTAACCGTTACTCACCCCAGGTGACTTAGTGAGTTAGGCGAGGGCAAGCAATATCTTAAATACCCTACCCCAGTTGTTGTGGCTAGGTTAACTAAGATATCTCCGCCTCCTTCAATCATCTTGGAAAGCCCAATACCTGTAATTCAGACCAAATTAGCGTCCTATAGCAGCCAATTATCGCTATGTCATAATTATCTCAGGCCGAGTTACTAGCAATCCCTGTCGTGGTTGATTGAGAACTGTCTTCTGTCCGTAAGATGCTTCTTCAAGTAGAACTACTCATACCTACGTGTCGTCATTCCACTCGCGAGCTGGACTGCAGAGTTTAGGGACTAACTATAAGACCACAATTTTGCTATGGAACAGAGTATGGATTGGGAATAAACACTCAAGGACAGTTTTCATCTACCTTTCCATCACCATTGTTATCAATTCCATCACCGCAAATCTCTAGTGATCCTTGCACCGGACAGTTTTCATCTACCTTTCCATCACCATTGTTATCAATTCCATCACC